>NC_012883.1:1230533-1538166 GCF_000022545.1 Thermococcus sibiricus MM 739
CCTCGAAGCTGAGGATGCTATTTATGGCCTTCTTGACTTACAGGTGTATGGTGGGAAAGTCAAGCTCACCCTTAGAGAAGGAAATGTTATAGAAAATATCAAAATTCTGGAACTTTACAAACCTTCAGCAAAAGAGCTTGTTGATGAATATTTTACCGATTAAATTGATGCTCTTTTTTATACACTAACCCCCTCTTTTCGACAAAAATCTATATATAGGATTAGACTCATAATTATATAAGTAGAATTACCAAAAGAGGCATAAAAACCAATTCTTAAATTAAAACTCATTAATTTGGAGGGTTTAACAATGGCAAGAAGAAAAAACAAGGAACTCCTAAAGTTCGTGGAGGAAATTGGAGGGGAAGAAGCTAAAGAAGTAATTAAAGCCCTAGAGAAGAAAGTCGAAGCTACTGATGAAGAGCTCGCAGAGATAACGGGGATAAGAGTAAACACAGTACGTAAAATTTTGTATTCCCTCTATGATAATCAGTTGGCAGAGTTTAGGAGAACTAGAGACAAGGATACAGGATGGTATTACTATTACTGGCATCTCGAAACAAAAAGGTTATCAGATATAATAAGAAGCAAAAAAATGCAAGAGCTAAAGAAACTCAAAGAAGCCCTTGAAGAGGAAACTAAAGAAATCTACTATCATTGTGGAACTCCAAGTCATCCGAGGTTGACTTTTGATGAGGCCATGGAATATGAATTCAGATGTCCCTTATGTGGAGAAATGCTTATGCAATATGATAACAGCGAAGTTGTGAAAGAACTTCAAGAAAGAATAAAGAAACTTGAAAAAGAACTCGGAATTAAAGCTTGATTTTTAAGTACTAATGAACTGCGGGGATGATAATATGGAAATAATTATTCTTGAGAAAATTTACGGAGATCGAAGTGGTTTTCAGAAACTTGATAAAAAACTAGATTCTCTTATTGGAGATTTAGAAGTTTCTTGGAAAATAGGAATAACTCAAAAGCAATGGGTAAAAATAACACTCGAGGGAGAAGATACGGAAATTTCCACAAATCTCATTAGAGAAGAATTTGGAGAAGTTCCATATAAGTTAAACAGCATTAAAGAAGGGGAGACATATAAAGGACGCTTTATAGATCTAGGAAAAGTTGGATATGGAGTATATACAGATATAGGTGTCTTTTCACCTACTCCAAAAGATGCCCTCATTCCTCTTTATTATCTTAAATCCATATTTGGGGAAAAACCAGTTCGACAGATGATAAGAGAATTTGGATGGGTAGACTACCTTCCTATTGAAATTAAGATAAAAAAAGTAGAGTTTGGCACAAGAGAAGTCGAAGCAGAATTTACAGAAGAGCAGATTAAGAGAATAGAGAAATGGTTGAGCGATGGTCACGATAAAATTTTCGTCACCGGCACTATAAGTGAGAATATTGAAAAGGCCCTTCTAGAAACAGGGCATTCCAGGGATGTTATACGCCTGGAGGAGCTTGGATTGATGGAAACTTTGTTGATTCTTAAAAAAGGCACTCAAGCCCCAGGGATAATAAAAGAGATTGGGCCCTATGTGAGGTCAGCCACTTTTGGTGCAATTAAATTCTCTGAATAACTTTCTTCTTACTTTTTAATAAAATTAGAGTTCCTGCAGATTAGCCTCTCCTCCTAAGGAAGAGGCTTGGAAAAGAAGGATTAAACGTACGACAAGACCTGATGATACCAAAATAAGGGCCGGAAAGATTTCTGGAATAACAGGCAATAAAACCAACAAACTGAGGAATAAATAAAATAGAAGGGCTTTACCCCCTCTCATCCTCATTATCAATGTTTTAAAATTAAATACGACATAAATGATTAAAATGAGCTGGATAAAGGCCTCTTTTACAAACAGTATTAAATAATCAAAGTTCGCATCTAATGGCCATTTAGGAAAAGGTATTTTGAAGTAAAGACTTCCAACAAGAAGCCCAATTACCGTGAGACCTAAGTATAAGTAGTTCCTCATAGATTTTGTCGGAAATGCCAAAAACATGAAAAAAGGTATTAAAACAAAATAAGGCCGTATTAAAGCCCCAAAAATGGTGATAAACGATAAAACCCCGGTTCGTTTTATTGATTTAGTGGTTTCTTCAGTAAACATTGCATTCAAAATTATTCCCAACACAATTACAAGGATAAATACCTCAAATAGAGATTCATTAAAATTCTCAAGGGAGTGTCGAAAAGTAGGGGATGCGAAAGTAAGGCCGAAAACCAGAAAACCAAGTTCCCTGTATGACTTTGGAGCAATAAAAAATAATAAAGTTGCAATCAAGAATAACAAGAATAAATGAAGGATAAAAAGGGCCTCTTCACTGGGAGAGTAGATACTGAAATAGAGGCCAAAAACCCATGTTAAAGGGGTCCTCTCCTTACCCAATAAAGCATCTTGAAACGTTGATCTTAAAAATCCTTCATCAATCATAAACAAATTGGAATTAAAAAACCAAAGAACAATGAGAGCTACTGTTGAAATATAGAAAAAATGAGTGTAGACGCCATTTTTTGAGAAAATGAAAGTAAATAAAATCACTAGCAAAATACCAATCAAAAAACTCCCATATACTTCCTGAGTTCTAAAGGCGTATTTTTGAGAGAAGGCCCTTTCAATCAAATACATATTCTCCTCACTTCCAGTGAAAAACACCACATTATCAAGAACAATTACTGAAGGTTTCAGTGAAGCTTCATAAGGAAGACCCGTTAAATGCCAGAATTCCATCATTTTTGAGTTTTCATACACGTTTCCTACAAGAACAATCGTATCTTCACCCTTTTCCTTGAATCTCGAGAGTTTTTCATCCAAATATTTGGCCCAAGCCTTAGAATATTCACTTTCACCTGGAAGTACATGGTAACTCCTTCCATTATCAAGAAAACTTTCAAAAGCTTTTTCATTTGGATAAAAGTCTAACTCTGCCGCTAAAACCGGCTGGAACATCAGCATCATTAGTAAGATTAGTAAAATCTTTTTCATTTACGTCACCAAATCAGAGTATACCACCTTCACAACCCTGTCAAGGAATAAATAAAAATAAAAGGATTTAAGTTTTGCCCTCAAGCTTTAGGCTCATTGTGATATGCCCCCCACCGTGAATAGCGGGGCTTTCAAAGGATAAGGCTTTCTATCTCCCCTCCCTGCTGTATCCCCCGTTTCCACCAAGGAAGACTTAGCAGCAATGAAAATTAAAGAGCAAAAACCCAATTTTACTCGCTTTTTGCTCTTTCTTCAAGTTTTTTAACAAGGTTTTTGGCAATTTCCATAAATGCCCTTGCTGCTGAAGTATCTTCATAAAGCACTATGGGTACTCCATTGTCACTTGCTTCTCTTGCCTTGGGATCAATGGGGACTTTCCCAATGAAGTCGACTCCTTCCTTTTCTGCGAGTTTCTCTCCACCGCCTTCTCCAAAGAGATCAATTTTATTCCCACAATGCGGACATATAAGGTAACTCATGTTCTCAATGACTGCTACATACGGAACCTGCATTTGCTTCATCATGTTAACTGCTTTGCCAGTATCAAGTAAAGCAACTTCCTGAGGGGTGGTAACTATTATTGCTGCTTCCAAGTTTAAAGTCTGAGTAACAGTCAAAATTTGATCACCAGTCCCAGGTGGAAAATCTATTATCATGAAATCTAAATTACCCCACTTAACATCTCCAAGAAGCTGTTTAATGGCCTTTGTAACCAATGCCCCTCTCCATATAATGGGTTGATCCTCAGGAACCATGAACCCCATACTCATGACTTTAATAGGGGTTGTCTGACCTAAAAAGTCGTTCATGGGAGGTATCATTTCAAAATGACCATCTTCAAGTTTTTCAGCTAAAACTTCAGCTTTGTCTACACCAAGCATCTTGGCCACATTAGGTCCATGAACATCAGCATCAAGAACTCCTACAAAATATCCCTGCTTTGCAAGGGCCGCTGCAAGATTTACTGCTACTGTGGACTTGCCTACACCACCTTTTCCGCTTAAAACTGCAATCTTATATTTCCATTGCTTCGCCTTTTCTTTTATTCTTTGTGTAAGTGGATCCACGCCCAATCCCGGGACATTAATACTCGGTGGAGTTTTTATCGTCATTTTTTATCACCTCAAATTTTAGGTTAATCTAAGAAAAGGTTCTCACTCTTATAAGCTTTGTCCATAAAATATACAGTGTTATACAAAAATGAATAACAAAAAGAAAAAGCTCAAAGAAGTTCAACTTCTTTGCCAAGTATTCTCCATACCTCTTTAATCTGGTTCTTGAGCTCTTGGATGGCTTCTGGCCTCTTGAAAAGGTGCTTAAATCTGCCTTGGATTTTGAGGTAATCCTCAATTGGTTTCTTGAACTTTCCATCTTTCGGGAATCTCTGGAACTTTATGTTGTAGAAATCACCATTTTCAATCTCAAATAATGGCCACAAACCACTTTCAATTGCTAGTTTTGCAATTTCGACAGTTTTCTCTGGCGGAGTCCTCCATCCTGGAACACATGGAGCTAATACTTGAACAAATGCCGGGCCATCAACACTTGCAGCTTTCTTCATCTTCCTGTAGAAATCATATGGGTCTCCAATGCTTGCAGTGGCCACATATGGGACTTGATGAGCCGCAGCTATAAGAGCAACCCACTTCTTTGGCTTGTCTTCGCCAATTGAGTACTTTCCTGGAGGTGACGTGGTTGTCCATGCTCCGTATGGTGTTGATGAAGACCTCTGAATGCCAGTATTCATGTAAGCCTCATTATCATACATAAGATAAACTACATTGTGTCTCCTCTCAAGCATTCCTGAAAGGGCTTGGAGACCTATGTCTGCTGTACCACCATCTCCACCAATTGCAAGAATCTTTCCTTTTCTACCAAGTTTCTTCCATGCGGCTTCAACACCACTTGCCGCAGCTGCAGCGTTTTCAAATGCCACGTGAATCCATGGGGCTTTCCAAGCTGTATATGGGAATACAGCAGAAACAACTTCCATACATCCTGTGGCTTGGGCAATAGCAAATGCGTTTGGATCACCATATTTTTCTTCCATAGCCTCACTAAATGCCTTTGTGGCAAGCTTCATCACTATAGCAGGGCCACATCCAGCGCATGCGGCATGACCCGGTGCCCAGTATTCGCGAGTTGTGATAGGGGGCTTTCTAACTGCCATCGTAATCACCTCACAAAATCTCCTTCCTCAATCCTATCCAGTTGACTTCTTCAACTTTCTCTCCATCAAGTGCCTTCTTTGAAATCTCGACAACATCTTCAAGGTTTTCAAAGGTGACATCTCTTCCTCCAAGGCCAATGATAAAGTCAAGCAATATTGGTTTCTCTTTCTCATTTACAAGAGCTCTACCTGCATCTGCAAATACTGCTCCACCAATTCCAAAGCTTATATCCTTCTCAAGAATTGCCAAGACCTTTGCTTTCTTTGCTAATGCCCTGAACTCCTCAATTGGGAATGGCCTGTAAACGGTCATCTTCGCTGCACCGATCTTTAATCCCTCTTCTCTCTTCTTATCAATGAACTCCTTGAGTGTTCCAGCGAGTGAACCCATTGTGAGAAGAATTATCTCAGCATCATCAGTCTTGTACTCCTCAATCATGTGGTATCTTCTTCCGAACTTCTTCTCAAACTCGTCAAATGCCTCTGCAATTACTTGTCTCGCGTTCTCCATAGCTTCCCAAACGGTGAACCTTGCTTCCATATAGTGAGCTGGGAACCCAAGAGCACCTTGAGTAATTGGCTTAGCTGGATCGAAGTAAGCATGTTTTGGTACATATTCCCCAAGGAACTCATCAACTACCTCTTGATCCGGTATTTCAACTGGCTCAACTGTGTGGGTCAATATGAATGCGTCAAATCCAACCATAGCTGGAAGCAAAACGCGTTCATCTTCTGCAACTTTGAAGGCTATCAATATCAAATCTAGTGCTTCTTGGTTATTTTCAGCATAGAACTGCATCCATCCGGTGTCTCTCTCACTTATTGTGTCTTGCCAGTCATTCCAAATATTAATTGGGGCACTCAACGATCTGTTACCAATCGCCATAACAATTGGAAGCCTCATTCCAGCTGCAATGAAAAGGACCTCATGCATTAAGGCCAAACCTTGGGAAGCTGTTGCTGTAAAAGCTCTCACTCCAGCAGCACTTGCACCAACACATGCAGAAATTGCTGAATGCTCACTTTCAACTTTTATAAACTCAGCATCCATTTCTCCATCAGCAACAAATTCACTAATCTTCTCAGGAACGAGAGTTGATGGCGTAATAGGGAATGCAGCTACGACCTTAGGCTTTGCAAGTTTTGCTGCCCATGCAGCGGCTTCATTACCTTTCATAACCTTTCTCATTGGCATTTATACCACCTCATTTGGTTTCTCTAACCATTTCAATTGCCTTGGTTGGACATTCATTTGCACAAATTCCACAACCCTTACAGTAGTCGTAATCAAAAACTGGATAACTCTCTTCATCCAAATATATAGCAGGTTCTGGACAGAGTGTATAGCATATGAAACATCTAATACACTTGTCTTTGTCAAACTTGGGCATGAAAACTCTCCATCCACCTGTCTTGTTAACAACGCTACTTCCGGGAATGTAAACTATTGCACCTGTTGTCATCTTTTCACTATATTCCTTTTGGACTTTCTCAATATCAGCTTTGAATGGATTTTCCGCCATACATACCACCTCAAATGACTTACACTCTATTTCCCCCAAATCTTTTTATAAAAAATCTAAAAATCAGCCGAAGATCTCGGCCTTCTTCTTAAGCTCTTCCCATTCCCTAAGCACCCACTCTTGGAGTATTTCCATGTCTTCCTTTGTCATGTACTTAAATCTTCCTTGGAGCTTGAGGTACTCTTCAAGAGGCTTTGGCTCTTTCTTGGGCGAAGGCATGTTTAGCTTGTACTTTCCGTTTTCGTATTCGAAGAGTGGGAAGTATGCTGTCTGGACTGCTAAGCGAGCAAGTTCAATCGTTTTGTCTGTTGGGCTTCTCCATCCTGTTGGACAAGGTGCAAAGAGCTGAATGAATGAAGGGCCTTTAATTGTCTTAGCCTTTTTGAGCTTTCTCATAAAATCTTCTGGGTATGCAACGCTCGCAGTTGCAGCATAAGCTGGCTTGTGGGCTATAACTATATCAATAACCTTCTTCTTTGGCTTTCTCTCAAGGAAACGCTTCTTTCCGCCAGGAGTATTAGTTGTCCATGCTCCGTATGGTGTTGATGAAGACCTCTGAATACCAGTATTCATGTAAGCCTCATTATCATACATGATGTACAATCCATCGTGACCTCTCTCAAGGAACCCACTTAATGCTTGGAGACCAATATCTGCTGTACCACCATCTCCAGCCCATCCAACGACCATTACACCATCTTCGCCCTTAACTTTATATCCTTTTGCTTTCAGAGCAGCTTCAATTCCACCTATTACTGCACCTGTGGTTTCAAAAGCTGTGTGGAATAGGGGAGCGTTGAAAGCGGAGTAAGGCCATGGCCCAGCTATGATTGTTGAGCAACAGGCCGGAATTGTAAATATTGTCTTATTTCCATATGCCTTAAGGACGTATCTCAATCCCAGAGCTGCACCACATCCTTGACAAGCTGTGTGTCCAGCATAAAAGTGCTCTTCAGCAGGAATTGTTAACTTCTTTTTCACATCAGCAGGAATTTCCATCGTTTTCACCTCTTCAAATGGTACCAGTCAATTTCTTTATCAAGCTCACCCTTTTCAATTATCTTTTTCATGTTGCTAGCAATTTTTCTCACATCGTTTACTGTTAAGTCTCTTCCCCCAAGACCAACGATGTAGTTCTTCATTATTGGGTTTGCGTCAGTGTTGTAGAGAATACCTTTAGCTTCATTGAAGAGAATTCCCTCCTGTCCGAATGAGAAGTTCCTATCAAGCACTGCGATTCCTTCTACACTCTTGGCTAGTTCATAAAGCTCTTCTCTTGGGAATGGCCTGAACCACCTTACTTTTGCAGCACCAACTTTGTATCCTTCACTTCTAAAGATATCAACAGCCTCTTTTACTGTACCCATAAGTGAACCCATTCCCATGAAGACTATATCAGCGTCCTCAGTCTTATAGAGTTCTATCATTTGACTGTAATCTCTTCCAAATTTCTCTCCAAATTCTTTGCCCACTTCTTTGATGATTTTCTTGGCTTCTTCCATGGCTTTTGCAATTTTATACCTAAATTCATAATAGTCAGCGGGCGTCCCTAATGCACCAATGGAGAATGGGTTATCAAAGTCTGTCAATGAATATAGTGGCTTTCTTGGTGGAAGGAACTCATCTACCTCTTCCTGCTCTAGCATGTCAACTATATCATAAGTGTGACTAAGAATAAAGGCACTTTCAATAACCATCACTGGAAGATTAACCTTCTCATGTTCGCCAATTTTGAATGCCATTAAAACACCATCATATACTTCCTGATTATTTTCAGCATAGAATTGAAGCCATCCGGTGTCTCTTTGGGCTAGAGAATCAGTCTGGTCATCCCAAACGCTCCATGGTGGTGCCATTGCTCTGTTAACATCAACCATAACCACTGGAAGTCTTGCTCCAGCGGCCCAGTGAAGCATCTCGTGCATTAAAGCAAGACCCTGGGCTGATGTAGCTGTGAAAGTTCTTGCTCCAGCAGCTGATGCCCCTATACAAGCAGCCATTGCAGAATGTTCACTCTCAACTGGCACATATTCAAGATTCTCAACTTCTCCATTAGCTATAAACTCAGCTATCTTCTCAATGATTGAAGTTTGAGGTGTAATGGGATAAGCGGCTACAACCTCAACTCTTGCATGTTTGGCAGCATAAGCAGCCGCATAATTACCACTTATAACTTTCTTAGGCATTGTATCACCTCACTTTTCTTCCCTTACCATGCTTATTGCCTTGGTTGGACATTCATTTGCACAAATTCCACAACCCTTACAGTAGTCATAGTCTACTGCAACGTATCCATCTTCCTTAATGTAAATTGCTGGCTCTGGACAGAACTTCCAGCAAATATAGCACTTTATACATTTACTTTCATCTACAACTGGCATGAAATTTCTCCAGTCTCCAGTGAAATTTGAAAGTGTAGTTCCAAGTGTTATTGGTGCTTCTGGATATTCATCAATAGATTTAAACATGATTTTTTTTGCATTTGCCTTCTTCTCCCTGAATAGAGTATTCAAGATAATTCACCCCTTAAATGGATTTTAAAGGAAGGAAAAATCAAAGTTCATAAACAACAGTCTTTTCGAAAGCTTCTCTTGCAGCCTTAGCGTTCTTTTCTCCAAGCTCTCCAGAGAATGCCTCTTTGATAGCCTCTTCTACACTTTCAATCTTAACAATTCCCGTGGCCTTTGCAACTGCACCGAGGATTGAAGTGTTTGTAATTGGCAATCCGAGAATCTCTAAAGCTATTGTAGTAGCATCAACAAGGGCCAACTTAGCTGGTTTCTTTTTAAGTTTCTCAAGGACCTCTTCCTTGGTCTTTTCAGTGTTTACAATTACCAGTCCACCCTCCTTAAGACCAGCAGTTACATCAACTGTGTCCAAGAGGGAAGGATCAAGAACAACCACTACATCTGGCTCATAGATTTGGGTCTTAATTCTAATAGGCTTTTCATCTATTCTTGTAAATGCTGTAACTGGAGCTCCTCTTCTTTCAACCCCAAAGAATGGAAATGCCTGTACATATTTGCCTTCTAAGAATGCTCCCTCTGCCAAGATGTTTGCAGCTGTAACTGCACCTTGTCCACCCCTACCGTGAAAACGAATCTCTATCATCATCTCTTCCTCCCAAGTTTTATCATTATCATTTTGGTCATCGCATTTATTTAGTTTTCGGTATGACAAGAGGTCATTTTCGACATATGTCTTTGAGTAAAAGTGAACAATTTATATGTTTAATGAATAAACTAATACACCAAAAGACACAAAATCTGTCTTTATATTTGTAAAGAAGATTAATTCCTCCATCTTTTCTATAATGACTAAAATTATCAAAAACCCCAAGTGACGAGAAAGCTAACTTTTTAATTTAAAATAACCATACAGACTACATAATGAGCAAGAGGTGGGACCCTATGGAGACACTGATCTTAGCAGCAATCGCAATAGGCTTTTACATTGCTTGGAACATTGGAGCCAATGATAGTGCGAATGCCATGGGCACTGCTGTAGGTGCAGGCCTATTGAGTTTCCGACAGGCAACCCTTACCATCACAATATTCGTGGTGCTTGGAGCTTATTTAAAAGGATCAAAAGTCATGAAAACCATAGGAAAAGGCATTGTCCCTCCAGAGTACTTGTCATTAGAACTCGCAATAATAGCTCTTCTTGCTGCGGGAACATGGGTAACGATAGCTACCATTAAAGGGCTTCCCGTCTCAACGACTCAATCAATTGTGGGGGGAGTTGTGGGAATAGGAATAGCAACTAATGCCCCTATAAAATGGGAAACACTTGTTAAAATTGCTGGTGCTTGGGTATTTTCTCCAATCTTAGCAGCACTTTTTGCCCTTATTCTGTTTAAATTCTATGGAAAACTTGTTAATGATATAAAGAGCCTAGGAAGAATTGAATTTCTTTATAAATGGCTTGCTGTTCTTGGAGGCTCTTACATGGCTTTTAATTTCGGAGCCAATGAAGTTGCAAACGCAACAGGTCCCTTAGTCGGAGCCGGGTTCTTTGACCCTAAAACTGCTGGAATGTTTGGCGCTCTCAGTTTGGCCCTTGGAGCGTTTACCTTTAGTTATGCTGTTATATACACTGTGGGTAAAAAGATAACGTCTTTAGGGCCTATATCTGCATTCTCGGCCCAGTTTGGCTCAGCCATAGCAGTTAGTTTAGCAAATATCTTCGGTCTTCCTGTAAGTTCAAGCCAAGCCATAGTGGGAGGAGTTATAGGTGTTGGGATTGCAAGTGGGATGAAAGTGGAAAAAGGAATTATAAAGGATATAGCCATTGGATGGATAGCTACTCCTACTACCGCGCTCATAATAGCTCTTGTGATATTCAAATTGTTCCAAATTACTGGACTGCTCTAAAAATTAAAATGAAGATTATCTTTTCCTTCTGAACCTAAGCTTTGCTGTAAGGAGCTTTTCTGTTGTGAAGAACCTTGCGGTTATAACCAAAGTCACTGTGCTTAGTATCCCCAGATACAGAACACTAACATACATGCTGGAATACTGGCCCATCAGCATAGCTCTTGAAGCCAATATTGGATGGCTAAACGGTAGTGCAAGTAGGAGATATTTGATAGCCAGAGGGAGAGTCTCTATATCCGCAAACATGAGTATAAAGGTGGGAAAGGCTAGGGGCATTATCCCTGCGCTCACCACGGCGTTTGCACTTTTTGTGTCCTCTGCAAAGACTGCAAGCAACATTGCAAAGCTTAATGCGAACGTGATTGCAAGGAACATTATAAGGACAAAAAGCGCCGCTCCTTGAGGAGTAACTGTCAAGCCTAGGTCTTCTAGAGAAATTCCAATCTCGCCGGATGAAGATATCATGTTACCAAGATAGCTTCTCATGCCTATCATATAAGTTACTGCCGCTATTATTCCTATGATAGCCGTCCCAACCATTTTTCCGGCAACAATCGTTATTCTTTTCACAGGTAGGGTGAGCAGGGTTTCAAGAGTTTTGTTTTCCTTCTCCATTGCCATACTTCCTGCCGACATCTGGGCAACCATTATTATCATTATGAATATTACGATTGGCATGGAAAATGATTGTGAGGTTATAAGGCTCGCCACTAGAGAAGGTGGAACAGGAACAATGCGACCTCTAATTACAGTATAGCTCCTTGCATCTATTGGTCTCAAAATAGCCTCTGGATCTCCTTCCATATTCTGCTGGATCTTCAATTTTGCAAGATAATCATTAATGACAGTTAAAATGGCATTAACTCTACCTTCGCTAATCGATTCTCGCATTCCTCCACTTATGCCCTTTACTATCCCATAAATCTCAACTTGAGCTTTTTGATTGCTCTCTATCGATTTAGAGAAATTCTTTGAAATAACTACTATCATGTTGTAATCCTCTTCTTGTGCTTTTTTGAGAGCTTCGTCTAAATTCAAGGCCTCTATTATAGTAACCGTAACATTAGGAGCTGCTTCCAGAGTTTTTATAAGCAAATTACCGTAATCACCCTCATCAAAATTCACAAGAACTATTTTAGTCTCTTCTTGGGCCTGTTGAAAACCTATTTGCATCATTTGACCTAATGCAGGATAAAGTATGAGAGGAACGACGATTATTCCAAATATTAATCCTTTATCCCTTAAAAGATCCCTGAGTTCTTTCTTAACAATTATCCAGAAATCGCTCATCCAAACACCTCCACTTTCTGCTGTCTTCCGACTATGGACATAAAGACCTCCTCAAGATTTTCTGCCTCATATTTCTCCTTAAGTTCCTTTGGAGTTCCGATTTCCACGATTACTCCTTTGTTAATTAGTGCTACCCTATCGCAAAGAAATTCAACTTCAAGCATATTATGACTCGAGACCAGAAATGTTACTCCTTTCTCTCTTGCAAACTGCTTTATTGTTTGTCTTATTGAATAAGCGTTGATTATGTCCAGTCCACTTGCAGGCTCATCTAAGATAGCTAGCTTGGGTTCAACCATCAAAGCTCTAGCAAGCAAGAGTTTTCTCGTCATACCCTTGGAATAAGTGGATATTTTATCGTTTAACCTATCTCCAAGTCCGCTCAGCTTAACACCAACTTCTAGCATCTCTTCATAACTCTTTCCAGTCTTTGCATAAAGTTTTGCCATAAACTGAAGGTACTCAATCCCCTTAAGATTTTTATATGCACCCGCTTCCTCTGGGAGGTAGCTTATGAGTTTTCTAACCTCATCCCCGTCTTTAACGACATCATGACCAAAAACTTCCGCTCTTCCTCCCGTTGGCGTCAATAAGGTTGCCAGAATCTTGAGAGTTGTGCTCTTTCCAGCACCATTTGGGCCTATAAGCCCGAATATCTCGCCCTCCTTTATCTCAAAGCTTATCCCCCTAAGGGCTTTGACTTTACCATAATCCTTTTCAAGAGCTTCAACTTTTACGGCTGACAATTTTCCACCTCCAGTGGTTTAGAATTTTATTGATCCTCGTATATGAATATGTCTTCAATCTTAACTTTAAAAAACTTCGCTATTTTGAATGCTAACCTCAGCGATGGATCGTATTTCCCCTTCTCGATGGCTATGATGGTCTGCCTCGTGACACCTAATGTCTTGGCTAAATCTTCCTGTGTAAGGCCCTTCAACTCCCTCAGCTCGCGCAGGCGGTTCTTCACTCAGATCACCCTCGAATAGTAGTGTCTGAAGAGGAGATGAAGCGTCAACATGACCGCCAGCACGAGGCCGGCCGTTAGGAAGGCACCTTCCATCTTTGGGTCCGAGAGTTTTCCCGACAGCAAGAGCATGGCAACGGCAAGGCTTATGCTCGTTATCTGAAGGGTTCTTCTAGATGCAATTTCGTTTATTCTCAGGGTTCTTTCGTCTTCGAGAATAAAGCCCTTCTTCTCAAGGTACGAGAAGTAGAGGTTAACGAAAATTGCAGTCAAAGCAAAAGCAATTAAAGAGAGCTCACTTTTTCCTGAGTTCGTGACCCATCCCACTATCCAGCCAAGAGCTACAACCGCGAGGAGCGCAGGTAATAACATTTTCTTCTCCTTCATCACTCCCACCATGTAAAGTTTCCTTTACGTAAAGTTTACTTTACATCCTTATAAACTTTTTGCATTAATCTCCCAACATCCCAAAGATACTCTAAGCTTCAAGCATCTCAAAGAACCCATTCTCTATTTTTTAAGCCAATGATAAAGCATCGAAATCAGATGTGAATATATTAGGAGTTGCACTGCAACAGAAAAGTATCTACTGAGGAGTTCAAACTCTTTTGTTCCATAACTGTTCGCTAATTTCCACACGGAAAATGGTACTATTATTGGAAAAGAGATCTCAATGGTCAAAGTTAAAACTTTCATTTCCTTAATTTCCTCTTCTTCGCTTTTCTCAATCCCTGCAAGTTTCATTCCTAGATATATAGAAAAGAAAGCTAACATCACAGAGATTACTGCCCATGTAGAGTTTTTAGACCTCACGAAATAAACTGTGAGTAAAGCAAACAAAACTATCAAGCTAAAGACAATAAGTCAGACAGGCCAGCGCTTAACCTCCATATAACCATCACCAAAGGATTACTCAAAATTAGAGGAAGCAGGAAAATCAAGACCCTTGGAGTTTTTCTTTAATAATCGAAATCCTCCTAAGCTTTGATTTGACTGCGAGCTTGTTGTGATCTACAACTATGAACTCCCCAATGCTCTTAACAGCCTTCATGGGTATCAAAAGAAGACCCTCATGATCGGTGACAAATTCACTTGTGTCCAAATTCTCATCTGGTTCAGCAACTATCACTAAAACTTCTCCGGTATCTTCATCAAAGCTTAAATCATAGAGCCACCCAAGTCTTATTCCGGTATCAGTTATAATCTCCATATCCCTAAGTTTTGATGCTTTAACCTTTACCATTTTATACCCCCCAGCTTTTTACCTATATTGAAAATCAACTTTTTTATATAAAATCTTTTCTAAAAAATTGAAATCAAAGTGTGAAGTAATCAACCTCTCTGCGTTCCTCTCCTTTAACACCTTTTCTGCTTTCTTCAAATGTTTTGTAATAATCAAGCATGTACCTCGTTATGCTAGGCTTGACCTTCTTCATCGCGTCCTCAAAATCCCCCTTTGAGACTTTAAGCTTTTCTAAAAATTCCTCTGCTTGATCCTCTACAAGATCTCTCGATGTTATCGAAACTGCTCTTCTAAGTGCTACAAATGCTGCCTCTCTAACCAATGCAGCCAAATCGGCCCCACTATAACCTTCAGTTTTCTTTGCAAGTTCCTGTAAGCTTACATCACTAGCAAGTGGTACCCTCCTCGTATGAACCTTTAATATTTCCAATCTTGCCTTCTCATCCGGTGCTGGGACTAAGATTAACCTATCAAACCTTCCAGGTCTTAATAAAGCAGGATCAAGAATGTCGGGTCTGTTTGTGGCAGCAATAACCACCACACCACTGTTCTCCTCGATACCATCCATCTCGGTGAGGAGTTGGTTGATAAGTCTATCTGTGACTCTATCACCTTCACCTCCCCTCATGGGAGCTATTGAATCAACTTCGTCAATAAAAACCACTGTAGGAGCTGCTTGCCTTGCTTTCCTGAATATCTCTCTAATCCTTTTCTCGCTCTCTCCAACCCACTTGCTAAGTACTTCTGGACCCCTAATACCAATGAAGTTAGCCTCACTCTCATTTGCTACAGCTTTGGCTAAGAGAGTTTTACCAGTTCCAGGAGGCCCATAAAGAAGTATTCCCTTAGGAGGAGTGATCCCAAGTCTTTGGAAGGCTTTGGGATATTTTAAAGGCCACTCGACAGCTTCTTTTAACTCTTGTTTTACGTTTTCAAGACCCCCAATATCATCCCATCTAACGTTAGGGACTTCAATAAGCACTTCTCTAAGGGCTGACGGTTCTATCATCTTCAAGGCTTCATAAAAATCATTCTTCGTAACTTTAAGTTCCTGAAGAACCTCAGGAGGTATCTTCTCTTCCTCTGGATTGACCTTACCCTCTGTAATGAGTCTTCTCAACACCACCATAGCTGCTTCTCTCGCCAATGCTGCCAAATCAGCCCCAACAAACCCATGAGTCTTCTCTGCAAGTTCCTCAAGCATACTATCTATCAATCTGGCCCTTACTTCTTTGTATAGCTCCCCATCCTCCTTCAAAGTAATCTTGATATCACTTTCCTCTTTTGCATTCTCGATTTTCTGAATCATCTCTTCAATTCTTTCCTTGTCAAATGCCTCTCTATTCTTAAGGCTGTTTAAAACTCTCAAGACGCTCCTCTTATCATATTCCGGCTCAAGCGGCATTCCTCTTGTGTGGATTTGAAGGATCTCTTTTCTTCCTTGTTTATCAGGAACACCAACTTCAATCTCCCTATCAAACCTACCCGGCCTTCTAAGGGCAGGATCCAAAGCATCAGGCCTGTTAGTTGCACCTATGACTATCACTTTTCCTCTGCTTTTCAAGCCATCCATTAATGTAAGGAGCTGTGAAACCACCCTCTTCTCGACTTCTCCAGTAACCTCTTCCCTCTTTGGAGCTATAGCGTCAATCTCATCAATAAAGATTATGCTTGGAGCATTCTCTTCTGCCTCTTTAAAGATGTCTCTTAACCTCTCCTCGCTTTCTCCATAGTACTTGCTCATAATTTCTGGGCCATTAATTGCAATGAAGTGAGCATTAGCCTCATTAGCAACAGCCTTAGCTAATAAAGTTTTACCAGTACCAGGAGGCCCGTAAAGCAAAACACCCTTAGGCGGTTCAATTCCCAATCTCTCAAAAAGTTCCGGATGCTTCAATGGGAGTTCTACCATCTCACGAATCTTTTGAACAGCGTCTTTAAGGCCACCAATGTCCTCGTAAGTAACTTCAGGAACTTTCTCTTCTCTAACTTCTACCGCCTGTGGAAGAACTTCTATTTCTGTATTATACGTTATCTGAACTATGCCCTTGGGAGCAGTATTTACTACAATAAACTTTAGTTCACCAAATCCCAATGGCAGACTTTCAAAGAAACCCCTGAAGAGCTCATCAAATGGGGAACCTGCATAAATCTCCGTTTCTCTTCCGCTCGCTACTACTAAGTCCCCTTTGGTGACTGGCCTACCAAGAAGGTTCCTCTTAACCAGTTCACCAGGAATTTGGAGATATACTCCTCTCTGTGCCGGGGCTAGAACAACTTTCCTCGCCTCTTGAACTTCAGCTTTTCTTAAAATAATATAATCCCCTATGCTTACCCCGGCATTTCTCCTTATATAACCATCCATTCTTATTATGTCAAGCCCTTTATCATCCGGATGAGCATTTTCAGCTATTGCAGCGGTTTTTCTCTCTCCTTCGAGCTCCACTATATCACCTGGTTCAATTCCAAGTTGTCTCTGATACTTTCTATCGATCCTAACTACTCCTCTACCAACATCTCGCTTAAGAGCCTCAGCAACCCTTAACTTTATTTCATCTTTTACCTCGTCCTTCCCAAATATCATTTCTATCACCTTTTTTTCTTTTTATGAATTTCAATAGCCTCTTCTAATGTTAAATTCCCTTTTGCAACTTCTCGGGCAAGTCTAGATGAAATAGTGATCATACCATTACTTAATTCTCGACTTCTTGTTTTTATATAATCAATTTCTCCTTTAGTGGGTTCACCCACATGCATCAATTCCCCAATTGTAGTTTCTCTCCCATCTCTTAAAGCTATGTTGATAGATGCCACAATATCCTGAACCTGCGATGCCTCAAGCCCACCGATCTTTGGAGTAGTCCTCCGTTCATTAACCAAAAAAATTGGAAAATCTTCACCAAGGATATTTGCGAGATTTTTAAGCATTAAACTTCTATATCTCTTTGCACCATGCCCTATCTTAACTCTTGCTCCTGGATATTTTTCCAACAGGTTAAGGATAACATCAATATCTTTCGGACTTTTTAAATGATGTACCTCAATAACCCTATTATCAGCAACAACTGCTACTCCAGGCCTTTCTCCAGGGTCTATAGCTATGTATATGTTTTTAAATCTCTCCCTTCCCTCAAGCTTGTTTAAGAGGGAATCTATAAAATTTTCATTCACAACTGCTATCTTAACCGGAAAGTTAATCGCATTATATTCCTCTTCACTGGTCAAAACAACTTCTACATCAAAAGGAATCTCATCCCTAAGTCTAAGACTGTAAAAAGGTATCCCATAATCTCGCAAAACCTTTGTGGCCATATAATAGACCCTCGCATTTTCAGTGACAATTGCTACCCTCATGTTCAATGATTTGAAAGATATAATTAAAAAGATTAGGGAAATTTAGATAAAAGTACAAAAACGTACCGGAATCATTTAATTTCCCTATAAACAGCAATATTCACAAAAAATTTTGAATAAACTTTATAAACCCTTGATACTCAAATAAGAATGCCCCAGAGTAGGGCAGGGGTGAGGTCTATGCAACCTCCAAAGAAAAAGAAAGTTGAAGACTTTGAAGAAGAGGAAGAAATCTTAGAAGAAGACTGGGAAGATGAATTTGATGAGGACTGGGAGGAAGACTGGGAGGAGGAAGAAGACTGGGAGGATGAAGACTGGGAGGAAGAAGACGAAGACGATTGGTAAACACCTCCATCCCATACTTAACCTTTTCACCTTTCCAAATCTTTATTAACCCTCTTCTACTTTTTTACAATGGTGGTTGGATGGCATTTTTGAAAGTAGTTCCTCTGGAAAGGGCCTTAAACATAGTAAATTCATTGCCATTAAATGCAAAAATAGAAGAGATACCTCTTGAAAATGCCCTTGGAAGAATTTTAGCGGAAGATGTAACCTCTCCAGTAAACGTGCCCCCTTTTGATAGGGCCACTGTAGATGGATATGCCGTGAAAAGTGAAAACACGTGGAATGCAAATGAGAGTAACCCAGTCCGATTGAAAGTCATTGGAGAAGTTCATGCCGGCGAAGAGCCCAATATAGAGATAAACAGTGGTGAAGCTGTCTACATATCCACTGGAGCTGTTCTTCCCAAAGGAACAGATGCAGTTATAGAATTCGAGATTGTGGATAGGGAAGGAGATGAAGTGTTAATCTACAAGCCGATTTATCCCCAAGCCGGGGTCATGAAAGCTGGAACAGATATCCCCAAAGGAAAACTTCTTCTAAAAAAGGGAATGAAACTTGGATTTAAAGAGACAGCTTTGCTGTCTGCAGTAGGTCTTGAAAAGGTAAAAGTGTTTGCAAAACCTAAGATCGCAATAATCAGTACTGGGAATGAGGTAATTTTGCCTGGAGAAGAATTAAAACCCGGTAAGATATATGATATAAACGGAAGAGCCCTCAATGATGCGGTTAAAGAACTTGGAGGCGACCCACATTTTCTCGGAATAGCAAGAGATAATGAAGAGAGTCTAAGAACCAAGATCCTAGAGGGTTTGAAATATGATATAGTTCTGCTAAGTGGTGGAGCCAGCGGCGGGACTAGAGACCTCACAGCGTCAATAATAGACGAACTGGGAGAAGTAAGAATACATGGGATTGCAATTCAGCCCGGAAAACCTACAATAATAGGTGTGATAAATGAAAAGGCTATTTTTGGACTGCCAGGTTATCCAACAAGCTGTTTAACGAATTTTACGCTTTTAGTAGCTCCTTTAATAAGAAAACTCCTCGGTGGAGAGTTTAAAATAGAGTACACAAGGAAAAGGCTCACCCACAAAGTGTTTTCCGTCAAAGGTAGAAGACAGTTTTTACCAGTTAAAATCAAAGAAGAAACTGCAATACCAATAATGAAAGGCAGCGGCGCTATTACAAGTTTCATAAACGCAGACGGTTTTGTGGAGGTTCCCGAAAATGTTGAAATTTTAGAAGAAGGAGAGGAAGTCAACGTAATTCTCTTCAAGTTCTAACTTGATTTTCTGGTATCCCCCCTTTTCCCGGATAAACTTTTAAATAACTCTCCCGTTATTAGGGTAGGTGAAGAGAAATGATTGACATAAAGCTCATTCGTGAAAATCCCGATCTCATAAAAGGGGATCTTATAAAGCGTGGAGAGCTTGAGAAGCTCCGATGGATTGATGAAATCCTTGAGCTAGATAAAAAATGGAGAGAAAACCTAAAAGAGATCAATAATCTCCGAAGAGAACGTAATAAACTAGCTATTGAAATAGGTAAGAGAAAGAAAAGCGGAGAAGCTATAGATGAGCTCATAAAAAAGAGCGATAATATTGCAAAGCGCATCGAAGAGATTGAAAAAGAGAACAATATTATTAGGGAGAAAATTGATTATTACCTATGGCGACTTCCAAACATAACTCATGAAAGCGTTCCAATTGGAAAAGATGATACCGAAAATGTTCCAATTCGCTTCTGGGGTAAAGCAAGGGTTTGGGAAGGGCATTTAGAAACTTTTCTAGAGCAAAGCCAGGGAAAAATGAAATATGAAACTATCACCTGGAAACCTGAACTCCATGCAGATTTATTGCCTAAAATCGGTGGCGCCGATCTAGAAAGAGCTGCAAAAGTTAGTGGTGCAAGATTCTTCTATCTATTAAACGAGCTAGTTATTTTAGACCTTTCACTAATAAGATTTGCATTAGATAAACTCATAGAAAAAGGTTTTATCCCGGTGATCCCCCCATATATGGTGAGAAAGTATGTGGAAGAGGGAGTCACCAGTTTCGGGGACTTTGAAGATGTCATATACAAAATCGAAGGGGAGGATTTATACCTAATTCCCACTTCAGAACATCCCCTTGCAGGAATGCATTCAAACGAGATTCTCGATGGACACAACTTGCCTATTCTTTATGCTGGCGTAAGCCCTTGCTTTAGAAAAGAAGCTGGGACTGCAGGAAAAGACACTAAAGGGATCTTCAGAGTGCACCAATTCCATAAGGTGGAACAATTTGTGTATGCAAGGCCGGAAGAAAGCTGGGAATGGCATGAAAAACTTCTCCAAAATGCGGAAGAGATATTCCAAGCCCTTGAAATCCCATACAGGATTGTAAACATATGCACCGGAGATTTAGGGTACGCTGCAGCCAAAAAGTATGACATTGAAGCATGGATGAGTGCACAGGGTAAATTTAGAGAAGTGGTAAGCTGCTCAAATTGCACTGAATGGCAGGCCAGAAGATTGAACATAAGGTTTAGAGACAAACCGAATGAGAAACCTCGCTTTGTTCACACTCTCAACTCAACAGCAATAGCAACTTCAAGGGCAATAGTGGCGATTATAGAAAACTTTCAAGAAGAGGACGGGACTGTTAAAATACCAAAGGCTCTCTGGCCATACACTGGCTTTAAAGAGATTTTACCAGTTGACAAAAGAGAAAAGTGTTGCCAAAGCTAGTATTATTGTTTTTTGGCCTTTCTCCTCTCTTTCTTCTCCCTTAGGTACGGATACCGCATGATATGCCCACATTCGAGGCACTTTATAACCACATGAGGCATCCTTTTCTGTCTTAGTCTAACTCTAGCATTAACACCAGGAACAAGAAAAGAGTGACACTTTTTACAATATCTTCTCTTCCATTTTCTGGGCATTCTTACCTTGGCCTTTTGTTGCACAGCCAGTGCTATTTCAACATATCTATTGGCAAGCTCTTTATCATAAGCAAAAACTCTCTCTGCTAAATTAAAAAGGATATCTATTCGCTCCAAGGCAATTTTTTTCTTCTCACGTTGCTCTTTTCGTCTAGAGAACTTTTTTGACATATTCCCACCTTACCATTCTATAGACCTGAGCTTTCCTGAAACAGGTTCGTAAATATAACCTGCCAATAGGAGCTTCTCAACTGTTTCCTCCGCATCTTTATACTTAAAACCTCTGCGTAGCAGTTCATTTATAAACTCTTCCCGTGTAACCTCTCCAGTAACACTTGTTGCAGATAAATCCCGAAATATGTTAAGAGCCCTTTGTGTTCTTACATCTCCTGTCACATATTTTTCATAATCCCTTTCCAATTTCATGAGCAATTCAGGATGATCCTTTATAACCACCGCCCAGTCATTAAGTATTGCCTCATTTACTTCCCTAACTTCCCTAGCTATGCGCCTTGTAGGCTTACCATAGAACCTTGCAGCTGCTCCAAATACTCTTGTATTAAGATAATATCTCCTTTTTATATTGAAAAGGCCTTCTGGAGTTCCACTTAGTGGCCCAAATGTCTCTGGATACTCTCTCCTACCTTCTTCAATCCACTCCATAAACTCTTCCCTTAGAGGAGAAAGCTTCCCCACATTCATGGATTTAAGTATCTCCCGATTAATGAATATTGTCACAATAAGATTCGGAATTAACTGCATGAACTCTTTATTATTTTCAAAATATGGTTTTTCTTCTTCTGGAATGAGAACAAAGGGAGTTTCTGAAATTTTTGCTAAAATATCAGTAGGATCCGGCTCTTTGTTTTCTGGGAGAAGCCCAATTAACTCTTTATTGCTTATACTACTTTCAACTTGCTTTGGCAGCTTAGAGAGTTCCTTTTTATTCCGGGGAATATAATATTTCATCCCCCTATTGTTCGGACTTCCAAGCCTAAAATCTAGCCCTAAAAGAGGGTCATCAACTTTAAGAACAACTTTTTTATTCGAATGAAACCGAATTTCCCATGGAAGATTAGAGTAGAAATATCTGAGAGCTTCCCAGAGGGCCAGCAGCCCAGAATCCTCCTTGTATTTATATACAGTAAAGTCGAAACCCTCTCCCCATTTACCAAACTGTGTATCTAACTCCACTCCAAGAATGTATGGAACTCCATAAAGAGAATATAAGAGTGCTTTTTGCATCTCATTTCTAAGATAAATTGTTCTCTCAAATAAGCTAACAATCTCTCTCCGGCTTAATGCAAATTCTTTGTAATTTTTCCAGTATTCGGAGTAATCTCTTCCCTCAATCTCCTGTACGTGCACCATCCGTAAAGTGCCAAACGGATACGCATCAATTATACCCTTGACAACTACATAACTTCCCGGCTTAACTTCTCCTGAAATTTTAGTAGTTTCTGGTGTAATTCGAAGTACCAGATACGTCCTAAAATCATTTGCATTCAAATTCACAAGTTCAGAAGGAGGAATAGGAGATAAAATACAGTACATGGCATCTCTAGGAGCATTTGGAGGTTTTCTGCCAATGAAAAACCCAGAAATTTCTATATCATCACCATTTTTTGCTGCTTGTAGTTTCATCTGGAAACCTCTAACCCTCTTACCCGGCTCCAATGCTTCCCTGATTTTTTCCATTCGAAGAAGTTCGAGTATCTCAGGCCTCATACAAAAAATTATAGACCGTAAAGTTTATAAAGGCTGTGCTGAGAGTTAGTATCGGTACGGCGGTCATAGCGGCGGGGTCACACCCGGACTCGTTTCGACCCCGGAAGTTAAGCCCGCCAGTGATCCCGGCGGTACTGCCCTCCGAGAGGGGGCGGGAAACCGGGGACGCCGCCGGCCACTCAACAAACGTCTTCTGTAGTCAAAACTCAAAGAAGAGAATTTTCAACATAAATTTAAAAAAGAAGAGATCATTCTTCTCTTTCACATAGTTCTAAGAGAACTCCACCAACACTTTTTGGATGTACAAAAGCTATTTTTGCCCCACCGACACCTATTCTAGGTGTCACATCAATTAACCTAAAGCCATTTTCTTTTAGTTTTTGTAAGTGTTCTTCAATATTATCAACACCAAGAGCTATGTGATGAATTCCCTCTCCTCTCTTCTCTACAAATTTTGATACAGGTGAATCTTCTGTCGTCCCCTCTAAAAGCTCAATCCTCGTTTCACCAGCGTGGAATATTGCAGTTCTAACCTTTTGATCCGGTACCTCTTCAATTTCCTCAACTTTTAACCCAAGGCTTTCCCAAATCTTAATGGCCTCTTCAAGATCCCTAACAGCAATACCAATGTGGTCAACTTTCTTTATCATACTTTCACCCCCAAGGCTTTTTCCAATACAAGGTCCGCAGCAGAGTAAGGATCAATTTCCCTTTTAGCAATCATTTCAATTAGAACTGCTATGTCATCTTCTCCCATTTTCTCTCCAATTTTTCTCGCGATTTTGCTAGAAACAATAGCCTTAATTTCTTCCCCTACTCTAAACTTCCTCTTCTCCTCAATCTTACCGCTGTTCAATAAGAACTCTCTGTGTTCGTTAATTGCTCCCCAGAGCTCGTCAACTCCTTTGTTAGTAAAAGCAATCGTCGAAACTACCGGTGGCCTCCATCCGCTCTTTTGCCATTTATCTTTTTCTAAATCAAGCATGAGTTCAAGCTCGAACATTGTAGCCTCTGCACCCTCTTTATCGGCCTTATTGACTACAAATATATCCGCTATTTCCATAAGGCCCGCTTTTATTGCTTGGATATCATCCCCCAATCCCGGAACGGTTACCAAAACCACTGTATCAGCAGTCTTTACAATATCCACTTCTATCTGACCAACGCCAACGGTTTCTACAAAAATAATATCACAACCATAAGCGTCGAGTATTTTTATTGCATCATTTGTAGCCTTGGCAAGGCCTCCAAGAGAACCTCTAGTGGCCATGCTTCTTATGAAAACCCCCGGGTCTGTAGAGTGTCTTTGCATTCTTATTCTATCTCCAAGAAGTGCACCACCAGTAAAGGGAGAAGTGGGATCTATTGCAATAACTCCAACTATATTGCCCTCATCCCTAGCTTTTTTAATAAGCTTATCAACAAGTGTTGATTTTCCAGAGCCCGGAGGACCTGTGATTCCGATTATGTAGGCTCTTCCGGTCTTAGAGTAGATTTTCTTAACTATTTCTCTGGCTTTTTCTTCATCGTTTTCTACCAGGGTAATTAGTCTTGCAGTTGCTCTTTTGTCCCCTTTAAACATTCTTTCAATTAAGTCATCTATCATGTTTATCACTTGGATTAATTATCCAAAGAATAAAATATAAATCTTTAGCTTTCCTCTCTGAACTTCTTCAACTTCGGCACGTTTTCATCAATAAATCCTATAATTTCCTCAATTGGACTTCCGGGGCCAAAAACTCTACCAACACCCATTTTTTCTAGTTCTTGAGCATCATCTGGTGGTATTATGCCTCCTGCAAGGACAAGAACATCTTCATTAGCTTTTATCCCTTTTTCTTCCAAAAGCTTAAGGATCTTGGGTATGAGAACCATGTGAGCTCCAGACAGAATACTAAGACCCAGAACATCTATATCCTCCTGAACCACGGACTCTGCAATCTGTTCTGGAGTTTGTCGTATCCCTGTATAGATAACTTCAAAGCCAGCGTCTCTAAGGGCCCTTGCTATAACTTTTGCTCCTCTATCATGACCATCTAATCCCGGTTTGGCTATTAGAACTCTAACCTTTGAGCGCTTAACCATATTCACCACCAGCTTTCATTAGAGTGGAATAGTATTTAAACGTTGTCAAACCTAAAGGTTAAAGTTTACATTGGATATTTTATCCATATAGTGCAAGACTTTTAAATTCTTAAAACCCAATACACTGAGAGTTAAAATGATGGACCTTCACACCCATACCCGATTTTCCGATGGAATTGGAGATATAAGGGACAACATTGCCGAGGCAGAGAGAAAAGGCCTAAGAATAGTAGGTATAAGCGACCATATCCACTTTTTTACTCCTCATGTTTTGAACTCATACCTTTCTTTAATAAACCAAGCCAAAAAGGACAGTGAAACAATTGTACTGGCAGGCATGGAGGCTAACATCCTCCCAGAAGGGGTGGATATTACCGATGACCTGCGGAAAAGGCTCGACTATGTAATAGCCTCAGTTCATATGTATTTTAATCCCGGGAGTCATCATAAATACCTAGAGCTTGTGAAGACAGCTATCCAAGATGAAAACGTTGATATAATCGGCCACTTTGGAAATGTTTTCTCGTATATTGGGCATCCTTCGATAAAAGATTACAAAGAAATAATCGACCTTGCTGAAGAGTATGGGAAGGGTTTTGAGATAAGCACGCGTTATAGGGTTCCCGAGTTAGATTTTATAAAGTTCTGCATAAAAAGAGGAGTAAAACTCGTTTTTGGAAGCGATGCTCATCAACCTAAAGATGTCGGAAACATCAATTGGGGCCTGAAGGCCTTTAAACGGGCCGGAGGCAAAAAGGAGGACTTAATATTTTCTGAACTTTTATGAAAAACTAAACCCAAGCCTCTCAAGTTCCACAATTATCTTCATTGGGAATCCAATGACATTATAGTAATCCCCTTTTATCCACTCGACTAAAACCCCACCTTTGCCTTGAATTCCATAAGCCCCTGCTTTGTCGAGAGATTCTCCCGTAGAGACATACCACTCTATTTCATCTTTATCAAGTTCCCTGAACTTTACTTTGGTAACTTCATGTCCTAAGATTTCCTTTCCTTCGTGTATTATACAATACCCGGTTATTACTTCGTGGACTTTCCCACTGAGAAGCCCAAGCATTTGTTTAGCTTCTTCTGGAGTTTTTGGTTTACCCAATATTTTGCCATCGAGCGTTACTACTGTATCGGCTCCTATAACAGTGCCATCATGTTCTTTATAAACATCCCAAGCTTTCTTTCTCGCAACTTCGATTACATGCGCTATAGAATCTTGAAAGTTAGATTCTTCACTAATCTGACTTGGGATTACATCAAAGTCTCGGAAGAACCTTCCAAGAATCTCCCTTCTTCTTGGACTTTGAGAGGCGAGTATAAGCTTCATCAAAAGGCACTTAAAGTATAAAGATTATAAAAATTTCGGGCGATGAGGATAATTTCGCTAGCTGAAGAATGATGACTACCCTCGCAGCTGAGCCAAAAAAGTCAAGGAGAGGCCCAAATCTCTATTCCGGCTTCTAAAACCCTTTTAAGCTCCCTACCAATAGGGGTATTCTTATTAACCTTAACTAGACCCTTTCTAGATGGGGTTGCAGTAAAGATGTACTGTTCATCTGCAAAGAACTTAAGAGGCTTCTTTGCAAAATCTGGTGAGACTGTAAGCACTATTTGCTTTTTCTTTTCTTCTATTTGAACTGATATTCTCTCTGTTGGCATTTCAGCCATTTTTTCATCGAAACTTCTGACATCAATGCTTATACCGAGCTTTTTCTCTATCTCTGTTATTCTCTTTCCTTTTTTACCGATAATCGTTGGGATATCAAATTCATCTGCATATATTATAGCTTTATGCGGGCTTGCAAGTTCTACCTCCGCATAAACATCTGGAAGGAATTTTTTGATTTCCTGTTTAAGTCGCTTTTCAGCTAATTTCATTGCAGGCGGTTTTTCTTTTTTCTTAACTGGGACAACACTTATCTCTTCACCGTAGGTGTATATCTCATATTCAAGCTCATCGGTCATGAAATCTCTGACTTCAATCACAGGTCTTGCCAAATCTTCCTCCGTCATCCCCGTGGGGACTTTAACCTTATACTCCAAAGTAAGAACTTTATCTACATTTCCAGCCTTGATGAATATCACTGTATCAACTATTTGTGGGATCATTCCAAGCTCTACTCTCCCAATGAACCTCTGGACAGCGTCTATAGGCTTTGTAGCATGTACAACACCTACCATTCCTACCCCGGCCAACCTTAGATCAGCGTAAATCTTAAAGTCGCTTGTTTTTCTCATTTCATCGAATATCGTATAATCTGGCCTTACAAGGAGGAGTACATCCCCTGTTTTTTCCATTCTCCCACCAAGTGCAGTATACTGAGTTATTTCCTCACTTACTTGGAGGTCTCGTGGCTTTTCCATGGTTTTGACGATCTTGCCCGTAGAAGCGTAGTATTCAGCTAAAGCCTGTGCAAAAGTTGTCTTTCCTTCTCCAGGAGCACCCGCTATTATTATCCCCTCTGCTTTGTCGGTTAAGCGTTCCAAAAGTTTTTCTGGGAGGTCATAATCTTCAATACTCAGCTTGGTTATTGGCCTGACTGCAGTAATTTCTATCCTATCAGCAAATGGAGGTTTTGCTATGACTATGCGGTAATTCCTTAACTGCACCACTGTTGCCCCCGGTTCATCAAGCTCTATAAATGACTCCGGATCTCTCCTAGCTCTTTCAACAATATCATCAGCAATTTTCTCAAGTTCCTCATCCACAAGCGCCTCATCTCTAATAGGGACAAGCCTCCACTGACCAGGTTTTCCTTTTTTGGCTAATGGCATTATACCTCCCTTTAGATGGACACTCATAGTATACTCATCGAAAAAGTCTTCAAGACGGTGTTTTATCTCTTTTTTAGCTTCAAGATAAATTACCTCAACGCCCTTCGCTATTGCAACATCCCTCTGTACTTGATCACCTGTTATGAGAGTAGCATTTAGTTCTCTGGCTACTTCTCTTATTATATGGTCAATTTCTCCCGATTTTGCTCTCCTGATTTGCCAGAGGTCTGGTCTCTCGCCATAAAATTCCAGAAGAATTCTCTCATTTTCAGCTAAATTTCTAAGCTTTTTTAATTCCTCTAATCCAGTATGACCAATAGCCTTCCCCTCATTAGCCTGATGTTCTATTTCAGCCACAACAGCTTCTGGAATAACCACCTTAACTTTCTCATTAATTCCATCTAAATACTGTGTTAGCCTCCCATCCACTATTACACTCGTATCAACAACAAATACTTTCATTTTTCTCACCCCTCACGGCGCCTCAACTTAACCTCTCTGTTTATAACCTTTTGGTAAAAGTTCATAAAGGTTTAGGAGAATTTTATTAGGGGGACAATCATGAGAAGAATTATTGCAGTAGCCTCCGGTAAAGGTGGAACAGGAAAAACAACATTAGTATGCAATTTATCGATAGCTTTGGGCCTATTGGGAAAAAAAGTCTGTGCTGTGGATGCAGATTTGACCATGGCAAATCTAACCTTATATTTTCGCTTAGAGGACACAAGCAAGACTCTTCATGATGCTTTAATGGGAGAGATAGAGATTAATGAGGCAATTCACACTACCAGATATGAATTCGTGTATTTAATTCCTGGAGCCCTTGACTGGGAACACGTGGCCAAAGCTGATCCTCGAAACTTCCCTGAAATCATTCCTAAAATAAAAGATGATTTTGACTATGTAATCATAGACTGCCCTGCAGGATTGCAAATGGATGCTTTGAGTGTTATATTTGGCGGGGAAGAGATAGTGCTAGTAACAAATCCAGATATAACCAGTATAGGCGATGCAATGAAAGTGGGAGCGATCCTAAAGAAAGCCGGCAAAAAAGTTTTGGGATTTATTTTCAACCGTTATGAATCACAAAAAAATGGTATCTCTCCCGAGTTAACAGAAGATCTAATGGAGTTTCCCCTTTTAGGAGTTATTCCAGAGGACTCAACAGTTAGAGAAGCAACTCTAGAGGGAGTACCAGTTGTAATATATAACCCAAAAGCAAAAGCAAGTCAAGCAATAATTGAGCTTGCACAAAGATTTGAAAGAGGAGAATGAATTTAAAGATCTCATGAACATTATCATACCTGTGAATTAATCCAAATTCAACAAATCTCACTTCCAACAAATTTCCGTTCATTCATGAATTGCAAAAATGAACCCTTTTACAAGGAGAAACAGGGAAATTTTTTAGCTTCTTCTTACCTAAAAAAGCCGGTGAGAAAAATGTGCCTAATAGCGGGAGGACGAGACAAAAATATAAAATCCAAATTAATAACGATGATAAAATCAGGCCAACATAGAGGAAGAGATTCCTTTGGGGTTTGGACTAATAGAGGAATATTAAAAAGTGAAGACTTTTCTGAAGTGAATGAAATACCCGACGGAGATATTGGGCTATTGCAGTGTCGTCTTGCTATGACTGGCTCGAAATCCTTCACTCAACCTTTTTACAATGAATTTATCCTGATCCATAATGGCGAAATCTACAATCACAAACAGATGAGAGGATTTCTGGAAAGTAAGGGAGTTGAATTTGAAAGCGATGTGGATACTGAGGTGATTTTACGTTTCTTAGAGTTTTTGATTGAGATGAATAAACCCATATCTCAAGCCGTAAGTGAATTAATGATAGCTCTTAACGGTGACTATGCAGTTGCCTTTTCCGATAAGGAAAATATTTACCTCTTCAGAGATCCAATGGGAATTAGGCCATTATATTATTCCCCAAACGGTTTTTTTGCCTCTGAAAAGAAAGTATTATGGAAAATAGGAGAAACCGCAATTCCCGTAAACCCCGGCACACTTATAAAAATTTCTGCAAACAAAATCGAGGCTTTTGAGCTTTTAAGTCCTTTAGAACTAAAAGGAAAATTATTCAATCATGAAAAAGCCAAACTAGGCATCCAAAAGGGCTTAGATTATTCCACGAAGCTAAGAAGTAGTAAAAGGGTGAGAGTACTATTTTCTGGAGGCCTGGATAGTTCCTTAATTGCCCTCCTCGCGAAAAAGTATTCAAAGGAAGTTATACTTTACACTGCGGGGGCTGAGGGAAGTCCTGACTTAGAATGGGCTAGAAAAGTTAGTGAGCAACTGGACTTAACACTAAAAGAATATGTATTTGATCTAGAGGAGGTAAAAGAAGCTCTTTATCCTGTTATGTTCGCAATAGAAGAACCAAATGCCATGAACCTTGCAATAGGAATCCCAATGTATTTTGCAACAAAACTTGCAGCTGAAGATAGGATAAAAATTCTTCTAAGTGGCCAAGGGGCCGATGAACTTTTTGGTGGATATGCGAAATATATCACTAACCCTTCACTTATGGAAAAAGATCTAATTAAGATGGGGGAGAAAAACCTTGCGAGAGATGATAAGATTGCCATGCTTAATGGTGTAGAAGGGAGATTTCCTTTCTTGGACCTTAACTTAGTTAGAGCCGGCCTCAGAGTGCCTAAGAAATATAAAATCAACAATGGAACCAGAAAAGCAATTTTAAGAGAAGTTGCTCTTGAACTTGGCCTTCCCAAAGAAGTTGCATACAGGGAGAAAAAGGCCTGCCAATATGGCACTAATGCCCAAAAACTCCTCACAAAAATTGCTAAACAAGAAGGGTTCAAACTTTCCCAATTTGCTGAAAAGCTTTTTAAAGAAGTATTTGAACAAAGATAAACGATTTTAAACCTTTCTTAACTTTCTTAACACTAAAAAGTTTTCCCAGAGGAGATAAATGAACAAACAAAAACTAAACAAGACGATTTCATGAAAAAAGCTTAAATAGTAGTTATTCATTAATTATAACTGAGGTGATAAGCCATGATGGAGAAAAAAGTATTAGTATGGCTGTTTAGTGCTTTGCTTTTAGGTAGTATAATACCATTATCACAGGCACAGAGCACTTCAATAGTAATCTTGGTAAGTGACAACGAAGCAGATTCAGCGCTTGCAGAGGAACTTGCCACCTTGCTGAATGCAAGCGTAGTAGTAACAACGTGGGGAGTTTACGACCCCAATGTAACTGCAGAAATAATGATTTACGGTCCAGATAAAGTCATAATCATAGGCGGCCCTGATGCTGTTCCAAGAGATTACGAAACTGACTTGAAAGAGCTAGGAATCATTTATGTAAGATGGTATGGTGGGGACAGGTATAGGACTAACCTTGATGTCATCCAAAACGCATTGGAAGAGTACCCAGAACTCTTTGAAAACGTTAAAATAATTATTGCACATGGAAGAGATTTAGGAGCAATCAAACTGGCAAAGGGCATAGAAGGAAAGAAGTTCATCATATACGTGGACAACAACCTGACGAACACAACTGAAGTACTCGGAACTCTGGTCAAAACCAGGAACGTTATAATACTCAAGAGCCAATTAATGAACAATGGGACTGCCGAAAGGATAAGGGAGCGCATTAGAGAAAGGGTCAGGGACGGAAACATTACTGAAGAGAACTTAGAAGTAACACCAGAAATGGCGTGGCAAGCAATAGAATTTGCGATCAACAGGACAGAAACTGCAAAAGAAATGCTTGACAACCTAACCATTCCTGCTGCAACAAAGCTTTTAGAACTCGCAGAAGAGAAAATACAAATAGCCAACGAAAGTTACAATGAAGGTAACTACGGAAAAGCCTACGGACAGGCAATAGCTGCAAAAGCCCATGCAGAAGCAATAATCAAACTGGCCAGTAAAGAATGGAAGAACGTTTTGCATGCTAGAGTAAACACTCAACTTGAAAGAGAAATCCACAAACTCGAGGTTAAAATCAAAGTCCTTGAAAAAGCTGGAATAGATGTAACTGAAATAAAAACCAGATTAGAAAGTGCAAAAAACGCAATCCAAAGCGCAGACTATGAAACAGCCAAGGAACTCATTGAAGAAGCCAAGAATATGCTCAGGGATGCATTCATACAGGGAAGGGGAAAGATAAGAGGGATGAACCTACCCGGTGGAACGGGTAGAGGCCGACCATAGAAAGGCTTTTTACTTCTCTTCTATATTTTTATTCATGAAAATTTTGATAATTGGACATTATCCCCCACACAAGGGTGGTGTTGCTAGCCATACTAATAACTTAGCTAAAGAATTAAGAAAGAAGCATGAAGTTCACATATTGACTTATGGACCAATCAAACCTCGAAAATTTGAAAGAGAATTTGTTCATCAAATAAAAGTTCCTCAAATCTTTGGTTTGAGAGGCATTTTGTTTACTCTCCTGGCAGCGCTCAAAATAATCAAACTGCAAAAGAGAATTAAATTCGATGTTATTCACGCCCACTATGTTGGAACCACAAGTTATGCCGGAATTCTTGCAAAAGAAAAGTTAAGTGTGCCTGTGATTGTTACAGCCCATGGAAGTGACCTTGATTTTATGTCGAACCTACCTCTCGGAAGGTACTTTGTTAAAAAAAGCCTATCAAAAAGTGATTTAGTAATAGCAGTAAGCCACCATCTTCAGAAAAAAGCAATATCAATGGGAGCAACAAAGATAAGAGTAATCCCCAATTCTATAAAAACCATAAAAAAAGAAGATGCCAAAAGGGAGTATATAACCTTTATCGGTGCCTTGACACCATATAAAGATCCCCAAACATTCATAAAACTTGCTAAACAGTTTCCTCATGAGAAGTTTCTTGTTGTGGGAGACGGTCCATTAAGAATGGATCTTGAAAAACAAGCCCCAAAAAATGTCAAATTCTTAGGGTATAAAGAAGATGTCGGAGGTATTCTATCAAAAACCAAACTTCTAGTCGTCCCCTCCTTAAGAGAGGGTTTTGGACTGGTGATTATAGAAGCCAACTCTCTTGGAGTGCCTGTTATTGGAAGAGCTGTTGGAGGTATAAAAGAACTCATTCGAGAAGGCAAAAATGGATACACTTTCAAAACTTTTGAAGAACTTGTAGAAAAAGTTGAGATTTTATTGTCCAATAAAAAAGCTTTAAAAATGGGAAAAATAGGGAAAACCATCAGCAGCCAATATAGTTGGGAAAGAATCAGACATCTCATTGAAGAGAGTTATAGAAAAGTATTGGGTGAGAGAAATGACAATTGTAATAAACATGCGAGAAAAGGTAGATTGGAAGAAAATCAAAGTAGCTGCGAGATTTATTAAAGAATCTAAGCTGGTGGCATTCCCTACAGAGACTGTGTATGGGCTTGGAGCTGATGCTCTCAATGAAGATGCCGTAAGAAAGATATTTCAAGCCAAGGGCAGACCTCCGGATAACCCGCTTATAATACACATAGCCAATTTCGAGCAAATTTATGAACTTGCACGAGAGGTACCTGAAACAGCTAAAATATTGGCCCAGAGATTCTGGCCAGGCCCTCTAACACTAGTGTTACCTAAAAAGGACGAAGTACCATACGTTACCACAGGAGGATTGGAAACTGTAGCGATAAGAATGCCAGATCATGAAATTGCTCTTGCTTTAATACAATCAAGTGACCGACCGATTGCTGCTCCTTCTGCAAATATTAGTGGAAAACCAAGTCCTACTTTAGCAGAACATGTCGTTGACGATTTCTATGGAAAAATAGAGTGTATAATAGATGGAGGAGAAACCAAAATTGGAGTAGAATCCACTGTGGTAGATTTAACCACACATCCTCCAATGCTCCTGAGACCTGGTGGATTACCCCTTGAGGAGATAAAAAAGGTTATTGGCAAAGTTAATGTGCACCCAGCAGTTAAGGGAAAGCCCATAAAATTGGCAAAGGCTCCTGGAATGAAATACAAGCACTATGCCCCAGAGGCCCAGGTAATAGTAATCGAAGGTGAGCGTGAACAAGTCACTAAAAAAATCAAAGAACTCATTAAGGAGTATAAAAAACAGAAAATACGTGTGGGGGTCATGGCAACAGGAGATTTCTATGAAGCAGATGCTTACTTCAATATTGGTGAAAATGAAGAGGAAATAGCTCGTAATTTATTCAAAGCTTTAAGAGAACTCGATAAGAGTGGAGTAAATGTAATATTGGCCGAAGGGATAGAAGAGAGAGGTTTAGGCCTTGCTGTGATGAATAGACTCAAAAAGGCTGCAGGTTACAGAATTATTAAAGTATGAACTGTTGGAAATTCTTCAATCATTAAAGTATTCATTTGTACATGGGAGAAATTGTTAAATATCTTAAGGTAGAAAAGATTATGCTAAATCAGAAACTATTTCGGGGGTGTCCCTTTGATCCCAGGTATAATAAGATCTAGTCCGGGAGAGCTGGAATTAGCAGGAAAAACTATGATAACTAAAGGAGAGTTCAAAAAGGGAATAAATCTTCTAATAAAATCAGCCAGAGAATATGAATTTCAAAAACGGTTTTTAGATGCTGCGAGGATGTACCGGTATATTGGAGACCTAATCCTTAATGTTAATCCCCAGGATCTAAAGGATGCAAGGCCTTTTCTTCTTAAGAGTGCCTATCATTACTTGGATATCTTAGAACGAGAAATTGAAGCAGATAATCCCAACCTAGAGCTTTTAGATGAGTTTTGCTCTAATGTCTTAAGAGTATTTGAGATCCTTGGAGAGAAAGAGAAATTTGAGAAATATGCTAAAGAATTTGGGGTTATGTACAAAAACTTAGGAGACACCAAATTAAAAGAAAAGAACATTCAAACGGCCATAATGTCTTATGAAACTGCTCGAAGGTACTACAAAATAATCCACTACAAGGAAGGAATTGAAGAGACAGTTAGTATCCTACTCGATCTTTTTGGAAAGGGGGCCGAAATCTTTGTAAGTAAAAAAGAATACCAAAAAGCGGGGGATACCTTTTTTAAACTCGGATTCATTGTAAAGGACGTCTTCGGATACGACTCCCATTTTATGGAGCTAATGGAAAACGCTGGAAGAAACTATGAGCGGGCCAGTAAAGAATGGTACAGTAAAGGAGATCTTTATACTACAGCTAAAATGCTTCTAAATGCGGAATACTCCTACTTACTAGCTGATAACGCTAAACGAGTGAAATTAGTAGGATTAAATGCAAGTAAGATGTTCTATCAGCTTGTAGAAGAGTATAGAAGAGCAAGATTTGTAAATGAACTTGGAGAAGCATTATTAATGCTATCTGAGGCTTTATTTGGCATTGATAAACTATTAGATGGCCTTAAAACGTACAAAAGCCTCATGATAGAGTCCGAAGTAGGTTTAGAATATAAATATCATATAAGAAGAGCCCTCATGTTGTATCTGGCAGCAAAAGAAAAAAGCAAGAACTACTTAGAGTTCGTGGAGCAGATGGAATTCTATGCAAAAAGGGAAGCTTATGCACAGGCAATTGAGATAGCAGAACTTGTCTTCGAAACGAGATATCCTGAAATTAAAAAAGGCCTTCAAAAGGTGGAAGGCCTTAGTCCGGAATGAATTTCTTTCGCCTATACCCTCTCTTTCGGGCATCTCTTAAGAAAAATATCTCTTCAACAAGTTCATTTTCCTTCAGAATTTTCAATGCATACCGAACAGTTCTTTCGGAAAGGCTTGTTTTTCTGGCTAACTCTTTAGACGAAATCGGTCTATCATCTAAAGCCCTAAAAACCTGAAGGGCTGACCTTGGCAAAGCAAAGTAAATCCCCCCTCATCACGACCACCAAAAAATGGTAAAATAACAGCTTTATAAGTGTTTTGAAAGAGGCAATGAGACTCTTAAGATAAGCTTGGCATCACCTCCAGAAAATTATAAGCCGCAAAGAAGCTTTCCGACAGCTTTGGACACTTTATTATTAAGTTTCTTTTTATTCTTCATTCTTCTTCTTTTGAGGCTTTTATTGGTTCTCTAAATCAATCTTGAAACAGAACAAGATATCTCACTTAACATTTAGCGGTATGCGAAGCCCATAAGGGCTTTGGTGAGCGAACCACATATTCACTGTTAGCAGACCCGAAGGGCAAGGTGCGAGGCATCGCAGAGTGTCCACCGTCGACACAGTTCATAATCATTTTACTACCTATTTTTAACCCAAGTTTTAGTTTTTCTGATCAGTTTTTCAATAACTGGCATATCTTCCTCGGTTATCCCTTCTGCGTTAAGATGCTGTATAATCCACAATCCTGATGTCCGTATTTCTTTCTTTGGTGAATAATTACCAAGCCAATTCATTGATGGTTTACATATTGTGCATTTGGACACAGTACCGATAAGTTTGCTTTCAAGTCCTTTGCTTCCAATTCTTTCCTTTTCGTCTTCAATAATTATGAACCTAAAAAAGAAATTTTTTCTAAGTATTTCTGTAATCTGCTTCTCAATAGATTTTTCTTTTTCTATGTCTCTTAAATGACTGTATTTGTCTCTATTGGTTCTAGGTGTGAAATCTATTTCCCATACTTTTAAGTAAGGGTCTTTATTTTTATTGAGCAGAGCTCTTCCTATATTCTTTCTAAAAATGCTTCTATCGGAAGGTTTTGGATTATTTCTGCCAAAATCCATTTTTTTCTCATTGATTAAAAAATGCTCTGCTATTCGATTTCTGAAATTATTTCCTTTATGTGTGCCTATGCGAACTAGTCTTAACTTTTCGCCACCATGACCCCATATTTCCCCTTTTTCATAAAAGAAATAAATCCCATTAAGAGGTAATGATTCTAATCTAAATGGATATTTAATTAATGGTAGCTCCTCTAGTATTTCATGTAGCCACTTGCATTCTTCACTCATTTTTTGTCACCTGATTAATTTCAGATAGATGCGTAAATAATTTCACATTTAATCCCTTACTCCCTACTTCTTCTATCAATTTTTTATACAATTGATGGAACCGTCCAGGATTATGATAAAACCAGATTTCGTCGTATCCTGAAAGCCGTTGGATGAAATTATTAACTAAAATTTGAAATTCTTCTGGTGTTACCTTACTTGGGTGCTTGTCGTACCACTCGATTTTATCTTGTGGGAGAACTATACCGTATTTGTCGGAAAATATTGCCCAGTCAACTCCTTTATCTTTACATTTTTTAACAAAACGCTGAAGTGGTATTGCAGTATATAGCCTATCAGGAGTAACTTTCTTTTTTGTTCCACGAAGAGAATCATCTTTTTTAGCTGAACAATGAGTAATATATATTCTTTTTCTTTTACTCATTTTTAGCCTCCCCTCAAACCTAATGGACTCTTAATCTTACTCAAACCTTTCATTAGTAATGTAACTATAAATCTTTTTTGTTTTTAAATTTTGATACTGTCAGAACAACTGTAGTCCTACCTTCCCTGCTTTCAACACCACCTCGTAAACCAAAAATACCACTATCCCGTCAATTGCGATGAAATTTCTCTGTTTTTGTTTGGGTGAAAAGATTTTAAGGCTAAAACCACCCAGTATATAATGGTTTCAGCCCTTATTTTCCCTCTTTCTTCTGAAGTATCATCAGAGGTTTAAACCTACCCCCCACCGCTTATCCCAAAAGTATGGAGAAATTCAGGATTGTTGTCTTAGAGCAACCCTAGGCAAGGGGATAGGATACGGAATCCTCATTTCCTTTGAAACAACCATTATCAATGGAGTTATCTCATTTGTGATAAAGTTTACTATCTCTGCGAACATTTCTGAAGGAATCCTTTTTTCTTTCTCCCAACCATCGAGTATTTCATCAATTTTTTCCTTTTGTGGTGGAAGGTAAAAGACAGCTCCACTTACAGACGCTCGAGCAATTTCTGGGTTATAACCTATTTGATACGTGAAAAGAACCTCTATACCATTTACTTTACCTGAAGGAGTCTTTATCTCACCCAATCTTACCTCTTCAACCTTTGGTGAAAGATTAATCTCTACTTTACCTGCAACTCCTCCTTGCTTTTCTATTTCAACTTTGGTAATGTTAACACCAAACACAGGCATTTTTACACCTCCTTTTCAACAATCACTGTGAAGTTATTAAAACATATCGGTGAGACTTAAAAGGAGATATGCAAATCATCAACCATGCCAAGAGAAAAAGTTGTTAGAGTGTGGGATGAGAGGGAAGTTGTTTATTCTCTCAAAAAATGGAGAATTCTAAAAGAAAAACGAGAGAAAGCGTTGCAGATTATGAAAAAGCTGGCCCAATTCGATCCTCATGTTTATGGGAGCGTTGCTCGAGGAGATGTGAGAAAAGACAGCGACATAGATATTGTTATTCCTTACAAAGTGCCAAGTTTTCTGATTGAACACGCTCTGGAGAACATGCCTTTTCAAAAGAAGAGAATCGTGATGGCCACTCCATGGCATTTGATAAAGGGTCACATTGAGATTGATGATGAAACAGTAATAACTTTCCCTTTGATTAATCCGAATGATAGAGAGATTGAATTCTACAAATGGGGTGGAATGATAGATATTAGAGGGATTCAGACAAATTCAAGGGTTCCAGGAGTGAATAAAAAGTTAATCCTTATAATACCCAGTGAAAATGGCCACATAGAAAAAGAAGTGATGGGAAGAGAAAATGAAGTGGCAAAGGTTCTAGGAGTCAGTATTAAGCTTGTGCAAGAGAGAGTCAAGATACTCACAAGAAGAGACTCCATTGGAAGAACAGGAATCTATCTCAATGAAGAAGTTCCGGATTGGATGAGCTTTGAAGAGGCCTTGAAAAGAATAGCCGATAGAGACCCCAACATCAGAAGAAAGATCAAAGAAAGCGGCGGGATTTGAAAATATCTCAGCGAAAGATTTATAAAGCGTCTGCAATTGATTATCTACCGGACTTGTGCGGTGGTAGTCTAGCCTGGTCTAGGACAGCGGCCTGCCACGCCGCGGGCCCGGGTTCAAATCCCGGCCACCGCACCACAATCTGCTTCTAAAGCTTTTTCATTACCCAATGTCCAAAAAACTAACATTTGGCCATTTTATGCATAATATGAAAAATACAAGAAAAAAGAATCAATAGAGCTGTAACTCATTTATTGCATCTTTTAAGATATCTATTGCCTCTAGCTCCATAAGAAATGCTTTCCTAATATTGTAGAGCTTCGGCATAACCCCTAACTGCATCCTTCTGAGGATTTCCTCTAGACTATCGCATCTCCAAGCATCTAAAATCAAGTCCGTAGCATTATTATGAAGTTCCAGAGCCATCTCTAGAGTTTCGTTATCAACATCCAAAGACACTGCAGTGCTGTAAAGCTCTTCAAAAATGTCATAATACATGAAAAACCAAGATGTCCATGTATGGGCCATTAAAATATAAGGATTCCCCGTAATTGGTAGAATAGGTCCAAACTGAGGTTCAGGTATTTTTATTGCCATTAAAAGAATATCGCCACCTGACCATCCAGCCACTACGATATTTCCATTTGGTACAACATCAACAGAGTGAGCAGCATCGTAAGAGCCTCCATCGTAGATGTAGTTCCATTTCACATTTCCTGAACTGTCTAGGACTAAAACCCAAGCATCCATGTTTGATGCACCAAAACTATTAGTGTAGCCCACAAGCACAATGCCTCCATCGGAAAGAACTGTAATTGAATTAACCCCATCTTCTCCTGATCCTCCAAATTGCTTTTGCCATATTATGTTCCCATTGCTATCAAGACGGATGACCCAAGCGTCATTATACTCTCCATTTTCCGTTTGACCTGCAACCACAATGTCCCCATTAGGAGCAACTGCCACAGCATAAGCTATATCCTCATTATTTTTATCGAATGTCTTCTGCCACTTTAAGTTGCCATTCTCATCAAGCCTAAGAACCAAAAAATCCTTGGCATAATCGTTCCCCGAATCTCCAGCTACTATGATATCCCCGTTAGAGGCCATTGCAACCGCCCATGCTTCGTCATTTTGGCTTATATCATAAGTCTTATTCAATTTTACGCTAGCGTTTTTGTCAAGCTTGAGAACCCAAACGTCTTCCTCAGGTAATTCCTTACCCCCATACGTTTGTATTTTACCGACGACTATGACGTCTTCGCTGGGAGTAATAATCGCGTCTAAAACGACATTTGCATCAGGCACAGAGTAGTAATAATGTTCCAAATCATTTCCTTCACTGTCAAATCTCGAAATTGTTAAGCTATCTGGATAAAGACCCATGAATGCGTAGCTGTATCCTACTGCCAGGGTGTCCCCATTTGGAAGGACCTTAACTGCGTAAGCAACATCGCTATATGTCAAAGTCCTGTTCCACTTGAGAGTTCCATTCTCATCGGTTTTAAAAATCAAAAAGTTCGAATGCCACCAATCAAAATACGTATGTCCTGCAACTATAATCTCTCCATCTGGGGTAACATCTACCAAACTGCCACCACTTGTACTGCCAAAAGTATAAGTTTCATGCCAAAGGACTTCATAATCATTCCCTGCTTCTACTTGAGGCATTCTGCAAAAAATTCCAAATAACAAAGCCAATAAAAATAAAGCCCAACACCTCTTCACTTTTCCTCTCATGTTGAGACCTCCCGCTTCAGCTTAAGAATCACTATTAACAATACCTCTACCAACCCCCATCCAGAAGAGTTAGTAGGGATAAGTTAATAATGACATTTACTGTTATGTAGCTTGAAATATAAAAACCTTTGTTATTTGTCCAAATTATATTTACAAATTTCCAAGATATAGTGTGAATATTCTTTCATAAATAATAAAAAAATTATAACACCAATAACTAAGATGAGAGCTTAAAAGGCATACATCCTAAGGTATTACAAAAATTATAATCTAAGCCTTCCCATATCTTGAGTGAGTATATTAATGTCCAAGATTCTCACTGTAATTTAATCTCCTTTACTCTTCAATACTGCAGGTTCGAACATCAGCACATAGGAAGGTTCTAAGGCCTTAGGACAGTGCTCCACACCTCTCGGTACAAGGGCCATTTCTCCTTCATGTAGAACTATATCCGGAAAATCCCTTAACTGAATAACTATGCTCCCCCGGTATACGTAGAAAAGCTCATCTTCATTTGTATGCTTGTGCCAGTGATATTCACCATTAAAGAGAGCCATTCTAATTACATACTCGTTAATCCGCGCCACCTCAATTGGAGACCATGGCTTTTCAATTTCCTTGAGTTTATTATCCAGATTAATTTTGGGAATCATGATATCACCCCTAACTGGAAGCTAAAGTAAAAAGGAAATACAAAATCAGCCTGTAGCTCCTTTCAATGCATCTTTACAAGCACATCTTCTAATCCTTGGAATGTGCTCTACAGCTTTCATCAAAAGGAGCTTAATCTCCTCGCTCTTCTGCTGCATAAGTTCAACAACTTCTGAATGAGTAAGCTTAGTTTTGCTTATCCCTGCACCGTAGTTAGTCACTATAGCAACGCTAGCATAGCACATTTCTAGTTCTCTAGCTAAGATGGCCTCAGGTGATTGTGTCATCCCTACTACATCGGCACCCAATATTCTCAAGGCCCTAATTTCAGCCCTTGTTTCAAACCTAGGTCCTTCCATTGCAGCGTAAGTTCCCCTTGGATGGTAGCTGAAGCCAAGCTCTCTTGCAGCTCTAATTAAAGAGTCCCTAAGCTCTGGACAGTATGGATCTGTGAAATCCACATGGGCCACAAAATTCCTCTCATGAGGCGCATCTTCGCCATCATAGAATGTGTACGTCCTATTCTTGGTAAAATCTATCAGTTGATCCAGTATTACAAAATCCCCAGGTTTCATGGCCTCATTCACCGAACCAACTGCAGAGGTTGCGAGGATCCTTTCCACGCCAAGCTCGTGCAGACCCCATATGTTCGCACGGTAATTTATTTTATGTGGGGGAACACTATGTTTCTCTCCATGTCTTGCTAGGAAAGCTATTTCCTCTCCTTTATATGTACCTATTTTGACCTTAATATTTCCATAAGGAGTCTTTATCATCTCTTCCCTTAGGTTTTCTAGAAGTCTTGGATCATATACACCTGAACCTCCAATTATAGCTATCCTTGGCATTAAAACACCACCAGAAATAGTTAAAATAAAGAACATTTAAACCTAATGTTGCTCCTCCAAAGCCTCTTCTATTGCCAACCTAAGGATCTTGACTAAAATCTCTTCCAAAAGCCTTGAGTTCCACTTCGGGTCCTTTACATTCATAACGGCATCTATTGCTTTATCAAGATCTCCCTGCCTCAGATATCCCATAGCAATTTCCCCAAATGCCAATGAGGCCAAATAATCGTCTTTTATCTTGCTAGCCTGCTCAATTGCCTTTTCTCTCCTCCCGATTCGATTGAAAAATGCTACCACTTTTACCTGAACATTCTCATCTGGTACTTTTTCAGCAATTTTTTCCACTAAATCTGCATATTCTCCACTCGGAGACTCGATCAAAAGACCCAACAACTCCCTCGATACTGCCTTTAATTCTTCTTCTCTTAATGCATCAAGAAACTTGGAGAGATACTCCGGGAATTTCATAAGGTCTTCAGCAATTTCCATGATCAGCTTCTCTCTATCTCCTTCTATGGTGTTAAATATTTCCAGGGCATTTTCAATTTCCTCTCTTTTTATATGAAACTTCAAAATCTCTGATTTCGCTTTAGAGCTCCAAGGCTCGTCAAGAAGTTCTTTTGAAATTTGAATGGCATCTTTAAGAATTCCTGCAGATAGATAAGCCTTAAGAATCGAAAGTAAAGTTTCATTTCTTATTCTACTGTCATCAATTAACAACGCATAGGAAAGCGCCGGCTTAAGAATTCCGAGTCTCAACATTGACTTTATCATTTTTTCCAAATTTCTATCTCTGCTTTGTGGAGGTGCCCCTTCAAGAAGCTCTACTACTCGAGCAAAGACCCGAGCAGCAGAATTCTTGTTTGCTCCCCCTATATATGTTCCTACATTTATAAGGAGATCAACAAGTTCATCTAGGTCTTCAATAGCCTCAGCACCCGCTAAAGACTTTCTAAACGCTTCCAAATACCTAGGATCCTCTATGCGATAAAGTTCCAAACCAATACGAGCATAAGTAAGTGCCCTAATCTTCGGATCTGTGATGATCTCCACCAAATCGAAAATACTTTTAATAGTCTCATCTTCCATAACCCATCATCAAATAGAATTGCATAGAAAAATATTTAACACTTTTGAATTGGACTTGACTGCATCCCAAAGAACGAACAAAAACTTATAGTTTTATGGCTATAAAATAAATGTCGTAAAAAAATACGTCAAAAAACGAAATCAGCTAAGGTCGTCATATACTACACTAACAACTTCTCCGTCATCCAAAGAGACAAAGCTGACTTTCATTTTTTTACCTGTCTTAGGGTCAACTACAACGAAATCAGGGTTCTTAAGATATTCACTAGAAGGAACATGCCAGACATCGTCGTAATGAAGTTTTAACTCCTTCATAAACTTCCTCAAATCTTTCTTAATCATAGTTGGCATAGATATCACCATTAAAATATACAACTCTAAGGTATAAAAGGTTTTCTAATCGGTTTTTGTCAAGATTGATATCGTCAAATGTCTATATACATAGCATGGCTCCCTGCGGAACCCGCAACTCTCTTGAAATGGGCATGCACTTTGCTTTTAAGAGATAAAATATTCTTCTGTCATTACTTTCGTTCAAGGTCTCAAAGTTGGCCTGCCCCTTTGCTATAATTACATCCGCACTATCAAAAATCTCTTTGAATCTCCCCGAAATCCTATCCAATGGAACTCCCACAACTCCAAAACCCGTAGAAATTATCTCTCCAACTTCTTGAAGACCAGCTACTCTTAACTCATTCACTGTAGCATCATTAATAAGCGGTTGCTCTTTCCCTGCGATATATATCTCCAAATCAGGAAAACTTTCTTTAATTTTCTTCAAAAAGAGTTTATCAAAATATATCTCTCCACAATTATCAGTGAGGTATAAAAGCACTCTTGCATTTTTAAGTGTCTTAAAAAGCTCTTCTGAGTTATCCACATATAAATCCTCGTTAATTAAGTGTATAATGTCCCGCTCTATTTTTTCTGGAGAATAGCCTACTGCAAAATCAATGATATTCCCAACTATTGCTAGTTTAAGGGCAGTCTTGAGATCAATTTCTAGATTTTTTGTAATATTCTCCAAAATCTTTTTTGCAATCTCATTTGATCTTTCCTTGTATTCCTTAAAAGGGTCTTCAATTCCCAAGAACTTATAAAGTTCAGAAATTATTTCACTAGCAACTATTCCAGAGATTGAATCTTCTTTAAGTTTGCCCATAAGCTTTGCCGAGAAAACCGCTGCTGTTTTCCTCTTTTCTAAGTCGTCAGTTGTCATCTCAATTATTCTTTGACACTGGTTGGCAATGCACATAAAACATTCGTAATGAATTCTCATTTCTTATCCTCCTTAAATCTAGATTGTTACAACATGTTTAAAAAAGTGTTTATCAAACATTTGTTCGGAGAATCAAAAATGAAGCTGCCTTTCTTGCAAGGGAGAGGCTTCCATGCAGTAATAGCAATTACATCAATCATCAGTGCTTTTAATGTTCTCATATTGGGAAAAGAGAGAAGAGGAATAAAGTTAACTCAATATAAGTGTTCAATATATGAGAGTTCTTCAATTACTGGCTTTTTCTTTTTCCTTTCAAATTCTCTAAGATAGAGGTAATCATAAAGTCTTGAAATAATCTCCATTTCTCTCACCTCCAAACCCTTTTCTTTATTTTCTCAATCAATATTAGCGTTATTGAGCTTAAAAACGTTTTCAGTTCTATTATGGTCCTAAATGAACAATAAAATCCAAAATTCTCAGAAAAAAAGCTAAATGAGTGGATTTAATCTTCAATGTACAAACTTGGAGAAGCAAAAAGGTTTCAAAAGTGTTTTTTTAGACAAATGCATACATTTTTTGCTTTTGGAATATTGTCACTTAAGATACTTATATGGATCTTACTGTTTCAAAAGAGATATAAACCCACATACACCTTTTATGTATGGTGGGAAAATGGTATTGGATAAACTGGGACAATCATTGAATAATGCATTGAAAAAACTTGCACGTGCCAGTACTGTGGATGAGGCTCTTGTGAGAGATGTTGTTAGAGATATTCAGAGAGCACTAATAACAAGTGATGTTAATGTTCGTCTTGTTCTTGATTTAACGAAAAAAATAGAAAAACGGGCCTTAGAAGAAAAACCTCCTGCAGGTGTTTCTAAAAAAGAGCATATAGTGAAAATAGTCTATGAAGAACTTACAAACTTTTTGGGGAAAGAGGCCAAACCTGTCGAAATAAAAGCAAAACCAACTGTTCTTTTAACTGTAGGAATTCAAGGATCCGGAAAGACTACGAGTGTGGCAAAGCTGAGCCGATATTTCCAAAAACATGGATATAAAGTCGGAGTAGTATGCTCAGATACATGGCGTCCTGGTGCATACCAGCAACTTAAACAGCTTATAGAACCATACGGAATTGAGGTATTCGGAAATCCGGAGGAAAAAAATGCCATAAAACTCGCAAAAGAGGGTGTGGAATACTTCAAAAAGAAAGGAGTAGATGTAATAATAGTTGACTCTGCAGGAAGACATAAGGAAGAAAAAGGCCTTATTGAAGAAATGAGACAGATAAGCAACACTATAAATCCCCATGAAGTAATCCTTATAATAGATGGCACAATTGGACAGCAAGCATACAACCAAGCTCTGGCTTTCAAAGAGGCCACTCCAATAGGGTCAATAATAGTCACAAAACTTGATGGCTCTGCAAAAGGTGGAGGGGCCCTATCCGCAGTGGTCGCCACTGGAGCACCCATAAAATTCATAGGAGTAGGGGAAAAGATAGATGACCTTGAGCCCTTCGATCCAAAAAGATTTGTTTCCAGACTTTTAGGACTCGGAGATATTCAAGGATTGTTAGAGAAATTTGAAGAATTGAGTAAGGAAGTAGAGTTCAAAGAGGAAGACATGGAAAAATTCCTCAAAGGAAAATTCAATCTCAAAGACATGTACGCCCAGCTTGAGGCCATGAAAAAAATGGGGCCTCTGCAACAAATTCTAAAAATGATCCCCGGAATGGGATATTCCCTCCCTGATGAAATGGTAAGAATGAGTGAAGTCAGATTAAAGAAATTTAAAGTCATAATGGACTCCATGACGGAAGAAGAGCTTGAAAATCCTGAAATAATAAACTATTCACGAATAAAAAGAATAGCCCGAGGATCAGGCACAACTACGAAAGATGTAAAAGAATTGATTAATCAATACAATCAAATGAAAAAGTTCTTTAGGAGTATGGACAAAAGAAAATTGGCCAAGATGGCCAAGAGGTTTAACATGGGAGGGTTTGGTATATGATAGAGGTTTTCGTCTTGATTATTGTTAAACCCGGAAACGAAGACGTAGTATACGAGAAGTTAAGTAAACTCCCTCAAGTTAAAGAAGTCTACAAGGTCTATGGAGAATATGACATCATAATTCGAGTTGAAGTAGAGAACATTAAGGGCCTTGATGAGTTTCATGACAATGTACTAAGGCGAATAAACGAAATAGAAATGACTGAAACATTAATAGCTAGCTCCTACGGGAGCTGAGGTGATAAAAAGGTGAAAAAAAGATGGGTAGCTACGGTATATCTAGACACCCTTCAGATTGAAAGTGATCCTTCTTTTAAATTTACATGCCTACCAAAGTGTGCTAGGTGTTGTATTGAATTCGACATTCCACTAAGAGATGAAGATATTGCCAAAATAGAAGAGCTCGATTATAATGCATGGGAGTTTGTAGATTATGAGAAAATGTTCTACCGGGGCGACAAGTTCTTGGGATATGGATTGAAAAAACGGCCATTTGATGATGGTTGTGTCTTTCTTGGAGATGACTACAAATGCAAGATTTACTCTCATCGCCCCCTTGCATGCAGACTTTATCCATTTGTTTTAATCAGACATGGTATGAACCTAGAGATATATGTTAAAGAAGATTCCTTTTGTAAAGGTATTAATAATCCTAATGGGGAATCAATTACGGGCAATTTTATCATTCAATACTTTGGAAACGTCATTGAAGAATATAGACACAAGTTAGGCATTTCAAATAACCATTATAAACCAAAAAATCTTATAATTTGAGCTCTAACCGAAACATATTTATACATTTTTCTGTCAATACTATATACCAACGGGGGTGAGAACTTGAGTCAAATAGAGTCTGTCAAAGAAAAACTCCGAGTTATTAGGGTTCTAAGGCTTTTGAAAAAGAATTATACTTATGAGGAACTATCACGAATCACCGGTCTTCCTATTACAGTCTTAAACAGGTACGTGAGAGGAAAAGTTCTCCCGAGCACACAAAGGACGAGAGAACTGATAAAAATTCTCTCACCCTATATGAATCTAGAAGAGGAAGTAAAACGTAGAATAATATTCGATAAACACGGGCTATTTGACAATTTGAAAATTCTTAGTGACAACGATCTAATGAACCTTATAGCAGAGAGTATTGCTTCAAAGTATAGAGACAAGAAAATAGACAAGATACTTACAGCAGCTACAGATGGTATTCCCCTGGCAATTCATATTGGAAATGAACTTGGAGTTGACGTTGTATATGCCAAGAAAAAGAGAGAAGTGGGTGTAGAAAAGTTCTATGAAGTAAATTATGTCTCAAGTTCCTCAGGAAGTATTATGACACTCTATCTACCTCATTGGGCCATTAAAAAAGGAGAAAATATACTCATAGTTGATGATGTAGTGAGAAGTGGAGAGACTCAAAAAGCTTTGCTAGAGATGTGTAAACAGGCCAATACTACTCCAGTTGGGATGTTCTTCCTTATAAGCGTCGGTAACGTGATTGATAGAATAAAAGAGGAATATAAGATTCCTGTAGATGTCATGATTCACCTTTGAATTTATTAATTTTGGAGGACCACGTTATGGAACCCGAAAATATTCACAGAGAAGATAGATTTATGATATATAATGTAATGGGAAAAAGCATAATGGTAGAGACATACCTAAATGAGAAATTTAAATTCATCTGCCCAATTGAAGAATGTGGAGAAAACATAGAAATTGAGGGAGTTATAAAAATAGTATCTTTGGAAGAGTATAAGCAAGTTCTTAAAGAAACTGTCAAAAAGAATAAAGAATTCGAAGTAATAAAAACTCTAAACCCTACTCCACTAATTTTTGATGGAACAGTGAATGGAAAGAGAGTGAAACTTCCAGCGGAGAGTGTTCAAAGTCTTGCTAAACGTTTTGTAGATACCTTCCTAAACCTCTAACGTGAAATCCTCTTTTACCACATCCATGGCAACATGGGTGTAGGTTTTTTCCACACCATCTATTCTGAGAAGCTTTTTTACAAATTTGTTCATATCTTCTCGTCCTCTAAATTTTGCAATCACTATTATGTCATATTCACCAGTTACATCATATACACAGGCCACATGAGGATCACTAGCTATCTCCTTCTCAATTTCAATTATTCTTTTCCCCTGAGCCCTGACCCCTATGATTGTTGTCAAATCGTATCCCAACTTATTATAATCAAGTTTTGGTGCGAACCCCAGGATTACCCCTTCCTCTTCCAGCTTTTTAAGTCTGTTATAAACTGTACCAACAGCAATGCCTAACTTCTTGGCTATTTCCCTGTAAGACAACCTAGCATCTTTTTGAAGAATTGAGATTATCTTTCTATCCAGTTCATCTACCATTTTCCCTCCCACCAGAGAAAAATTTGAAGAATACTTTAAATACTCTTGGATTTTTGTTAAACAGAAAAGTTTAACACAAGATTTATAAGAGAGGATGGAAGGATAGAAAACGGGAGTGGACCGGTAGCCTAGCTAGGATAGGGCATCGGCCTCCTAAGCCGAGGGTCCCGGGTTCAAATCCCGGCCGGTCCGCCAGAACATCTTTTCTGCTACCTTGAACGTGAATACAATTACCTGCTCTCTAAACAAGAAAACCTCGATAAAGTTAAAAGTCTCCCCATGCATTCTCTCTTGGTGATGCTTATGATCAAGATTAAGGTCATTGGAAGAAAAATCGAGAAAGAGCTGGAATACCAGAAGGGCATGAAAGTCAAAGACATTCTCAAGGCTGTGGGATTCAACACAGAAAGTGCCATAGCAAAGGTAAACGGAAAGGTGGCTTTAGAAGATGATCCTATTAAAGACAACGATTACGTTGAAGTCATTCCAGTCGTGTCTGGAGGTTGAATCGGCCTCTATATTCCAAACCTATTCCTAATCCTTCCAAATTTTGGAGAATTGTTTCCACCAAAACCATAAAATGGTTAAAAAAGAGAGAAATCATCCAAGCCTTTCCTTCATAAACTTCTCTAAATTGTCCATGGCCTCTTCTAATACTGGCACTGGCGCTAAGAATATTGAGCGGAAGTGCATTTCTCCACCTTCTCCAAAGCCAGACCCGTGAACAAAGAGCACATGAGCGTTGTGGAGCACATCAAGGACAAACTCCTTGTCGCTCTTCCATGGCCCCTCTTCAATCTTGGGGAAGATGTAGAATGCTCCTTGTGGTTTTTGTGTGCTTATTCCAGGCATTTCGTTGAGGCGTTTATAGATGTAATCTCTTCTTTCTTTAAGCTTCGCCATATACTCTTCTAGGTAGTCCATTGGACCTCTAAGCCCAGCTATTGCTGCCTTTTGGGCCGGAGTGTTTGGACAGAGCCTTATCCTTGCGAGCTTCCCTATTGCTTCTCTAACTTCAGCAAGTTTGTTCTCTGGATCTATGAAACACATATAACCTAATCTCCATCCCGTTGCGAAGTAAATCTTCGAGAGACCGTTCATGACGATAACGGGAACGTCCTTGGTCAATGAGCTCGGAGAAACGTGTTTTCCTTCGTAGGTCATGAAGTCGTAGATTTCATCGCTTATTATCGGTAGATCATACTCTCCAGCGAGGTCAATTATCTCTTGGAGAGTCTTCTTTTCATAGAGCGCTCCAGTTGGGTTGTTCGGGTTTATAACAGCTATTGCTTTGGTCTTGTCAGTTACCTTCCTTCTCATGTCATCTACATCTGGTTGCCATCCTTCTTCTTCGATGGTTTTGTAAGCCTTGGGAACACCCCCATAAAACTTAACTAAGCCAACATATGGTGGATAGCTTGGCCCGGGAATTAGTATCTCTTCCCCACCGTCTATAAGGGCACCAAAGATAAATTGCAAAGCTTCCGTAACAGCCGCTGTAACTTGAACATCTTCGGGAGTTATATCTACACCATTTTTCTTTTTTTCCCTTTCAACAATAGCTTCTCTAAGCTCCTTATCTCCTTCACTATCACCATAATAATTGTGGCCTTCCATTATTGCTTCACAATAGGCCTTTTTCATGTGTTCTGGTGGCTGAAAATCAAACTTTACCGGATCGCCGATGTTAAGTTTTATAATTTTTATTCCCTGCTTTTCGAGTTCTCTTGCCGGGAGAACAACATCTCTAATGGCATATTCAATGCCCATGGCCCGGTTTGATGGTCTAATCATAACAACACCTCCACATAAATCATGAGGATATTGTTTTACAACCATAAAAATTTTTCCTAAATTACAATTGAGTTTATATTTTGGAGATAGCTTTAAAAGAAGCAAAACATAGCTACTTCAGGCGATGACGATTAGCAAGCATGCTGAGAAGTGATGACGTGAACACCCTCTGAGCCTTTGTATTTCTCTTAGAGAAAATTTATCCAATATCCGCACTTTTTTCTAAATTGGTTAGAATGGATGTCAATAGTAAAAACTCTCATTAAAAGAGAGGCAAAGAAACAAAAACAGCTTAAAATAGCGCGCCGTATTTGTAAAATATTTGACAAGTACCCTCGTAGGAAACCATACACGGCCCAACAGGATTTCTCGGCGTGCACTTCTTTCCAAACAGTGGACATTGCGTTGGCAATGCCAGTCCCCTAAGCACAGCTCCACATATGCATCCCTTCTCCAGATCAGGCAGCTCTGGGGGCTCGACCTTATAAAATGTCCTTATTTCAAAGTCTTTGTACTCATCCTTAATTTCCAAACCGCTTTTAGGTATTATACCCAATGCCCTCCACTTTGCATCAACGGTATCAAAAAGCATTTCCATGGTTTTTTGGGCCTCAACATTCCCCTCATATTTTACAACTCTTGTGTACTGGTTCTCTATTTTCGTTTCGCCTTTTCTTATTATTCTCAGAAGCATGAATACGGCCATAAGAAAATCCACAGGCTCGAATCCAGCCACAACCTGGGGAACCCCATATTCCTTTGTTATATACTCCCACCCCTTTACACCTATTATCGTAGAGACGTGGCCCGGATCAATAAGTCCATCAAAAACCGTTCCCTGTTTGATTAAAGCCTCAACGGCTGGAGGAGTTAAACGATGAACAGAATATATCTTAAAATTACTAACGTCTTTCTCGATCACTTCTTTTAATACTCCAGCTGCTGGTGCTGTTGTAGTTTCAAATCCGGGAGAAAAATGAACCACAAGGTGGTTATTTTCTTTAAGGGCCATCTTATATGAGTCATATATCGAATAAACAACTCTAACATCAAAATCTTCGCTTTTTAAATCTGCAAAACTTCCAATTGCGGTCGGGATTTTATACATATCCCCAAACGTAGTTAAAATTATCTCTTCGCCTTCTTCTCTTGCTCTGCGCATTATTTCCATCATAACCGCTATGTCCTCTGCTGGAGTTATACAAACGGGACAGCCCGGCCCACTCATCACTTTGACATTTTCAGGCAGAAGGGATCTTATTCCGCTTCTAGTTACCGTGTCCTCGTGAGTTCCACAAACATGCATTAACTTCACTTCTCTCCCGATTTTTTCTGCTTCTCTCCTTATACCCTGCAGTATTCTCTGGGCTAAGTCTTTATCATGAAAAATTGAAAATTCCATGATCACTCCTCCATTGCTTTCATAACCTCTTCCCAGGCCTTCAAGCTTTCTAAGGCTGCCTTTTCATCCATCTTCTCAATTGCAAATCCAGTGTGCACTATAACATAATCTCCCACTTTAGCGTGTGGGACAAAATCTATCCTAACCTCTCTCTTAACTCCACCAAAATCAACCATAGCAACGTTATCCTTAATTTCAATAATCTTAGCAGGGATTGCCAGACACATTTTTCTCACCTAATCGGGAATATAAAAAAGGTTTTTAATTCTTTTTAAAACCATAAGTTGTTCACAAAATTGAGTATCATATGAGGCCAATTTCTATCAGAGTCTTTTCTATGTCCTCCAAGGCCTTCTCATCAAGAGGGAGTGCTGGCATTCTGGGATATCCAACCTCAAGGCCACGCATCCTCATTGCCTCTTTTATGGCACTTATCTGGTTATACTTCTTAACAACAACCTCGTTAAGATAGTTTACCATGAGCTGAAGCCTTCTTGCCCGTTCGTATTTTTGTTCGCGAAAAGCATTGTATAATTCCACGCAAAGTCTTGGGGCAACGTTTGCTACTGCCACTACTGCACCATGTGCTCCTAAAACCCAAGAAGGATACATGAGGTCAGCAGTTCCTGCTAAAATACTAATCTTTCCCCCAACTCTTCTTATAAGTTCTGCAATTCTGCCTATTGACCCACTTGAGTCTTTTATCCCAACTATATTAGAGTGTTCTTCCACAAGCTTTTCCACAACATCAATATCTATATTTATTGTTGTGAACTTGGGGACATTATAGAGCAAAATTGGAGCCTCAACTTCATAGGCAATCCGGGAATAGTGTGCAAAAAGCTCTCTTACATTGGGTTTAAAGTAATATGGGGGTGCTATAAGCAACCCATCAACCCCTATATCCCAGGCTTCCTTTGCAAGTTTTATAGTTTCTCTCGTTGAATTTTCAGCAACCCCAGCTATAACAGGAAGCGATGACTCTTCCCTTACAATCTTCAGAACTTTTAATTTTTCTTCAAAATTAAGGTATGGAAACTCACCGTTACTTCCCAAAGTAACTAGTCCATTAAGCTTAGCATCAACAAAGTAATGGACAAGCTCACGAAGCATTTCTTCATTTATTTTTTCTTCTTCATCGAAAGGAGTTATATGAGGAACAAATACACCTTCAATCATGCAGCATCAATTTAAAAAAGGCCTTTACCTAATTAAAGTTTACGGGTGAGAAAAATGGATTGCTTAGTGGTAGGCCACATGACACATGACATAATATTAAGAGGAAGCAAGAAGATTGAGAGGGCCGGTGGTGGTGCTTATTATTCAGCTCTTGCTCTTTCCAAGTTTTGTAATGTACTGGTTCTAACGAAAGTGGGAAAGAGTTTCCCCATATCCTGGTTGGAAGAGCTTGAGGCCCGAGGTGTCTCCGTTATAATAATTCCATCGGAGAAGAGCACAGTATATAAATTACATTATACAAGCGAAAATGGGAGAACTCTTGAACTTTTATCAAGAGCAGACCCCTTCTATCCGGAGGAACTCCCCAAAGAGAAATTCGATATGGTTCTACTGAATCCTGTTGCAAATGAAATACCTCTGGATGCTTTAAATAGCTTTAAGGATAAGTATCTCGCTATAGACGTCCAAGGATTCATTAGAGAAATAAAAAACATGAGAGTGAGGCTAAAAAATATAGATGCAAGTTTCTTAAAACCAGCAAACATTATTCATGCGGATGTTAATGAATTCCAGCGCCTAAAAAATATGAATCCCAAAGAATTTGAAGTTTTATTAATATCCAATGGACCTGAAAGTGGAATTGCATACCACAGGGGGGATAAGTACATATATAAACCCCTGAAAAAGAAGATTAAAGAATCTACCGGGGCCGGTGATGTATTTCTGGCTGTTTTTTCCTACTTATACAAAAAATACTCTTTTATTCAGGCACTAAAAATGACCAATACATTTACAGCCACGTTTTTAGAGAAAAGAGATTTCAATTTTTCTCTTGATGAAGTTGCAGAAAAGTCTAAATTCATAGAGGTCAAACGGATAAACGATGAAGAAGGTGAACCCCATGGATAGATACATCCTCCTTGTGAAAACACCACAAGGATATAAAATCGATTCACTAAGAAATGAGATCGAAAAAGTTGTGAAAGAGAACTATCCTCTAGTTAAAGTAGAGATGCACCGATGCATTGGATTGACTGTAGATCTGGTAATTTTATACAAAGGTGGCATAGTGCTGATAAAACGCTTTAATGAACCATATAAAGACTATTGGGCCCTTCCTGGAGGATTTGTAGAGTATGGGGAAAAAGTAGAAAATGCTGCTATAAGGGAAGCTAAAGAGGAGACCGGGCTAGATGTGGAGTTAATAAAACTCATTGGAGTTTACAGCGATCCAAAAAGGGACCCAAGAGGCCATACTGTCACCACTGCATTCCTAGCCAAAGGAAAAGGTGTACTAAGAGGAGGCGATGATGCGGGGGAAGCCAGAGTTTTTAGTTTTGAGGAAATTAAAGAGATCAAACTTGCTTTCGATCATGGAAAGATAATAAAAGATGCGTTGAGAAGTTTGGGGGAGAAAAATGATAGAGGGTATTGAATTTGGAAGAATAATTATAAACGGACAGAAATATAAGCATGATATCGTTATTTATCCCTCCGGAAAGATTGAAAAGCGCAAAAAATGGCTTTCAAAAAAGAAGCATGGGACAAGCCACAAACTTGATCCAGATGAACTTAGAGAATACCTAAAAGAAGATTTTGACGTTCTTTTAGTAGGCACCGGCATTTATGGCCTTCTTTCTCTCCTAAGCGAGAGTAAGGCACTAGTAAGAGACAAAGAAATCCTCGAAAAGCCTACGAAAGAGGCTGCCGAGCTTTTCAACGAACTTAAAAGCAAAAAGAGAGTTCTTGCGATTTTTCACATCACTTGTTAGTGTTTTTTTGCCATAATAAACAAGATAAAAAGTATTCCCAACGCAATCCCCTGACTTACAAAGAGGTGTTTTAACCCAAACACAAGAGGGGCTGCAATAAGTGCAAAAACAATCCCCACAATTATTATCATAAAAATCATGTACAGCCAACTAAGCTCTGGTATACCTATATCCTCCCCGGTGTAACGGAAAAGATAAAGCATTGTTATGGATGCTGAGATCAGAGGAAGCATGAAAGCATAAGGTAACAACAAAAGAGAATCAACATCATAACGTGCCCCAAAAATCACAATTAAAACTCCAATCGTTATTGGAACTATCGTCATGGAAAGTATTTTTGATAGCATGAACTCTCTTTTCCTTATTGGAAGTGTTTTTAAGAGCTCAAGAACATTTCCTTCAACTTTTAAGACTGCATCTGCCCCAGCAACTGAAAAAAGGCCTATCATGAACAAAACTACCAAAACATTAAGCAGTGAAAGTTGACCCTTTCTAAAAGCATCTACGATCGTCGGAAGAACCATATAGAGGGGAATTAGAAATGCAACCAGCATAGCCGGTTTTCTAACAAACATCCGAAAGTCCTTCAAGGTAAGAGCAAGGAGTTTATTTGTAATCTTTGCTTTAAACTTAGAAACGAAAATCTTCTCCGAAACCACTGGAGGTTCAAGTATTTTCTTCCAAACCGCTCTTAAAGTTAAATAATAAACCGGTGCAATTATAGCAACGTATACCATTAACAACCCTGCACTTCTAGAAGGTTCAAAAATCGATGCTACAGAAAAGGGATAAGCAATGAAATACTTTCCAATGATCCTTGCAACTTCTTCTGAATGCTCCCTTATGTAGTACTGAAGGTAATTCATCGCCATGAACATTCCAATAAACAATAGGAAAAATACTGCTTTGACTAGACTCTTTAACGTATGCCCTTTTCCGGCTCTCTGGTGAACCTTAAGAGCAAAAAAATTCACTATAACAAGTCCCAGCGCATGGCCCAAAAACAGGCCTATGAAAACCCATAAAAGGGCCAGTGTACCTTCAAGTGGATATTTTGCCATTATAACGAATACACTTGGTAGAATTACTCCCAAAGCAGGTGATATCTCAAGAAATAAAAGTCCACTGAGGTACTTGGAACCCAATCTTATAGGCAAAGCCTCCAGAGGTTTAAAGAGGCCTATGGAAAGCACATAAGAAGCTTGAATTGCAGTTACATACATCGCAAAGACAAACGGAAGAAGGGCTAGAGAAACCATTAAAGATGCTAAAACAAGCCTATCATTTGTGAAAACAAATGTGGATGCCATCAAAAGGCCGAATGGAATAAATCCGAATGTTTGTACTCCCAAACCTCTTTTTAGGCTCATGGCGTTTTTAATAGCCTTTTTAAATTGTTTTTCATCATTCACAACTAGAGGGTTCCGTTTGGCAATTTGATAATGAAGCTCGCGATAGAGAATCCTAATCATCAGACCCACCTAAAGTGTACCTTTTAAGGCCTGTACAATGTTGTAAACTTCATCCTTACTCTCAGTTAGCTTAAGGAAAATATCCTCAAGATTTTCCTCATGGGCCCTTTCTTTTAGCTCCTCCATGGTGCCCTCTACTATAATCTCCCCTTTATATATGAGTCCAATTCTGTCGCATATCATCTCTGCCAAAGGGAGAATATGAGTTGAGAAAATTATGCTCCTACCCTCTTTCTTAAATTCCAGTAACAATTCCCGTAAAATTCGAGCGCTTTTAGGATCAAGGCCATTCATGGCCTCATCCAAAATTAAAACCTGCGGATCATGGAGCAAGGCAGATATAAGGGAAACCTTCTGTTGGGTCCCAAAACTCAGTGTCCCTATAAACTGATCCAGATATTCTTCAATACCAAAAGCTTCAACAAATTGACTTACTCTCTCTTCAAGTTCCTCTTTGGGGATCCCTCTAACACTCCCTATGAAATTAAAAAACTCCCCTGGAGTCAGGCTTTCATATAACACTGGTATCTCAGGAACATACCCTACCATTTCTTTAACTTTTATTGAGTCTCTTGTGGGATCAACACCATCTACCAGAACTTGACCAGACGTAGGCCGCACTATTCCCACTAAAATTTTCATAGTAGTAGATTTTCCACTTCCATTTGGGCCTAATAATCCATAAATCTCCCCATTATTGACTCTAAAACCAATACCATTAAGTACAATTTTCTCTCCAAACTTTTTTAGAAGTCTCTCCACCTCAATCATATTATTACACCTTGTTAAGAAAGAAATACTTCCACTTATAAAGTTTTTGAAGGAGATCTGTAGACCATTTTAAAAGAAAAATTTTGGAAAAAAATATAACCCCCAAAGAGAAACGGGATAACATGAAAATACTTCTTGTTACTGGAAGGGTAGCAGAGCCAATCGTGCGAAAATATGGAAAAGGGTGCGATGTTTTTGTGTGCCCTATTAGTGTTGCAGCCTTTTTAACTCCTAAAATGATAGCAAATTACCTAATAAAGGGCAACATAAAAGGTTATGACCTAATTTTGATCCCAGGGCTTGTTAGAGGGTCTACCGAAGAAATTGAAGAAGCTACAGGTATACCAACATTCAAGGGGCCCAAATACGCTCATGACATCCCCCAAACTCTTGAGGCCATTAAAAATGGGTTTAAACTAAGCAAAAAGGTTCCTGCAGATGAGCTCTTTCAGATGAATGCCCTAAAGAAAGTCGAAGATATCAGAAACAAGACAAAGAACAAGAATTACATTGAAAATGCCCTTAAAAAACCATATAACCTTCTAATTGGAAACCTGCCTGTTGGGTTTGACTTCCCCCAAAGAATAGTGGCAGAAATTGTTGATGCTCCAAAGCTTAGCGTGGAAGAAATTGTAAACAAGGCCCTTTATTATCTCAAAAGCGGTGCAGATGTAATTGACATAGGAATGATAAGTGGGGAAGAAAACCTTGATTTCATTGATTTACTCCCTGAAATAAGGGAAAAAATAAAAGAGAATGGCTTTGATGTCCCGATTAGCTTTGATTCCTTGAATGAAAAAGAACTTGAAAGGGTCTCAGAACATGCGGACCTATTGCTAAGTATTGATGGGAGCAACCTTGAGAAACTTGTTACAAAGACTCCGGTAGTTTTGATTCCCACAAACCAAAAGACCGGGTATTTCCCCCAAAAACCTGAAAATAGAGTTAAATTCCTGGAAAAGCTCAAAGAAAATGCTATCCAGCTCGGCTATAAAAATATTATTCTGGATTTGATCTTAGAGCACGTGCCATACTTAGGCCGCTCTATTTCGGCTTTTCAACTTTACCGTGAGAGAAATCCAAATGACGTTCTTTTAGCAGGAGTAGGAAATGTCGTAGAGATGATAGATGCTGATAGTGTTGGAATTAATTCCCTTCTAGCTGGAATCACTGGTGAGCTCAAGGTATCCTTGCTTTTAACCACCGAAGTAAGCCCAAAATGCCAAGGCAGTGTTAAAGAGCTAAGACGGGCCATAGATATGATGCTCTTCAATATTCCTAAAGATCTGGGCTTTGACCTGCTCATCCTCAAAGAGAAAAAGCGTGAAGAGATCACATATGAAATAAACTCTCCCATCCTGGAAGCTAAGCAACGAGAGATTAAGCTAGAGGATATTTATTTCCGCATTTTCATTAAAGAAGGTAAAATATGGGTTATAGCACACAGAGGTACAAAACAGGTGTTGACAATGGTAGGGGAAAATCCAGATGCAATAATTGATACGATTCTTGAGCACTTTGAGATTTCCCCACGGCATGCTTTTTACCTAGGAAGAGAACTGGAAAAAGCAAAAACGGCCCTCAAACTAAAACGAAGGTATCTACAGGAAGGTGAACTCTTTAAAGACTTTTACTAAGAATTCAGGAGTCGAAATGCTCAGTACTCTCAATCCACATTCTCCTCAAAGAGATGAATTTCGGGTTTTCTGAACTTTTCTTCAAGCTCCGCTCTTTTAGTTCTTATCAGTTCAAGAAGGCCCTGAATATCCTGGTTTTGTGGATATTTTTTTCGAAGGCTCACTAACATCCCCTCAAGAAAGCCTAAAATTGCTACATTTACAAAGTCTTCTCCTTTTTTAGTCGAAAGTTCTCTTTGAAGGATTATAAAGGAGTCTATGGTTCTCAGAAGATCTTTCTCCCCAAGTTTTTCACATAGAGCTTTAACTTTTTCAGCTTCTTCCATGACTTATCACCTCAAATCTATCCCAAAGAACATTAAAGTGTTTTTATCTGTTACACTTTCCACCTCTTCAACCCCCACACCTTTTATCGCTGCTATTTTTTCAACAGCCACTCTAACATAAGTAGGCTTGTTCTTTTCACCTTTAAACGGACTCATGTATGGGGCATCTGTCTCCACAAGAATATTCTCGATATCAAGAACCTTTGCAACAGTTTCAACTTCAGGAATGAACGTTACACCAGTATTTATCCCGACTAAGTGAGAATTTTCGACAATTTCTTTCGCAGTTTCCACATCCCCACTATAAGAATGAAAATATGCCACAAGGCCCTTTCTTTGAACCATTTCAAAAGCTTCTCTTTCTGCATCCCTAGCATGTATAACTACTGGTAAATTAAGATCCTCTGCAAGGGTTAAAAAATGGTCAAATATTGCCTTTTGATTTTCTCTTTCCTTTTCAGTCCCAGCATAGTAATAATCAAGGCCTATTTCACCGATAGCCACTATTTCATCCTTTTTGGCCCAAATAAACTCTTCCACCTTCTTAACCCTTTCCCAGTTACCCCTTTTCGCTTCGTTAGGCGCAAATCCTAAGGTAGGGAATATAAAGCCAAAATAGGGCTCCAGAAGTTCCCAGCTTTTCCATACACGGAACTTTCTATACTCTGTTATAGAATCCACTATCGCTTTCAGTTCTTTTTTACTCTCCTCTACAATAAGAGGAACATTTTTCTTAAACATCTCTACATGTGCGTGAGCATCTATCATCTTTTGCCCTCCTAACGCCATAGGCTAACTCATAGAAAAGTTTTTCTATTTAACTACACTAACAAATAAAGGTTAGAATTTGAATTCGTCTCCTAAACCTCTCTTTTTCCATACCACTTTTCCATCTTTCTTTATAACAGCTAAAATCCTATGATAGGGAATTTGTGTATCTTCAATGAAAAAATAACCGTGGCCGAGGGTTATCATTTTCACCGGTATCTTTTTTATGTTGCCATAAGTCCCTCTATGCTCAATGACGATGTAATAATCCTCTTCATTTTCTCGTGCATCATATTTAATTTTGGATAATACTTCCTTCACGAAACCTTTTCTCACCTAAGAGCCCCCAATACTTTTTTAATTACTTCCAAGTTTTCATGCCATTTCATTATAACCTTGCCATGACCAGATAAAGCCACATCAACTTCAAAAGTGCTTAGTACATTTATGGAATTTATTAACTCCTCAAAGTTGCCCGTTGGTAAATCAGTTCTCCCCACTGTTCGGTTAAATACTGTGTCTCCTGTAAAGAGAATTCTCTCCTCAGGCTCATAGAGACAAATACTCCCAGCAGTATGACCAGGAGTGTGGATAACCTTAAGTTTTTTCCTCCCTATCTGGAGTTTATCACCGTCTTCTAATTTTAACTCAACTGTCTGGGGCTCAAAACGCCTTCCATAGGCATAAGAAAGAACCACGTAATCATCTCCTTTCTCTAGAACATCTGCAGCAATTCTATGAGATGCAAAAATAACACTAACACCCATCTTTTCGAGGAATTCTTTAAATCTTTTATTTCCCCCAACATGATCAAAGTGCTCGTGAGTGTTAAGGATAGTAACTTTTTCAAGGCCTTCAAGATAATTCTCCCTCTCAAGTATCTCAAAATACCTATGCCAATAAACTCCAGTACCCGTATCCACAATAAGACCCTCATTTTCATCCCGAAAGAGGTAAATATTTGAATCGTATCCTATGCCTGTAAGCATGAGAGTATTAGGGGGTATCTCTATAGGAATCATGTTCTTCACCTCAAAAAGGCTCAAGGGGGGACCGCATCCTCATCCGAGGGTTTGTCCCGTCAGGAGGGATGAATCTCTTCATCGCCTGGGAGTTGGGAATGTCTCCTTTAACTAAATATTCCAATTTCAAATGAGTTTTACCATCGATCATTTCAATATTTCATCTGCCTATTTATAACAATTAACCATTAATTTATCCTCACACATATCCATCATGCAATATTGCTACCAACCATTTATTTTTTACTACTACTTTTTCGTCGGGCTCAAGGTGCCTCCTCACAGATTTTGAAAGCTTAGGGTTTTCCATAACATTCATATTTTTACACATACTTCTCTTCGGGGTTTGTCTTATATTACTCTTTCCATGCTCTATAGCATCATCGGATAGCCATAGCGAACGTTGAGACTCTGGAAGAGGTGAGCTCCCACATTATCATGATGGAAAATTTTAGTGATATCTTCTTCTCGAAGTACGTGACAAAAGCACAAATTACCTTTTCTATCTGATTTATATTTATGCCTTATTTTAGTCAAGTTTTTTTAGTCAGAATATAAACCGAAATTTTTAAATAAAATAATGACTAATCTTGCAAAATTAAAGGAGGTTTTACGTCATGAGTAAAAAACATAAAGTTAAGTTTGAAGAAAAAATAAAATCCCCCGTTATTATACTCTGGATTGTTTTGCTTTTTGGGGCGCTCACAATAATACCAAAAGAAGCGAAAGCCGAAAATACGAACTGGTGGGTCAAAACATACGGCGGGAGTGGAAATGATTATGCTTGGCCAGTTGCAATTGCTCCAAACGGGGACTTGATTGTAGCAGGCTACACTCAAAGTTTCAGCGATTCTGATTGGGGTGACGTTTGGGTTCTCAGGCTTGATGCTAATGGTAACGTGAAATGGCAGAAGACCTACGGCGGGAGTGACGTGGATTCCCCTGTCGCAGTTGCCATAACTCAGAATGGAAATATCGTCGTGGCGGGCTATACTAACAGCTTCAGTGATGGCTATAGTGACGTTTGGGTTCTTTGCTTGGATGGAAGTGGTAATGTGAAATGGCAGAAGAGTTATGGGGATTGGCACGACGATGAGGCCACTATGATTGCCCTAACTCCGAATGGTGACGTGATTGTAGTGGGCTTCACTGTCAGTTTCGGCGCCGGTTCCAGTGACTTTTGGGTTCTTCGTTTGGATGAGAATGGTAACGTTAAGTGGCAAAAAACTTACGGCGGAAGTGGTGAAGAGGAAGCTGAAGCTGTTGCAATCACTCTTGATGGAGACATCATAGTAACAGGCTGGACTAACAGCTTCGGTGCTGGTTATGAGGATATTTGGATTCTCAGGCTCGATAGCGGAGGTAACATTAAATGGCAAAAAACCTACGGCGGAAGTGATGATGAGAGGCCCGATGCGGTTACCATTGACCCAAATGGTGACATCATAGTGGCAAGTTATACTGGCAGTTTCGAGAATGGCGATTTTTGGGTTTTTAAACTCGATGGAAGCGGCAATATCAAATGGCAAAAAACTTACGGTTTGTGGGGCGATATGGGAGTTTGGGCAATTGATAAGATGAGTCCAAATGGTATTGCTATTGCCCCGAATGGAGACATCCTACTGGCTGGATGGGATTTGCTGAGGTTAAGTCCCAATGGAGAAGTCAAGTGGGCAAAGGACATAGGTGGTGGGGGTATTAAAGTCCTCTCCGATGGAACAGCAGCGTTGGCAGGCACTCTTTGTAAAACAACAGAAGATCTTGATGTCGATTGTGATGTCACAGCCGTCTGGTTTAATGTTGATGAAGTTCCCAACTACTCAGGCGAGATATGGGATCAGAATATAATCGTCGAAGTCTACGAGATCAATGCTGTAGTACAAACAACTAATGCCGCAGTGAAAGACTCAAACGCCAAAATCCAAGACACTAATGCTGACGTTTATGATACGAATGCGGAAGTAGAAACCCTGTGGTCTTACACTCCTATAAACCCCTCGACAACAAAAACCACCACTACAACAGCTACCACGACAACGTCCACTTCTTCAAATGAAAAAACAAATTGGTGGGTCAAAACATACGGTGGAAATGGAGTTGATTGGGGCAATGCAGGTGGCCTTATTCCAAACGGAGACGTGATAGTGGCCGGAGGAACTGAAAGCTTCGGTGTCGGTTACGAAGACTTTTGGGTCTTGAAACTTGATAAAGGAGGAAACGTTAAGTGGCAGAAGATTTACGGTGGAAGTGGAAGTGAATGGGCCATATCTGTTGCAACTGCAGATAATGGGGACAGCATAGTGGCAGGTTTCACCAACAGCTTCGGGGCTGGCTATGATGACGCTTGGGTTCTTAGACTTGATGCAAACGGTAACGTTAAGTGGCAAAAAACCTACGGCGGAAACGACGATGACTTAATTCGTGCAGTTACTACCGCACCAAATGGAGATATAATTGCAACAGGCTACACTTACAGCTTTGGCGCTGGGTATAGTGACTTTTGGGTTCTTAGGCTTGATGAGAATGGGAACGTGAAATGGCAGATGACTTACGGTGGAAATGATGAGGATTATCCAGTCGCCATTGCAGTTGCTCCAAACGGTGAAATAATCGTAACAGGCGCGACTTTAAGTTTTGGCGCTGGGGGAACTGATGTTTGGGTCCTTAGACTTGATGCTAATGGTAATGTTAAGTGGCAAAAAACCTACGGAGGAAGTGCTGATGAAGAAGCTTACGCGGTTGCTGTCGCTGAGAACGGGGATATTATAGTGGCAGGCGACACTATGAGCTTTGGCGCTGGTGGGGCTGATTTTTGGGTTCTTAGACTTGATGCAAACGGAAACATAAAATGGCAAAAAGCTTACGGTGGAAGTGGAGATGAAGACGCCTGGGCGATTGCAATCGTTGAGAACGGCGATATAATTGTTACAGGCGAGAGCAACAGTTTCGGTGCTGGTTACTACGACGCTTGGCTTCTTAGACTTGATGCAAATGGTAACGTTAAGTGGCAGAAGACTTACGGTGGAATTGATAATGACGACATAGCTCGTGCAGTTTTAATCGCTGAGAACAGCGACTTAATTGTAGCAGGAGCTACTTACAGCTTCAGCGTTAGTGAAGCTGATGGTTGGGTTCTCAGACTTCCACCTGATGGAAACCTGCAGAACTGTGAGTTCTGCAGGGATTCAAACGCCCAAGTGTCTGAAACGAGTGCTGAGGTTTCTACCTCTGCTGCAGTGGTAGGTCAGAGTAACGCTGTTGTGAAGGATACAATTGCTGAAATTTATGATACGAACGCCAATGTGAAGACTTTGTTAGCTTATGCTCCTCCTAAAGATACAACTACGTCCAGCCGGACGACCACTAGTTCGACCATAACTTCTTCAACTAGTACAAGCCAAGGGTATGGTACTACAACTACTGAAACTACCGAAGAGGGGGATGGCTTTGAAGTGTCAGTAACATGTGGTCCAGCGGCTTTCCTTGTCCTCATCCTCATTGGTGGGGCTGTTGCCAGGATTAGAGGAAGAAGAGACGATTGAGGGGCGTTTTACACGCTCCCCTACTCAATTTTAGTAGTATTCAAGATTTGAATAGTAAAATATTTCTCAATAATCGAAAAGTTTATTAATAATATTACGTAACATGTCAAAAGCAAAGCCTGTCCCGCTTTCCTTTTCTGCGAGATGGGTTTGCCTTGGTGGTGCATATATTGAAAAAATACTACCTTGCGGGCATAGTGATTTGGATAACAAGCCTGCCTTTGGCGTTATGCCAGGATAGCGAAGACTATCTGACGGGGTTTAGTGTAGAGGGTCCTTTTGTAGGTGTTGTGCTGATAGGTGCACTTCTCTTACTGCTCTGGCTAATCAAAAAATACTTGATCAAGTTACTCCTAGCCTCCATTGTGGCCGTGACCCTTGGAGGCGTTGGGTATTTGATCAGTTCAATGTTCCTCCAGGAGCTTGCAGTTCCGTTAGCGGTGGGATTCTTCATTCTTGGCCTCGTAGTGTCTCTGAAGATGCCTAAGGCTAAAGGCACGAGTGTTGTTAGGACATCGCTTGGAGGCAGTGACGACGAGGACTGGTCCTTTGATGATGAGGAAGACGAAGATTATGAATTTGATGATGAGGAATGGGACTGGGATGATTGAGAGGGTGGAGTTTAGTTTGAAAATGAAAGGAGGAGGGATTTTATGAGAAAAAGTAAGGTTTACCTGGTTGTATTAATCCTTTTGACCTCGGCATTTCCCATTGGCATGGTTTCGGGTTCAGAGCTCCCCGACTACGCGCCAACGCCCAGTGAGCTTAATGCAATCGGTATTGAGGTTACAGATGTTGACCGAACTCCTGATGGAGTTACATTTGAGGGAACTTTCCAAGTAAATAATCAGTATGAACCGCAGACGACCGAAGTAAAAATAGCAATCTTTGAGTACGAAAACCCTGAAAAAGCTAGAGAAGAGTTTAAAAAGTCCATAAATACCCTCATAAGTGGTTGTTATGAAAACAAGAAGATCCACTGGGAAGGAGAGATGGCGAACCATGAGTGGGTGGACGGTACATTTATCGCAAAGCACGTTGAGAAATACGGAACTTCTAACAGTTCTACATGTTACATGTTCTTTATACTCAAGCATGCGAGATCCGGCTATATTTTCGGGGCAGCAACGAACCACGAAGCTCTCTACACGTATGGGAAGTACGTTATCTTTGTGGGAATATACGGAGGATGGAATGACTATGACTCAATCCTCACTAACCCCCAGAAGAGCTACATATATGTGGTTTGCTCTGAGAGCGAATGTACGGGTGCTGTGGACGAAGCTAAGTACCAGGCGTATATGAATCTATTAGAAGAACGTAACAAAGCTGTAAAGCTCAAGGCAGAGAGGCTTACCAAGAGCGTGGTTGATTTAGTTTTGAAGCATATAGAGAGTACCTCCCCAGAAGGCGGATATTCCGTTAGGATAACATCACCCCGGGACGGGGCGACGCTCAGGCAGCTCTTCGACGGCTACTTCACAATGTCCCTTTGGGCGGACGTGGATGGGAGCGGTGCCGAGAATCTTTACGCGGTGGTTACCCTGCCAGACGGCTCGAAGAAGAGGGAGAACGTGATGGGCGGGAGCATAGTCGACATCATAGAGATCAGCGACCCAACGGTGAAGGGTGGTACCGTTAGGGTCGACCTCTACGGCACGATGAACGGCTCTACGAAGCTCCTCGCATCGGACTCAGTGAAGGTGGGCTTCGTCTCCAAGGAGGTTCCCGGGGACAACATCGACAACGACCTCGACGGTCTGGTTGACTGTGACGACCCCGACATTTTCGGCTGTCAGGAGTGCATCCTCCAGAAAAAGCTTGAATTTGCCGAGAACATCTACAAGAGGCATGTTGACTACCTCAACAAAGTCATAGAGCTCCACCCGGAGGACAGGTCAATTTACGAAGTCTACCTCGACGACCTGAATGAAATCCACGACGACTACCTCGACGACCCTGACAGAATGGTCTCCGAGATGAACGCGTACATGGAGAAGAAGGTCTACGCCAACCAGAAGATCAACTCGTACCTCTCGATCTTCAAGGACGACCCCGAGAAGAGGTACCAGCTCAGACAGATAGCGATAAAGTACCGCTACGACCCAATAATGCGCGACATCAAGATGAAAGACTTCATCTACAAAAACGCCCAGAGCGCTGCGGAGAGTAGCGCTATTGCCAACGCGATAATAGCTGGGATCATCGAGCCGCCTCAGTGGCTCGTCGGCGGGCAGTACGGTTCCGGTGGGGCCCTCGACTGGGCGCACTTCATTGCTTCCAACTTCGAGAAGGTCGGGGACACGGTGAAGTTCAAGGGGAACGCCAAGGTGAAGATGCTCAGAACGCCCGCGACGGTTTATCTGGTTGCACTCGACGCCAAGGCGCTGATGGACCACGCCAGGGAGCTGCAGAACATGAACCTGCCGGAGAACACCAGGGTTTCCATAGTGGTTCTCGACGGAGCAACAAAGATAGGCAAACTGCTCGACCCGACCGGCTACTTCGGCAACATGGCAGATGCAACGGTTGGAGCGCTGATAGACCTGCGGAAAAAGATAGAGCAGAGAAACCAGGGGTGGTTCACGTGGAACGGTTACGTCCTCCACGAGACCTCAACCCCGGGCATTTACGAGGACTATGAAACGGGCAAGAAGTTCAGGCGCGTAGGCGGCGGCTGGCTGAGCTCACCGAACTTCGTGGAGGTGAAGGACAATGGGTAAATTCACAGCGTTTCTATTGATCCTCCTCATCCTCGGGGGCCTCTACTACATCTACAACAAAAACCCCGACTTGATAAAGGACATCATAGACGATACCAACAACGGGGGATCCTCCGGCCAGCTCTCCGATAACACCGGAGGCGGAAGCAACGGGGGAAGCTTTTCCAGCGATAACGGCGGGACTGCCTCCGGAGAGAGCGGGTGGAGCGATACGGACGGGGATGGGGCCCCGGATATCTATGTGAGCACGGGTTTTGGGGCGGTAAGTATCAACGGGAGCTATATTATAACCAAGGACAGGAACGAAGACGGTGTAATAGACGCGATATATCTCGATACTACGGGAGACGGAGATTTCGACACCTCTTACCTCGACGAGGACTACAACGGAAAGACCGACACGTGGATTACAGCCTTCAACGGTGTCAAAAGTTATGCGTGGGACTTAAGCGGGGACGGCATTCCGGACGTTTACGACACCAACGGAGATGGCAAGGTAGATGCATGGGATTTGAACTCCGACGGAGTTATAGACGAGAAGGACGTGGATTACGATGGAACCCCTGATTTGCATGACTATGACTTCGACGGAATTTTCGATGAGTTTGAAGGCGGTGCAAACATAGTACCACCTGAAAACACGAGTGAGAGCTTTACGTGCCCACCAAGTCAAGAAGAAGCCTACGAACTCTTTGTACAGGCATACAACAATGTTACCTCCCTGATGGGCTCAAATGCCTCGCAGGAAGAACAGGAGGAAGCTTATGCAAAGTACTTGGAGGCCAAGGCGTGCTATGAATCGTCCCTAAACTCAGGAACTTCAATCTCCCCTCCAAAAGAGGGAACCTTTGGAGAGATCTATGAAGTTACTCTTTCAACGCCTACCGCAATGATGTTGGACTTTTCAACAGGAGATGTTGGAGGTGAAGATGGGGACATAATGCTTGAACCCTGGTGCGTGGACTATCCCGCCATATTGGGTAATTATGCTGAAACCAATCTGATAAGCTTGGAGGATGTTACTGTTGAAGATATTCCGAGCTCTGGGTACACGAACGAGGATGCAATGGAAATCAAAATAGGGTACGTTTATATAAACAGGAACTCTGACGGCTCGTACACGGCTTTTGTTGTAGTGACCCACGAGAAGATAGGGGAATGTGATCACAAAGTAACCCTGAGATACAGGACACTTGGATGAACGGTGGTGGAATAATGGAAAAGTTGTGTTGTTTCAATTTTAGATTGGCACATTTAAACAAATTAAAAGGAGGTGAAAAATGATGGGATTAATAAAGAAGCTCATAGTAGGATTCTTTGTTCTTCTAGTCGTGGGAATTGCATTTGTATTTGGGACTTACTACTACACGCTGGCAACTCACGAGAAAGAACTGATCGTAGAGCTGAGCGAGACAGTTACGGGCCCAGTTTACTATACTTCCGATGTAATACCTCCAGGAAAATACCTTATAACAGCAGAAAGCTCGGGAGTTGTTGAAGGCATGCAAATACTCAAAGCCGATACGGACGAAGTTGTGACAGAATTTGAAGGCGATAACGTTATATACAGTTCAGAAACTCCTTTTAGGGTCCGCATTCAATACAACGCACCAAATCCAAATGAAGAGTACACAGTCTCTGTTAAGATATACCGGCTTGTGAAAAAGTGATCTAGGAGTTTTGGTTTTTGTTTATATTTCTCTTTTTGTTATCTAATATTATACGAGCTTTGTGAACTTTTCCTCAACCCAAAGTGTTTATAAGTAAGAAAATCCTATCTCACTTAGGTGACCCAAATGAAAGCCGAACGGGCAAAAGAAATCTTGGTAGATTTATTAAAAATTCCCTCTCCCTCAGATCATGAAGATCGCCTTGCCTTACATATAATGGAATTCCTTCATAAACTTGACTATGAAGTCCATATAGAGAGTGATGGACGAGTAATTGACCTTGTTGTGAATCCAGAAGCTGATCTTTTTTTTGAAGTGCACATGGATACGATAGATATAAGGGCCGAGCCTTTTGTTAGAGGCAATATAGTTTATGGAACCGGTGCTAGTGATGTTAAAGGAGGCCTAGCAAGTGTACTTCTCATGATGGAGAGCCTCAAGAGAGGAAACCAAAACCTTAATGTTGGTGTTGTATTTGTGAGCGACGAAGAAAAGGGAGGAATGGGTTCAGCATTATTCATGGAGCGCTATAAGCCAAAGATGGCTATCGTAATAGAACCCACTGATCTCGAAGTGCACATAGCCCATGCTGGAAACATAGAAGCATATTTTGAAGTTGATGGAAAAGAGGCCCATGGGGCCTGTCCTGAAAGCGGTATAAATGCCATCGATCAAACTTATAAAATGATAGAAGAACTTAAGAGCCTAGAACCATTTAAACAAAAAGGCAAGTATTTTGATGCTTACATAGGCCTACAGGAGCTTATATGTGAAAACCCCTACTACTTAATTCCTGCTCTCTGTAAAGGGAGATTGGAAGCACGGCTTCTACCAACCCAAGAGGTTGAAGATATTTTAGACCTTATAGAGCCTATTCTGGAAGAATATACACTTAAATATGAATATACTGAGATATGGGACGGTTATGAACTTGATGAAGATGAAGAAATTGTCCAACTTGCGAAAAAGGCGATGGATGAAGTCGGAATTGAAGATTTCGGAGGAATGCGGAGCTGGACAGATGCTATCAACTTTATGTACAATGGGACAAAAACAATAGTCTTTGGACCCGGAAACCTTGATATTTCTCACACAAAAAGCGAGAGGATAGACGTTAGAGATGTTGTGGAGGCAAGTGAATTTCTAAAGAAAATCAACGAAATCTACGGCCGGAGTTAGAGAACAATGAAAAGGCTCTACAAATTTTTTATTGGAGTCTTTCTCTTCTTAATAATCCTCTACTTAATTCCAATACCTAGTACCGGTCACAATGTAGAATATATAGCTCTTCCAGAGAGCAAATTCATTAAAGTGTGTGGGTTAAAGGTTCATTATGTAGAAAAACCAGGTGAGGGGAATTTACTGCTTTTACACGGCTTTGGGGCCAGCACATTTTCCTGGAGATATCTGCTCGAGGGCAATTTAAGTGAGAGAGTTGTTGCTTTTGACAGGCCCGGTTTTGGACTCACGGAAAGAAAAAATCCTAAAGGGCTACTATGTAACCCTTACTCTCCTGAAGGAGCTGCAGAGTTGACTTTAAAACTAATGGATGAATTTGGAATGGAAAAGGCCACCTTAGTTGGCCATTCTGCAGGTGCGGGGGTAGCACTCTTAGTTTCGATTAAAGCCCCTGAAAGAGTTGAAAAATTGATTTTAGTGGCCCCTGCATGGGGATCAAGAAACCAAAGCACTTTTCAAAAACTCATTTTCTCTCTTCCATGGACTGAGAAGTATTTTCCACTAATACTTCGTTTTTCAGTTGGCAGGTTAGAAGGAATCCTTGAGAATGCGTGGTATAACCAGAGCAAACTAACTGAAGAAGTTTGGGAAGGATATAAGAGGCCTTTAAAGGCCAAAGACTGGGATAAAGGCCTTTTTTGGGTAACTAAATATGGAGAATACCCCAATATAACGGAAGAACTCAAAAATCTAAATATTCCTACTCTGATAGTCCACTGCAGGCAAGATAAGATAGTACCTCTAGAAAGTGGAAAAAAACTACACCAAATTATTCCAAACTCTCAGCTGGCGATAATGGAAGAATGTGGTCATTTACCCCATGAAGAAAAACCAAGTGAATTCCTTCAAATTTTAAGCGACTTCTTGAACGAATAATCATTCCTTCCAAAACTTTCTTGTTCTTATGTATCTTCTTTCGGCCTCAAGCAGTGCAACAAGAAGAGCTTCCCCCTTATACTGACTTAGAATCCTTGCAGCAGTATCGGGTCCTACACCATAACTCGCAAGTGCCAAAACCGCATCAAATCCATAAACCTTAAGGAGATCACTAGCCTTTATCAACCTTCTATATGCGCTCTCCTCCTCTTTTTCAAGACCCTCTTTTCTGTTGAGTTTCTTCAACGCTGAAACAAATAACTCAGCATCTATTGGATGGGCCACCGTGACCATAAGAGAGGAGCACTTTGGACATTGTAAATGTTCAAGCCTATTCTTTAAGCGTGAGACCCTTGTAGTGCTTTTCCACCCACAGTTTGTGCATATTAAAGCAACTTCAGTATTTAGAAGGCGCTCTTTAAATAACATAAGAATCTCATCTTTCTCGAGTTCTCCTCCTACAAGAAATTCTCCTCCAATATTCAAATTAATGACTGCAAGAGGGGAAGGCTCCTTCCTTAGAACTGCTTTAATCCTGACTCTACCCTCCTTCAAAAGTCTTAAAACCTCCTCAGCCCTTTCAACATCAATTTTATCATGGAAGAGTTCATTTAAAGTCTCTTTCTCAATAACTGTCCCTTCAAAAAGCCTCTCTACTTTTCTTATTTTAGCCTCCCTTCTTAGAGCCCCCATTCTCTTTGCAACATTCAACATTCTCCACCTGTAAGGTGAACTCCCTCTCAATCCCCTGGAGATGACAAATTCGAGAACCCTATGATCCTGGAGAAGATATTCCTTTACTTCTTTGGGGTTAACCTGAAATGGAGTCCGAATAACTATTGCATGAGCCTGAGCCTTCATTACAAAGACTTTTCCATATTTTGCTGCCAAAAAAGCCATTAAAAATCTGCCAATAGCTTCATTAGCTTGATTACCAAAATCTGCATGAATAATCAAGGCCTTCGGGACGGATTCTAAACCTATGTCCCTATCAGTCCCCAAGGGTTTTTGCTTTTCCAGAATATTCTTTATAAGTTTTAAATCCTCTTCCCGAAAATCTACAAGTGAGATTGACCTCTTAGCAGAATTAAAATCAAATAAGAGTTCTCGTTTGAGTTTTCCAACTTCTAACGCAACCTCAAATGGGACAGGGATCATTTCTCCCTCCCAACTTGGTACAGCACTCTGCAAACTCTTACTCTCCCTAACTTTAAGAAGCCTAGATTCCTCATCGACTCCAAGCAATATCCAGCTTCTTCCGTGCATAATAAATTCCATACCATCTTCTAAATCCATTACAAAGCTCTCATCTAAACGACCAACAATTCTTCCACTCTTAACGTCAAAAACACGGTAGCTAATCTCATCGGGAATCGTGGAAAGGTTTTCATAGTAGTACTGATACGCTCCTCTTCTCAGGTATAAAAGGCCACTATCTTCATCATAACCAATTAAGTTTGCATCACTTAACATGTGGAGAACTGTCCCGTAATCTTCCCATGTTAAGTCTCTATAGGGATATGCTCTCTTAGCAATCTCAAATGGAACCTCCTTTGGCAGTCTTCTGTGTTCCATTAAAAGCCCAACTATAAAATGACCCAAAACATCAAGGGCATTCTTATATGGCTTTACTGCCTCAAGTTTACCTTCCAAAGCCCTTTTAGCGATAATCAAGCTTTCTAAATAATCTTCTACATTGGTAGTAATGATATAACCCTCACTAACCTCTCCGACCCTATGTTTTGAACGCCCGATTCTCTGGATAAGTCGATTAACCTGTCTTGGGCTCATATACTGGATAACAACATCCACGTCACCTATATCTATCCCAAGTTCCATCGAAGAAGTACAAACCAAAGCCTTAATACTCCCTTCTTTGAGTGCTTTCTCAGCTTGAACTCTGGCCTCCTTGGAGAGACTTCCATGATGAACTTCAACCGGTTTTCCCCAAGCTTTAAAACGATGGGCCAAGATTTCAGCAAATTGTCTGGTATTTGTGAAGACTAAGGCCCGTTCATACTTTTCAATTATTTCCCACAAAACCCGTAAACGGGTGGCAACGTCTAAAGGCACGCTTAATTTCCTAGAGAGCTCAATGTCCCTTTCATCCGGCTGAGGAAAGAGGACATTAACTTTATATCCTTTTTCTATCGGTGGTCTAACTACTACATCAACCTTAAGCCACGTCTTAATCTCTTCCTCATTTCCCACAGTTGCAGAAAGGCCGACTCTTTGAAATTCCGCAATTTCGGCAAGTCTCTCAAGTGCTAAACTGAGTTGTGCTCCTCTTTTGTTATCAACGAGCTCAACTATCTCATCAACCACCACAAATTTAACATTTGAAATTGCCTTACGGAGAGATTTCATTGTAAGAATGATTCCAAGAGTTTCAGGAGTGATAATGAGAACATGTGGAGGTTTTTTTACCTGTTGGGCTTTCCTATATGCAGAAGTATCCCCATGTCTAACCTCCACATTAAGGTTTAACTTTTCTCCCCACCAGAGCAATCTATCTAAAAGATCCCTATTAAGGGCCTTTAAAGGAGCTATGTAAAGGGCAGAAATTGGTTTTAGGCCATCTTCTAAGATTGCATTAAAAACCGGCAACAATGCCGCTTCAGTTTTTCCACTTCCGGTAGGAGCCACTATTAAAACACTCTTTCCAGAGCTAACCTCCTCAAAAGCCTTCATCTGAAGCTCATTAACCCCTCCAAATTTTTCCTTTATAGCTTTTTTCAGGAGAAAGTGCATGATAGAAAAAATGAAAGAGGGTTTAAAAATCACTCGCCATAATAAGCTTTCCTATACAGTTCTTTTATGTCTTCAATGCTAGGCTCTACCGGGTTAAAATTAATTAAAGGATCATTATAAGCCTTTTCTGCCATTTCATCGAGCTTTGAAAGGAATGTTTCTTCACCAACAAGCTCATTAAGCTTTGGAACTCCAAGCATTTCATTGAACTCTTTAATGACTTCAAGAAGCTCTTCAGATGTATTAAACCCTATTTCTCTGGCTATCTTGGTATATTTCTTTCTTGTACCTTCATCCTTCATGTTAAAATGTATTACATAGGGCAGAAATATTGCATTAAGCAAGCCATGTGGCCCTATCCAAGCGGCTTTATGACTTAAACTGTGGCATATTCCAAGGCGAGCATTTAGAAACGCTATTCCTGCCATAGTTGCAGCATAATGAATCTTTTCCCTTGCTTTCCCATCACCCTTAACTGACAAAGGAAGCCATTTAAAGACTGTTTTTATAGCCCCCAATGCCATAGCATCACTAAAAGGAGTTGCCACTTTCGTCGTATAGGCCTCTATACCATGCACCAAAACATCTAAGCCACTATTTCTGGCAATCTTTTCTGACATCGTTCTTGGTAACCTTGGATCAAGAATTGCATACTCTGGAGCAATTTCGTAGGAAACAAGGTTATATTTTGCTCCATCTTTTTTGAGCACGCTAGCTGCAGAAACTTCACTTCCAGCCCCACTTGTGGAGGGTATAGTTATCAAAGGGGTCTTAAGTTTAGGGATAATTCTAACTGGTTTTGTGAATCTATCAAGAAAAGCTACTTCCTCAAACCTCAAATCAGGCACTTCATAAAACACCTTTATAGCCTTTGTTATATCTATTACACTGCCACCGCCAAGGGCAATAAGTAAGTCAGGAGAGAACTCCCTAATCCTTGGAAGGATCTCTTCTACATCTTCATAAGCTGGTTCAGCTGGTAAACCCTCTATAGCATCCACTTCCGCACCGGCCTCTTCTGCATAGTCCATAACCTCATTCAAAAACCCGTGAATACGCATAGATTTACTTGAAAGTACCATGACTCTTTCATAATTCCTAGCCACGCTTTCTACGTATCTTAAGCTTCCCTCTCCCATAATTATCCTCGTCTTTAAACTGAAAAACCTCATGAGCATCACCAGAAAAAATAAGGAATGAGGATATTTAACTCTTCTTGGGCAACTCATTATTCAAAAATCTTCTTTAAATTCCTTTCAAACGGTGGGTACACTACTCCTCTGTCAGTAATTATTGCCGTTAGATACTTATGGGGTGTTACATCAAAGGCAGGGTTATAAACATCAACATCTGGGGCTATTTTGCATCCTCCACAGGTTAGTACTTCCTCTTTTGGCCTTTCCTCAATTGGAATCTCCTTTCCGCTCTTAAGGTTCATATCAACTGTGGAAATTGGTGCAATTGTGAAAAACGGGATTTTATGTTCCTTTGCAAGCACAGCCAGAGAATAGGTCCCTATTTTGTTGGCAAAATCACCATTGGCGACTATTCTATCCGCACCAACGATTATCGCATCCACCTTTCCTTGTTGCATGACAAACCCCGCCATATTATCGCTTATTAGCTTTAGTGGAATTCCATCATAGTGATATTCCCAAGCAGATAAGCGGGCACCTTGAAGAACAGGCCTTGTTTCATCAACCCATAGAAGTTTGAGCTTTCCCTCTCTATGCATCACTCTTAAAGCCGCTCCAACTGTGCCAAGATGCACCGTGGCTAAGCTACCTGCATTGCAATGTGTTAAAACGTTCCCTTCAGGGAGAATCTCGGCTCCATAATGGCCCATTCTAAGGTTCGCCTCAACATCTTCATCTGCTATCTTGTGGGCCTCTTCAATAATCAGCTTCTTTATTGTGTCAAGATTATTCTCCTTATGCTCCTCTAAAAGACGTTTAACCCTATTAAGGGCCCAGAAGAGGTTAACTGCAGTTGGTCTGGTATTTTTAAGGATTTCAAACGCTTTGTAAAACTCATCGAAAAACTTTTCCTTTGTCTTTGCATTACTCTTTTCTGCAAGTAAAGCCAATCCATAGGCTGCTGTTGCACCTATAGCTGGAGCACCACGAACTTGAAGGGTTTTTATTGCTCTGGCAACATCTTCAACTTTTTCCAATGCTATTACTTTGAATTCTCTAGGAAGCAAAAGCTGATCAATAAGATACACTTTCCCTTCTCTAAATTCAACGCTTCTTGGGAGTTTTGTAAGTTCCTCTGGTTTGTATTTTATCCCCATTCTTGCCCACCTCAAGATTTCGTGATGGTAATTATCTTCAGAAGAATTTATTAAATCTTCCTCTAAAAAAGTGTAGGGAGCATCATGAAAATTTTTATCACAGGTCTACCTGGAGTTGGCAAGACAACCATTATATTAAAGGTCACAAAAGAGCTTAAAAATCACGATTTAAAAGTTGGCGGCTTTGTAACCCAAGAAATTAGAGAAAAGGGGAAAAGAGTAGGTTTTAAAATTAAAGCTCTCGATACGGGAGAAGAAGGCATTCTCGCATGGGCTGGAAATGGATACCCAAGGGTTGGAAAATACGTGGTTAATCTCAAAGACATAAACAACATAGCTGTCTCAGCAATAAGAAGGGCCGTTGAAAATGCTGATGTAATAATCATAGACGAAATTGGGGCCATGGAGTACAAAAGCAGGGAATTTGCAAAGAGCATTGATGAAGTAATCAAAAGCGAAAAAGTACTTTTAGCTACGGTTCATAGAAGATACGTAGATAAATTCAAAACCCTAGGAAGAGTTTACGTCCTCACCCCTGAAAATAGAGAACAAATAAGGCAAGAAATCATTGAAAATTTAAGAACGCACTGGAAGATTTGAAACACCCATTATTCGATCGCCGTTATAATTTTAAGACTATCCACTTCTGTTATTTTTGCTTTTATCTCATAAACTTCCTCCAAGATCTCTGGGGTTAATTCAGAAGGTCTGCCAATCCAGCGAACCTCGCCCTTATCAAGAATCAAAAGATTATCTGCATAGTTCAGAGCCAAATTCAAATCATGCATGACAGTTACAACAATTTTCTCCTTTTTAAGAGTTTTTAGAAGATTCATTATCCGAAGTGCATGGTTAATGTCCAGATGGGAAGTAGGTTCATCAAGCAACATTACATTACTTCCCTGGGCCAGTGCTCTTGCAACCAAAACCAGCTGATACTCCCCACCACTTAACTTTGTTACGAGCTCATGTTTCCTTTCCCACATCCCCACTGTTTTCAAGGCATCTTCAACACTCCCTCCTGTAGCATAGCTCCCAAGTTCAACAAACTCTTCAACCGTAAATGCGAACTCTGGGTAGGAGCTTTGAGGGACATAAGAAATATACTTAGCCCTCTCTTTAGGTTTCAGATTAAGTAGGTTAATACCATTTAATTTCGCATAACCTTTAGGTTTTAACATTCCAACCAGACACTTGAGAAGTGTGGATTTCCCCGCCCCATTAGGACCAACAATTGCTAAGAGATCCCCTTCCTTAGCCGAGAATGAAACATTTTTCAGCACTTCCTTCTGGTCATATGAAAAAGACACCCTGACTTCAAGTCTAACCAAGGAGCTCACCCCTTTTCTTCTTCATCAAGAGATAAATAAAAAATGGAGCCCCAAAAAGGGCAGTTATTATGCCCACAGGAATTTCACTTGGCCTGAGGAGAACTCTCGCAAGAATATCTGCAAAGACCATTAAACTGCCCCCAAAGAGAGCGGAAGCTGGGAGTAATCTCTTATGATTGGGGCCAAACAATATTCTCATAGCATGTGGGCTTATCAATCCTACAAAACCAATTATTCCACTTGTAGCAACAGCAAAGGAAGTAAGGAGTGAGATAACCCCAATAATAAGCTTTCGGTATAGATTAATGTCCAGCCCCATTGAGACACTCTCCTCCCCCAATAAAAGCAGATTAAGCTCCTTCCAAGTAAAAAATAGGAAAAAGACCCCTAAAATTGAAGAAAATAACACTAATTTTACATCATCCCATTCACTTCCATTAAAGGTTCCCATAAGCCAAAAAATAGCATTATGAATGGCTTCTTTTCTTACATAAAGAAGATAAGATGTTAGAGCACTTGTAAAGAAACCAAGTGCAATTCCAGCTAAAAGCAAAGTATCCACCGGGATATGGCCATTGACTTTCGCAATTTTATAAACAGTGAAAACAGCTAAAACTGCACCAAATAAGGCGAAGATACTCATGTATTGAGGAAAGTATAAGGCCGCTAAAGATGCTCCTACTGCAGCACCACCACTTATTCCAATTATATAAGGATCTGCAAGAGGGTTTTTAAATAAGGCCTGAGAGGCTGTTCCTGCAGAGGCCAAACTTACCCCTACAAGATAAGCCAGTATAATTCTTGGTAGCCTTATCTGAAGAATGATATAAGCATTCCCCTTGAGCATATTGGGCCTTGAAAATGCAATTTTAATATTTTCTAAACTAAATGAGGCCAGTATATCGCTTAGAGATATTTTAACAGGCCCTACAGCTATACCTAAAAGGATTAAAAGGATGGACGAGGTCAGGAGAGGTATAAGTTTTTTCATGTTCCCACTGGATTATTTATCCAAATTGTTCCTTAAAAGCTTAACTTATTTTCCAAGAATAACATGAACATGATAGAACAAGGAAAATGATTTTGGTGCCCCGGCCGGGATTTGAACCCGGGGCGCGGGCTCGAAAGGCCCGCATGTTTGACCGGGCTACACCACCGGGGCGTCCAATATGCTAACGTCCAGATGCATTTAAAAAGTTTTCGCTCAAAAGTCTTTTAAGCAGAGGTAATAGGTAATAGTGGGGAAAATGTTAGGAATAAAAGTTCCAAAAAAAGAAGCTGAAAAAATAAGAAAACAGCTTTTAGAACTTAATTTGCTCGATGTCAACTTTAAGATCAAACATCAGAATGACTTCGTAATCTTCCCAATAAAAGAGAGAATAAAAGGATTTGAAATAATTGAGACTACCTTTGAAAAAGCCACAAAACGACCCCACAGCTATAGAGAAGTTGTGAATATTCCTTCTGAGCTCCAACCACTCCTCCCTTCATCATTTGATATAATAGGAGACATTGCCATAATAGAGCTTCCAGAAGAGCTTATATCTCATGGAAAGAACATTGGAAAAGCAATACTAAAAGTCCATAAACATATAAAAGCTGTTTTTGCAAAAGGAAGCAAGGTTTCAGGGGAATATAGGGTGAGAGAACTCCTTCATCTTGCCGGTGAGAACAGAACCGAGGCCATACATAGAGAGAACGGGATAAGACTAAAGCTTGATGTCGCAAAGGTTTACTTTTCACCAAGGCTTGCAACCGAGAGAATGAGAGTTTTCGAGAGAGCTAAAGAGGGAGAAGTTGTATTTGACATGTTTGCTGGAGTTGGTCCGTATTCAATTCTCCTCGCAAAGAAAGTAAAGATGGTTTTTGCATGCGATGTAAACCCCATAGCTATAAGATATTTAGAAGAAAATAAAAAGCTAAACAAAGTTGAGAACCTTATCCCGATCCTCGGAGACGTGAGAAAAGTAGCTGGTCAAGTAAAGGCCGACCGCGTAATAATGAACCTCCCCAAGTTTGCCCACGAATTCTTAAAGGAAGCGATGATAAGCGTTAGAAAAGGTGGGGTTATCCATTACTATGGATTTTCCCACGAAGAAAACCTTTTTGAGGAGCACTTGGAAAAGATAGAAAAAGTCGCAGAAGAACTTGGAAAAAATGTCAAAGTTCTCGAAAAGAGAAAAGTAAGGCCCTATGCTCCGTACCAATTTAACATTGCTATTGATTTTAGTGTGTTTTAGGATTCTCCAACATTCTCAAGATTTCGTCGCATCTTATGGTAATAAACTTTCTCAGGGAATCCTCGTCAAACAGCATGCTCCTCTTGTTAAGATAGGAGGTATAGATAGAAAGTGCATCTTCATTCCCAAGAGTGCGAAGTGTCTCGAGAATATCTTCTTTTTTTAGACTTTTTGCACCATTAATAAGGGCAAGCAGTCTAGCGACTTCTCCTGCAATTATATGGAGCATTTTTAGATTTCCTCTGTTGGTATCACTTAGCATAAGAAGTCTCTTGACCCTCCATTCAATGAGGTCTTCAAACTTATATTTTGGGAGAATTTTTGCTATATCCTCTCCATAGATAACCACATGGTTCTTTATGAAATCCTCCTGATAAACCGTTAAGAACTTGAAGGGAACTCCTTTATTGAAAAGGCCATCCAAATTTTTAAGAAATTCCCATGCTACATCAACTTCAACTGCGTCTATATCTTTAGTACACTTCTCTAAAATCTCCTTTAGGGAAGGCAAAATTTTATCCTCCGTTTTCACAACAGCAAAAAAGTCCAGATCGCTCACACCTTTAATAAAATCTCCTCTCACAGCTGAGCCATATAGAACCAGGGAATAAAGTTCATCCTTAAGCTTTTCATTCTTTTCAATTTTGTTTTTTATGCACTTGATGATGTCATTGAGCATATTATTCCCCTTTAAGCTTCGGCTTGGGTTCTGCAAGACTTATAGTTCCATTTGAGTTTTTTATACCTATTTTGTTCAATGCTTCAACTGGTGAGGGGATTGCGCTTCTTTCTTCCTCCACTTCCCAGTCTATTTCGTCACCGATTTCAGCATTTAAATAGTCTATAACACCCACAGGAGTCTCAATGATATATTTGGCCCCTCCTTTTGGAACATAAAACCTCCAAGGCCGAGCCCTTTTCAGATCAACTACTTCCCTAGAAGAGTCCAAAAAGATAACATCTATACTCTGAAGCATAAAGAACATGTGAATGGATGCATTTAGCCTTGTTTCTGAAGGTAAAATGAACACAAGAGCATAATTTACATTGGGAGTTAACATTAACCCCCTGAATCTCTTAAAGAAAGTATCTGCAATTTTAACTCTTCCGGTCCACACTTTTCCCTTTGTTTTGTTTATCAACATATCAAAGAAGAATATAGATTCTCCTCTAAATAAGCATTGCGTCGGGAACATGCCGAGAAGACTTCTTCAAACTGACCTGATTTCCAGAAAATAATTGAAAATATTTTCAGTTATTAACCTCCAGTTTAAAAAAGAGTTATAAACCCAAAGTTAGTAACCAAAAGTGTACAAACTTAAACATGTGTACACGGTGGTGCGTTATGGGTTACAGGATAACGAAAAAAGAAAACTTAAGTGCCATTGATTTTTTTATGGAAGTGGAGGCCCCACATATAGCCCATTCATGGAAAGTGGGCCAATTTGTGGTTTTAATTGCAGATGAGAAAGGCGAAAGAGTACCAATGTCTGTCTACCACGCAGAGGATGGAAAAATAGGCATGTTCATTAGAAGGCACGGAGTGACAACATTCAAGCTCTGGTATGAGTTTGATGTTGGAGATGAAATATTCAGTATAACAGGGCCGCTTGGGAAACCAATAGAGGTAAAACACTACGGAAATGTAGTTTTCGTCTCAGATGCAGTCTGTGCACAGGCAGAGAGCTATGCCACTCTAAAAGCTATGAAAGAAGCTGGCAATTACACAATAGCGATACAAACCTTTGAAAATGCTGCCAATACCTATCCAGAAAAGTATCTCGCAAAATCTGTTGCAGATGAACACTACCTTACCACAGAAGATGGAAGCATTGGAATAAAGGGCCACTACCTCGATGTGCTTAAAGAACTCATAGAAAAAGACAAGGTTGACATTGTTTTTGGTGGTGGAAAACTTGGAAGTCTGGTTAAACTTGCAGAGCTAACAAAACCCTATGGAATTCCCACCATAGTTACAGTAAGACAGATAATGGTCGACGGTACCGGCATGTGTGGTTCCTGTAGGGTTCTCTACGATGGAGAAGTCAAATTCGCCTGTAGAGACGGCCCAATGTTTGATGCACACAAGATAGACTGGGAAGATGCAATAAAGAGAAACGCCCGCTTTGCAAAGCAGGAAAAGCTTGCAAAAGAGATGTATATGGCAAAACTTAAGGAGAAGGGGGTAATCTGAATGGCGAAGAGGGAGCTTATTAAAGAGCGTGTTCCCACCCCAGAAGTTCCTGTAGAAGAGAGAACAAAAAGTTTTGTGGAAGTGAATCTTGGTTATGATTTTGCTTCAGCTATAAAAGAAGCAGAACGCTGTATCCAATGCCCACCTGAATACGCGCCATGTATCAAAGGATGCCCTGTTCATATAAATATCCCGGGATTCATAAAAGCCCTCCGCGAGAATTCCAATAATTCCAATGAAGCTGTGAAGAATGCTTTAAGAGTAATATGGAACGATAACACTTTACCTGCTATTACTGGTAGAGTTTGCCCTCAAGAAGATCAGTGTGAAGCACCCTGTGTTATGGGGAAAGTTGGAGATCCAATTAACATTGGGAAACTCGAAAGATTTGTCGCAGATTATGCAAGAAAACACAACATAGACGAAGAGTTATTGCAAGAATTTGCAAATAACGGTGAAAACATGAAGGGTAAGGTAGCTGTGGTTGGAAGTGGGCCTGCAGGACTTACCGCTGCCGGAGAACTTGCCAAAATGGGTTACAAAGTCACTATTTTCGAAGCCCTTCACAAGCCAGGAGGAGTCTTAATCTATGGTATTCCAGAATTCAGGCTTCCAAAAGAAATACTTGACAAAGAAATAGCAAAGCTCATAGAATTAGGAGTTGAGATAAAACCCAACTATGTGATTGGTAAGACTCTAACCCTCGAAGAACTTCTTGAAGAGTACGATGCAGTGTTTATTGGGACTGGTGCTGGAACACCGAAACTCCTCAACATACCAGGAATTCTTCTAGATGGAATTTATACGGCAAACGAGTTCCTCACAAGGATAAACCTCATGAAAGCATACGAGTTCCCCAAATATGATACTCCCTTAACCATAGGGAAAAGAACCGTTGTTATTGGCGCTGGTAACACTGCAATGGATGCAGCCCGTTCGGCCCTTAGAATGGGAAGTGAGGTTATTATAGCCTACCGTCGCGGAAGGGAAGATATGACGGCAAGAATAGAAGAAATACACCATGCAGAGGAAGAAGGTGTAAAGTTTGAGTTTTTCCTCAATCCTATCGAATTCATCGGCGATGAGAATGGTAAAGTAAAGGCAGTTAAGTTTGAGAAAATGAAAGCCCTTGAAGAGAAAGACGCTAAAGGAAAGCGTAAAATAGTGGGTACTGGTGAGTATATCTTACTCGAAGCTGACACAGTAGTTATAGCAATAGGACTAGAGCCAAACAAGGTAATAAGCGAAGAAGCAACTGGCTTAAAAACCAATCCCAACGGAACTCTTGTTGTTGATGAAAGGCTCATGACAAGCATTTCTGGTGTATTTGCGGGGGGAGATGCAATTAGAGGAGAAGCAACTGTCATCCTAGCAATGGGGGATGGAAAAAAAGCTGCAAAGTCCATACACGAATACATCCAAAAGAAATATTCCTCAGCTTGATTTTTTATTTTTCTTTTTGAAAAATGAAATAAAACTAAAGCTCTCCTTTGAGAGCTTTTTCTCCAAGTTCAAAACCCTTTTTAAGGGCCTTTAAATTAAGATGTTCCGTTCCCTTGGGAATTGAATCAAGAACGGCCTTCTCTATGGCCTCCTCACTTACTATTCCAGTCAGTCTAACTAAAAATCCAAGAGTGAGGATATTCATCGTTAGACTAAGTCCTGTACTCTCCTCAGCTAGCTTGGTGAAAGGGAGTACATAAACCTTAAAGTTCTTCTCAAGTTCTTCATTCCTATTGGGGATTAGATCCTTCTCTACTATAACTATGCCCCCCTCTTTAACTAGTGAGAGATATTTCTCATAGGCCTGCTGGGAGAGTAAAATAGCATAATCTGGGTTTAATGCCTTAGGGTAATCTATCAAATCGTCACTTATAATAACTTCAGCCTTACTTGCTCCTCCCCTTGATTCTGGGCCATATGACTGAGTTTGAACTGAATATAGACCCTCATAAACTGCAGCTGCTCTTCCCAGAATGACACTCGAAAGGATAACTCCTTGACCACCGAAGCCCCCTATAAGGACTTCCTTTCTCATTCTTCCCACCCCATAGCCGTTTTAGCCCTTTTCTTGTATGCTTCATATTCTTTAACCAAACTTGGTCTATCTCTGTCAATGAACTCCCCGATAATCACTTTGCCCTCGAGTTCTTCCGGAGACATTTCCTTTGCTTTATTTATGGGAACTGAGAGTTTTTGATACCACTTTATCAATTCAGGAGCGGTTTTGAGCTTATTTCTTCTTCCGAAACTTATTGGGCATGGAGAGAGAAATTCAACCAAAGTAAAACCCTCCTTCTGGAGGGCTTTCTTTATACTGTTTATTCCTTGGAGATAATTGAAAACGCTCCATCTAGCTACATAGTTAGCACCGGCAACAACAGCAAGTTCTGCAATATCAAATGGATTTTCAAAACTTCCATATGGAGCTGTAGTTCCTCTGAGGCCCTTTGGAGTAGTTGGTGCTACTTGCCCACCCGTCATTCCATAAGTAAAGTTGTTAATTAAAATCACTGTAATGTCAAGATTCCTTCTTATAGCATGAATCAAATGATTTCCACCAATTGCGGCTGCATCACCATCTCCCATGAAAGCTATGACTTTAAGATCTGGATTTGCCATTTTTATTCCTGTCGCAAATGCCAAGGCCCTTCCATGAGTAGTGTGTAAGCCATCAAAGTTAACATAACCTGGAACTCTTGATGAACATCCAATACCGCTTACCCACACCACTTCATCTTGATTTAATCCAAGATCATCAATAGCCCTGAGAGTGTATTGCAAAACAGCACCTATACCACAACCAGGACAGAATATTGTGGGGAGCATGTCTTTTCGGAGATATTTATCCCTAATTTCATAGCTTGACTTTAGATACATTATTCTCACCTCAAATCATCCTTAATTCTCTCTATTATCTCTTTTGGAGTATGTACTTCGCCACCTATCTTGGAAATTAACTCCACCGGAGCTTTCCCGTTAGCACCCTCTTTTACCATATGATACAACTGGCCTAAGTTCATCTCGACTACATAGATCTTCTCAACCCCCTCTGCTATTCTTTCTATGAGCTCAAAATCAAAGGGCCACACGACATTGAACTTAAGGAGTCCTGCTTTGATCCCTTTCTTACGTAACTCCTTAACAGCTCTCATTGCAGATCTTGCCACTATTCCAAAACTAATAATGGCAATCTCAGCATCTTCAAGCTCATAAGCCTCATAATCAACGATATCTTTTTTATTCTTCTCTATTTTCTCGACTATCCGCTTTATCAGCTTCTCATGAATCTCACTTTGCACTGTTTGAGGCCTCCCCTTTTCATCGTGTGTCAGGCCTGTAACATACGTATGATGGCCCTTTCCGAAGACAGGCATCGGAGGAATTAAATCTCCATGTACATCTCCAAACGGATACTTTGCTTCCTCTTCATTTGCAGGAAGCTTCCTATAAATAAGTTCAAGCTCATCTGGATGTGGAGCATAAACCCTTTCTCTCATGTGTCCTACTTCAGCATCGGTCAAGAGTATAACAGGAGTTCTGTACTTTTCAGCGAGATTAAATGCCTTTATTGTCATATCAAATGCCTCTTGAACTGTGGCAGGAGTCAACACTATCAAGCTGTGATCGCCATGCGTTCCCCATATCGCTTGCATTAGATCACCTTGAGCGGCCAGAGTTGGTTGGCCTGTAGAAGGGCCACTTCTCTGGACATTAACTAGAACCAAAGGAGTTTCAGTCATTATTGCATAACCAAGATTTTCCATCATTAAACTAAACCCCGGTCCAGAAGTGGCTGTCATTGATTTAGCACCTGTCCAAGAAGCTCCTATAACAGCTGCAATACTCCCAATCTCATCCTCCATCTGGATGTTCACTCCATCTACAAGGGGCATGTAAACAGACATGGCCTCAAAAATCTCACTTGCAGGGGTTATTGGATATCCCGCATAAAATCTACATCCTGCTAAAATTGCGGCCCTTGCTATGGCTTCATCCCCTTGAATAAAATCTACCGCTCCCACTGGAAATGGTATTTCATTTCATTCCCTCCTCATACCCTGTTCTAAATGCCTTTAGGTTAATCTCCTCAGTTCCCTTTGGAACTCTTCTTCTTATTGCCTTTTCAACACTTTCTTTCTTCACAACATTTGTTTTTGCAACTAGATATCCAAGTGCAACCATGTTAACAGTTAAAGCCAAGCCTACTTTTTCCTCAGCAATTCTAGTGAATGGAGCACCTGTAAACTCTTTATCAGGTTGCACCAATCCTGTGTCAACTATTAAAAGGCCACCTTCTTTAAGTGACTCCTTTGTGGATTCATACCCAAGTTGGGCAAGGGCAAGTAGAACATCAGCCTTCGTCACAATTAAATCATAAATGGGATCCTTTGAAATTATCAAATCAGCAATGGAATGACCTCCTCTACTTTGAGATCCATAATCTTGTGTCTGGACAACATTGAGGCCTTCTATAGCTGCTGCATCCCCCAATATAACTCCTGCCAAAATTACCCCTTGACCACCAAATCCAGCCAGTCTAATCTGCATCATTATCACCCAACCCATAATGTTTGCTCACTTCCTCAATAAGAGAATTAAGTTCTTCTGTAAATTCTGGTTTTTCTCTATTCACTAATTCTCCAACCACAATTTTTCCTTGGAGCTCATCTGGAGACATGTTCCTTGCTTTACTTATGGGAATACTATTCTTCTGGAACCATCTAAGCATTTCTGTTGGTGTCTTCATCCTGTTTCTTCTTCCAAACTGCACGGGACATTGAGAAATAGCTTCAACCAATGCAAAACCCTTCACACTCAGGGCCCTTTTTATGCTTTCAATTAACGGATAAACATGGAAAGTTGTCCACCTTGCTACATAAGATGCTCCAGCAGAGGCCACAGTCTCCGATATATTCAAAGGATGCTCAACATTCCTATATGGTGAGGTGGTTGTAATGGCACCAAATGGTGTTGTTGGGGCCACTTGACCGCCAGTCATACCATAAATGAAATTATTGACAAGAATTACGGTAATATCAATGTTCCTTCTGGCCGCGTGGATTAAATGATTCCCACCAATTCCCGCCAGATCCCCATCTCCACTTATCACCACTACCTTCTTATCAGGTAAACCCACCTTAACTCCTGTTGCATAAGCTATTGCTCTTCCATGAGTCGTGTGCAAAGTGTCTGCCAAAAAGTAAGGAGAAGCTATCCATGCCGAACAACCAATTCCACTCACAACCACTAAATCCCGTGGATCAATTCCAAGTTGATCAATAACATTTGCAAAGGCATTTAATACAGTTCCTCCTCCACATCCAGGACAAAGAGCAGTAGGAAGAGCCTCCTTTCGGAGATACTTTGCCATCTTATATTTGGTATAAATTTCTTTTGCCATCCGCATCACCTTTAAATATTCTCAACACCAACCATCAATCAGCGATGATGAATATCTAATCCGCCGAACGGTGACGAGAACGCTCGGCTGAGCTTTCTATCTCTTTTAAAATTTCTTCTACTGTTAATGGCACACCACCAATCTTGTTCACACCAATAACTGGAACTTCATCTCTCACAAAGCGCTGTACTTCAAGTATCACTTGCCCAAGGTTCATCTCTGGTACAATGATCAGTTGAACATTTTTAGAAAGCTCTTTAATTCTCTCTCCGGGGAATGGGTGAACAGTTTTTGGGACAAAAAGGCCTACTTTTATCCCCTTCTTTCTAGCCTTCATCACCGCTCCAAGAGAAGGTCTTGCACTAACTCCCCAGCTTACAAGCAGAATTTCAGCGTCTTCAACATAGTATTCCTCCCACTTTTGAATCTCGGCCTTATGTATTTCTATTTTCTTATGAAGCCTTCTTACTAAGCGGTCGTGAACTTCAGGAGTGTAAACATCCCTGAGACCATTCTCTTTATGAGTTGACCCTGTAACGTGAGTAAAGTAACCATGGCCAAAAAGTGGCATCGGAGGAATTAAATCTCCATGTACATCTCCAAAAGGATACTTTGCTTCTTCATCACTAGTAGGAAGTTTTCTGTAGACTATCTCCACTTCTTCTGGGTCGGGTATATTTATTTGTTCCCTTGTATGTCCTATAATCCCATCAGCAAGAACAAGGACTGGAATTCTAAACTTCTCACTCAGGTTGAAGGCCCTTATTGTTTCCCAGAAACTGTCTTCCACACTTGTTGGGGAGATAGCTATTATTGGGTGGTCACCATGCGTCCCCCATCTTGCCTGGAAAAAGTCCCCTTGGGCTCCTTTAGTAGCTTGGCCTGTAGAAGGGCCACTTCTCTGGACATCTACTAAAACCAAGGGGGTCTCAGTGAAGATAGCATAGCCGAGGTTTTCCTGCATTAAACTAAACCCCGGTCCAGAAGTGGCTGTCATGCTCTTAAACCCTGTCCAGGAAGCCCCTACAACAGCTGCAATACTCCCAATCTCATCCTCCATCTGAATATAATAACCCTTAAGTTTCGGGAGTTCTCTTGCCATTGTTTCAGCAATTTCACTTGCAGGCGTTATTGGGTATCCCGCATAAAATCTACATCCTGCAAAAAGGGCGCCATAAGCTATGGCCTCATCCCCCTGCATGAAGTAGTTCCCCTTAGGATACATCTTTTTTAAGAGTCTTATCTGTTCAGGCTCATCTCCACGGATTATCATGAGATATCACCACTTAACAGCTATTGCAAAGTCTGGACATAGGAGTTCACAGAGCTTGCACTTCACGCACTTATCTGCATTTACCGGAATCGGATAATGTACACCCTTTTCACTAAGTTCTTTGCTCCACTCAAATACTTTTCTTGGACAGAGTTCTAAGCAGATGCCACATCCCTTACACAGAAAGGTGTCTACACTAATTTCAACCGCTTCTGTTTTCCCAATAGAGAGATATCCATCCTTTTTAACTTCGACATTTGTCATAAGCATCACCCACGATCCACTAAACTTGTTTACGTATGTAAAACATTTAAAGTTTTCGAAAATTTTCTCACCTATACTCATGCATAGAGAATGGGTTGGCTTTTAGTGCCTGAAAAGTCAACACATATCGCCTTAATGTACACAATTCATCATCAGATGCTCTATTTAATATTGAAATTTAAATGAGTAGGGTTTATGTTCATAAAGGAAGATTACCACATTTGAAGTTGCCAATCCAGAAGCCCTTCCATAATTATATACTCCCATTCTTTAATACATTCATGCTCGATTTTTTCCAACTGCTTCAGGTCTTGAGTGTTTGAAAATTCTCTAATGGCCCTTGCAACCCTTTTATCACATTCCCCACAATTATGAGGCCCTCTTTTCGAGCCAGCTCCAACTGGATCGCTTAGAATTCTTTTTTCCGGAAAATTCCTTTTGGCCCATTTAATAACCTCAAAAACACTCCAAAGCCATGGAGGCCGATACTCCTTTCTTTCCCACAACCTCTCATACACCGTACCTCTTTGAATGTTAGTAACGTTTATGGAGAAGGTGTCAGTATAAGGCGCAGCTTTCTTTATGCTCTCTTTTATATCCTCAATTCCATCACGTTCATTTAGGAAAGCGGGTTTTAGAAGCAAATAAGTCTTCACATATGCCCCAGCCTCTTTAATAACTTTACTGGCCGTAATAAATTCTTCAAAAGTATTCCCCTTATTTATTCCCACATCAGCTATGTCATCATTTGCTGTTTCAAGACCTATAGCCACCTCAAAATGTTTGCCTTCTACTAAATCAACTAACTCCTTAACAGTCTCAAATCTAACAAGCTCAGAACGGGTCTCCACAACAATTTCCTTAACATCCTCAATTTCTGCCAATAAAGAAAAAATCTCCTTCCTTGTTGTAGGTTTAACTTCTCCATCATCAAAAAAGCTCCCCGAAGTAAATATTCTAACTGAAATTGGCCCTTTTTTTCCTTCAATTTTTTTGAGGGCCTTTTTAAAATATTCAATAAGATCTCTCTGAGTCCACGGTGTTTTTGGAGCCTCTGCTGGATATGAGCACATATAACATGCTTCTCCCATTCTATAACGATAACATCCTATTGTTGGTAATATCACATAAAGGGCAGTTCCTTTTTTTCCGGCAACGTTGTCCTCACTGGTCCAGAATGTCATTGTATTCTCACCCATCACACCTTGGAAAATTCCTTTTTAAGTTTGATGGAGAGCCGAAAAAGAGATATACTTTACTACAAAGTTTAAAATTAAGGTGATGATTTATGAGTTTAACAAATGCAAAAACTTATGGTGGAATAGGAGCAATTCTATCTTTGCTTAGTGGGTTCGTCCCAAGAGCTTGGAGTTTAGTCATGTTGCTGGGGCTTGTGCTTCTACTCTTTGCAGTAAAAGAAATTGCTGATGAAATCGAAAGAGAAGACATATTCAGGGATTACTTGGTGGGAGTTATTCTTCGATTTGGAGCACTTATTGTCATAATTCTTGCTTTTTTCCTCGCGATGGGATTTGCTGTGTTGAAAGGAGCCCCTTTTAAAGGGATGGAAGAAGGTTTTGAAGGAATGAGAATGTTAATTGCACCTATACTGGTAGGAGCCCTCTTAGCATGGATCTTGTTTGTCATTGGCACTTACTATACAAGAAAGAGCTACGAAAAGATATCCTCCGAGGTGCAAGTTGATACTTTTAAAACAGTTGGCTTTCTGTACTTCGTAGGAGGAATTCTGGTGATAGCACTTGGAATAGGTCTTTTGGTACTTCTAATAGGTAAAATTCTGGAGATAGTGGCTTACTTCTCCCTTCCAGAAAGCATTAAAAAAGAAGAAGTGAGTGAAAAAACAGGGGGGTAAGTAAAGGTGGCAAAGATCTTGGTAACAAATGATGATGGAATTCACTCAAGGGGTATAAAAGCAGCTGTTGAAGCTCTTCAAGATCTTGGAGAGGTTTATGTAGTAGCACCAATGTTTCAGAGAAGCGCTAGTGGAAGAGCTATGACCTTACACAGGCCTTTAAGAGTAAAAAGAATTAACCTTAAGGGAACAAAAGTGGCATATGCATTAGATGGGATGCCCGTTGATTGTGTAATTTTTGCCATGGCTCGTTTTGGTAAATTTGATCTCGCAGTTAGTGGGATAAATTTGGGAGAAAATATGAGTACTGAGATTACAATTTCCGGAACAGCCAGTGCTGCCATAGAAGCCGCCACTCACGATATTCCCAGTATAGCCATGAGTTTAGAAGTCAATCGAGAAAAACATAAATTTGGTGAAGGAGAAGAAATAGACTTTTCTGTAGCAAAATCCTTTTTAAAAAGAATTTCAAATGCTATTCTGAGTAACGGAATGCCAAAGAGTGTTGATATGCTCAACATTAATGTACCCTATGATGCACATGAAAACACACCCATAGAACTCACAAAACTCGCTAAAAGAATGTATATGGCCTCAGTTGAAGAAAGAGTCGACCCTAAGGGGAATCCTTATTATTGGATAGTTGGTACCCAATGCCCCAAAGATACCCTAGAACCAGGCACTGATATGTATGCTTTGAAAGTTGAAAGAAAAGTTAGCGTAACTCCAATAAACCTTAACATGACAGCGAAAGTCAATTTTAATGACGTTAGAAGACATTTGCAGTTGTGAAGTACTCCTTCCCTGAAAGGTAAGAGTTTCAAAGAAAAATATAATATCATCGAGAAATTTTGGCGCCCGGGTCGGGATTTGAACCCGAGTCGCGGGAGTGACAGTCCCGCATGATGGGCCTGGCTACACCACCCGGGCATTTGAGTGGCCGGCGGCGTCCCCGGTTTCCCGCCCCCTCTCGGAGGGCAGTACCGCCGGGATCGCTGGCGGGCTTAACTTCCGGGGTCGAAACGAGTCCGGGTGTGACCCCGCCGCTATGACCGCCGTACCACTAACAACTCCCTGCATTGAGTTTATAAATTTTGCGGTAACTTGATAGGTCAAAGAAAATAATAAGAGGGATCAACTCTCAAAAATAGCATGCATTGCAAAAAGTGAAAAACTTAAATAGTGAAAACCCTTCCTAAATAAAAGCGGTGGTGAAAATGAAAGTAAAAAATCTCATGACTCCTGATCCAGTGGTGATTGAACTACCGGCCACGCGGAATTATGCCCTAGACCTTTTTAAAAGGTACAAAGTTAGGTCTTTTCCGGTTGTTAAGAGAGGAACAAAGGAAATTGTCGGGATAGTAAGCATAAAGAGTGTTCTTTTACATCCTGATGAAGATCAATTAGCAATGCTCATCAAGCGAGATGTTCCCCTTGTTACCCCAAATGATGCCCTAAAGAAAGCCGTCAAGCTAATCTTGAAAAACAAATATAGGCGGGTTGTCGTAGTAGATAAAGAAAATCATGTTGTAGGAATCTTAACTGTCGGTGACATAATAAGGAGATACCTATCCAAAAATGAAAAAATGAAGTCCATAGAAATCAAGCCCTATTACCAGAAACATGTGAGTGTTGTGTGGAAAGGAACTCCCTTAAAAGCTGCTTTAAAAGCCCTTCTACTCTCTAACGCCATGGTCTTGCCAGTGATCGATGACGACGGCAGTTTAATCGGGATTATAGATGAGACGGACTTACTTAAAGACAGTGAAATAGTTAGAGTCATGAAGAGCTCGGAATTGGCTGTATCCAGCGAAGAAGAATGGATCTTAGAAAGTCATCCCGTGCTCTTATTTGAAAAATCAGAATTACAAATCCCTAAAAAACCAGTGCAGGAGTTAATGACTACTGAGTTAAAATTGGCAACACCACATATGAGCGTGTATGAGGTAGCCAACATAATGACCCAAGAGCACATAGAACAGCTGCCAGTAATAAAAGGAGAAGGAGAAATAATAGGCCTCATTAGAGACATAGATCTAGTTAAAGCCATAGTGGGTGCAAGATGAATTCACTTTCCCTTTCTATTATTGGCTTTGGAAATGTTGGAAGGGGAGTAGCAGAAGTACTCTATACTAAAATGCCTCATTTTAAGAAGAAGTATGGAATTAATATAAAAGTCGTTAGCATAACCGACACCAGCGCTACAATATGGGACCAAGAAGCCATAAATCTAAGAGAAGCTATTGAAACTAAAAATCACTTTGGTTCATTGAAATTCTGGGGAAATGAATACGAAGTGTATAAATTAGATCCAATGGAAGTTGTTAAAGAAATTGATGCTGATGTAATTATCGACGTAACGAACGATAAAAATGCATCGAAGTGGCATTTAGAAGCATTAAAAAGAGGAAAAGGGGTTGTAACATCTAACAAACCCCCGGTTGTCTTTGATTATAAGGAACTTGTAGATTTAGCAAATTCAAAAAACCTCCCCTATCTCTTTGAAGCGACAGTAATGGCCGGGACACCTATAATAAATCTTTTGAAGGAGGAAATTCTTGCAGATTCAGTTAAAAGAATTTCCGGTGTTTTCAATGGAACTACCACATTTATATTAACCTCCATAGAAACTGGAATGACGTTTAAAGAAGCCCTCAAGCAGGCCCAAACAGCAGGGATAGCTGAAAGGGACCCCTCTAATGACCTAAAAGGTATAGATGCAGCTTACAAAGCCACTATTCTCCATCACCTGGCTTTTTATCCCATAGACTTCAAAGAAGTCCACATAGAGGGAATAGAAAACCTTAGCGAAGAAGAAATCAGAGAGGCAAAGAAAGAGGGAACTCCTTTTCGACTCGTGGCTACTGTAGAGGAAGGTAAAGTAGAAATAAAACCCAAAAAAGTCTATGAAAATGGCCCACTTGCCGTAAGTGGAACTTCAAATGTCGCAGTTATTGAAACAGACCTTTTAGGAGAGTTAATGCTTAAAGGTTCCGGAGCGGGTATAAAAGAAACTGCTTCGGGAGTCGTGGGAGATATAATAAGAGCCGCTGTCTCAATATACAAATATTTATAATACAAACTTTAATCCTCAGTTTTAGGTGGAAGTATGGAGCATGTCATAGCTCTCCACCAGGTCTATGGAGAACTCATCTTTAGGGGCCTAAAATTCCATGAAATAAGGAAGGCCCCAATAGTTAGAGAAGGTGATGTTGTCTTTCTTTACATTGCAAGAGGAAACCCCGTTGTTCTAAAGAGAACCCTTAAAAAACTCGGCCTGAGTGAAGAGCAGGCCTTAACTCAGAGGGGGAGTATAGCCGGAGGATTTGAAGTAGGTGAAGTGATCAGAGCGGACTTCGAGAATCTTTGGGAAATCACAAAGGATACAAGCGGCCTCACATTCGTCTATGGTGAAGAGGTTGGTAAAACATGGTTAAGGAGTTATATCAAAGACCAAGGGTATGCATTCACAATAGAAAAACCATTTTTGTTCCAAGAACCCCTTACAAGGGAAAAAATGAAAGAGGTTTATGGAACACGTGTGGATGGGGTAATTCATCTTTCAAGCAGGACCCGAAAACCATGGGTAAGAGCCCTTCTAGAGGATCTTATGAGTAGGGATATGCGTTTCATTTAACTTCTTCCGAGGGGTCATAGACTACATAAGGGCCTTTACTAAGCTTTGCCACCTCTTCTTTGGTGAGAACTCTGCTCTTAACTTTCTCACCTATAAGTGCACTGTTTCCAAAAGGATCCATAATTCTCACTGTTAAAGGTTTTTTACCCTCCTTTACCCCCTCAATATAGTTCAATATCTCTTCAATCTTTTTTATACTTTCCTCATCATTTTCCTCTTTCTTGAAGTTTTTAGCCATCAAAAGGGTCTCTCTGGCCCTTTCAAGAACTCCCTCTACGTTGGTGACAAAACCCTGGCTTGCTGGACCTGGTTCTATTTTTATCCCGATTTCCTCCAGCTCAATAGTACCGCTCTTACTCCTGACAACTCTTGTAAATAGATCTTTTTCTTCTTCCACTTTAACAGTATACATTTTCGGTTCTTTTTCTTCCAAAAGCATAACATCCGCATTTCTATATCCACACTTCTCACAGATTATCGTGGACTCCATAACCTTTCCAAAATAGGGAATCTCATGAAGATAATTCAAAGCTTTCAAGGTATTTTTCCCACCACAGATTGGGCAATCACCCAGTCTAACTTCATGTATATCACTCATTTTACTTCACCACAACCAAAAAGAAGGGGGAGTTTATAAAGATTAGAGAAAATATCAGCCTTTATAGATCTTAATATCTGGGGGGGTTATCAAGATCTTAATCTCATGTTTCGCTATTTTTGCGGTTTCGCCGCCAAGGGCCTGAGTAATGCCCTTTATCTGTTCAACAACTTTAGCAAGCACTTCTGGCTTTGATTCTAGCGGAGTTAAATCGGCAATAATAATATTACCGGCTTGGACTTCCTCAGAAATCTTTTCCAGATCGCTGTAACTAGTAACAACAATCTTTTTTATATATCTAACTTCAGGTTCAGTTATAGTCTTTGCTAAAAGATCCTCTTCCATAGGAATAACCTCGACTTCCCGTTTAAAATCCTTCTTCCTACCAGCCCCAAGTTCTTTCTTTGGTTCTTCTTTTTTAGTGAGCTTGTCAAACAACCCCATGGTTTTCACCTCAAAATATTCCTAACTAAGTTATTTTTTTGTACTAAGTCTTTATATTTCTTGTGGATGTCACTTTCATTAATATCCTTTTCATCTGCCCTTAAAGGAAGAGAGGTTTAAAATATGAGATGTGACCAATTCCAAGTTGAATAATAAGGTTTGAATTTTTACCTAAGATGAACGCATCACTAATCAAGAATCATCAATATTAAAACGGTGGCTCGAGAAATAGAGTGCCTACCCAGATGAGCACTTAAATTTCGTCAATTGTTTACATAGAAAAATCATTATTAAATATGGCCAACATGACTTCTTCACTTAACGGTTCCTATGAATGTACAAGAAAATAGGGGATAAAAAGGTCAAAAAATAGTCCTTTTATCGAAACCTTTATATACCTTTAATTCCAAAAATAAGAATGAAGAATTTTCCCAGGAGGTGTTATGAATGGCTGAGTTGCCAATTGCCCCAATTGATAGGTTGATTAGAAAGGCCGGTGCCGAGAGAGTTAGTGAAGATGCCGCCAAAGTACTTGCAGAGTACCTCGAAGAGTACGCAGTCGAAGTCGCTAAGAAGTCCGTTGAATTCGCCAGACACGCTGGCAGAAAGACCGTCAAAGCCGAAGACATCAAACTCGCTGTCAAGGCCTGAAGGCCCTTCTTTCTTTTGTTCTTTTAATTTGGCAAATGTTTAAAAATTCTCTTCTGAGTTTCTATCATGCAGGAGATAGCTATTAGAATGACCCGTAGAAATCATAATGCGTTTGTTCACCTCTTGGGGGCCCTTGAATCTCAAGGTTTTGATATTGGGGAGCTTTTAATAACAAAGGATTTTTCTGAAATTCTAAAGGCAAGGTCTAAAGTAGTTCTCTATTCTTTTTTTACTGAGGAGATCTGGGATATTGAGAAGGAAGTAAAGATTCTGAAAGAAAAAACAAACGCTCTTCTAATTGCTGGCGGCTATCATACAACTGCAATGCCAAAACATACTTTGAATAAACTTGGATTTGATATAGCTACAATTGGAGAGGGAGAAGAAGTTATATTCCACCTTTTAAAAACACTCACAGAAAACAATTTCAGAATAACAAAAGAATTGCTGGGAATTAAGGGCCTTGCCTTTTATCTAAATGGACACTTTACTTTTACAGGCTTTGCTAGAGTTGATGACTTCACAAAGTTTCCACCATTTGCTGAAACCTCTCGGCTGATAGCCCCAATAGAAATAAGTCGTGGCTGCCCGTTTGGTTGCTACTACTGCCAAACGCCTTATGTAAAAGGCTTTAGAATGCGCCACAGACCTATAGATCAGATAGTAAAGTACTCAAAGAGAATGAAAGACATGCGCTATATAACCCCAAACGCCTTTGCCTATGGTTCCCCGGGAGGGATCTTAAACCTGAATAAACTTGAGGCCCTCTTAAAAGCCCTTCAACCTATTAGAAAAGAGGGAAGGAGATTATTTTACGGCACTTTCCCAAGTGAAGTAAGGCCCGAATTTATCAAACCTGAGACTCTTGAACTTCTCCTGAAGTATGCGGACAATAGGAGGCTGGCCATAGGGGCCCAAAGTGGGGATGATGAGATGTTTAAAGCCATGCACCGTATGCACACAACGGAAAACGTGAGACAAGCTGTTGAATACATGCTCGAATACGACATAGAACCTGTTGTAGATTTCATAGTTGGTCTGCCAAATGAAACCAAGGAAAGCCAGAGAAAGAGCATTGAATTCATGAAGTGGATAATAAAAAAGGGTGGAAAGGTGAGGGCCCATTACTTCATGCCCCTGCCGGGAACACCCTGGGCCAGGTGCAAACCCTCCCCACTAAGTGAGGAGATGAAAAAGTTCCTTGGGAGAATGGCCGCCAAAGGATACATTGAGGGCTCTTGGGGAGTACAAATAGAACTCTCCAAAAAACTCCAGAGACTTATAGAAGAGTTCTATGAAGAGAGTCCAAGCTACGTGGGTGACCTTAGAAAAATCTGCTGAGAAAAGGATTTAACCTTTGGAATCAATTATCTCACATGTTGATTGGTCTTATAAGTGATATACACTCAAACCTTGAAGCTTTAAAAGCAGTGTGGAAAAATGTCAAGAGGGCAGATGTTATCTTCTGTATAGGCGATTTGGTTGGTTATGGAGCAAATCCAAATGAAGTTGTGGAGTTTTTTAGAAAACAAATGGAGAAGAGGCAAATTCTCTGTGTGAGAGGAAACCACGATAATGCAATTGCTTTTGGGATAACCTGGGGATTCAATCCTTACGCGAGGGAAGCAATAAAATGGCATGAGAAAGTCATGACAGCTGAAAATTTAGAGTTCATCCGAAAGCTTCCCGTAAAAGAGTTGTTTGAAGTGGACAATGAGACCTTTCTTATAATCCACGGCTCTCCAAGGGCCCCATTGGATGAATATATTTTTCCCTGGCTTCCTGACAGTGAATTTGTGGAAATTTTGAAGTACTTCAGGGAGAAAAACCTAGTTCTTGGGCATACTCACATGCAGATGCTTAAAGAGATCGGTGGGAGGAGGATAATAAATCCCGGGGGAGTAGGACAACCAAGGGATGGGGACTGGAGAGCAGCTTATGCTTTCATAGATACCGATAATGATGAAGTTATGTTTGAGAGAGTGGAGTATGACATTAATGAAGCCGCAAAAAAGATAATTGAGGCGGGCCTTCCAAAGTTTCTGGCGTATAGACTTTATGAGGGATATTGAAAATTTTTCGTTACTCGTTTGGGAACTTTATTTTTCAGTTTTCTCCTTTGAAATTACTTTTCTTTAGATTTTAAAATCCCTAATCGATTTTTGGTCTTTTAATAACATTTTGTTATTATCAGATAAACGGTTATAAATTTTTATATTTTTATAACGAAATTTTTTCGAAATTTTGAACAATGGCCTCTGCAACCTTCTTTTGTATCTCTCCCTTATGGAGATTTAACTTTTTTGGATTTTTAAAGTTTTTAACTGTTTAAATTTAATTTGGTGCTCTTACTTTTCATAGCGGGCCCTATATCATTTTTTGTTCACTGTTGTGAGAAAGCTGAAACATAGTTATTTTGGATTAAACTCTTATGTGAGCACTTTATTTGAAGACTTTAGAGGGCTTATTTATTACCCCCTGCAATAAAGCTTATAAATTCTAAACTCTTTACTAGTTTTATAGGGAATTTAGGGGAAAATTCGCCCCTGTTCCAATAAGACTTTAAAAGAATTGAAAGTTACGTAGTTTTTGAGCCGTAGCAACTCTGTCCTTTGTTCCAATAAGACTTTAAAAGAATTGAAAGGTTTGTTTGCTTTCATCTTCGTAAAAACTTATGTAGTTCCAATAAGACTTTAAAAGAATTGAAAGATTATAACGAAAAAGTATACAGACGTCTTTGTCGAGCGTTCCAATAAGACTTTAAAAGAATTGAAAGTTTCGCAAACTTCTTCTTATACAGTACCTGCCACCGCGTTCCAATAAGACTTTAAAAGAATTGAAAGACAAATGAAACAACTTTCACTTGAAAAGATATTACTGTTCCAATAAGACTTTAAAAGAATTGAAAGTGGTAGTAATACAAGTACTTTTTATACGTTAATGCTGTTCCAATAAGACTTTAAAAGAATTGAAAGTTAATGAACCTGATAAGTATTCGTCTAATACGTGTGTAAATAGGTTCCAATAAGACTTTAAAAGAATTGAAAGATGTACATCCAACTCCCCTGACACATCCTCATACCTGTTCCAATAAGACTTTAAAAGAATTGAAAGATGCTTTCTCTTTGTGTCGGTGGTAGTGAAGTAATCGTTCCAATAAGACTTTAAAAGAATTGAAAGTTATAAAGGGAAATGCGTTAAACATTAATGCCCCTCGTTCCAATAAGACTTTAAAAGAATTGAAAGCATGTTACTATCACTCAACGTAAACCAGAGTAATACGTTCCAATAAGACTTTAAAAGAATTGAAAGCCGTGTATGCTAAAATCTCTTTCATAACTTTTTTGAAGTTCCAATAAGACTTTAAAAGAATTGAAAGAGAGGTCATTATAGAATCCCCAAGGAGGGAGTGGAGAGTTCCAATAAGACTTTAAAAGAATTGAAAGGAAAGTCGTAGAGTGGAGGAATGGAAATGGCGCGGATGGTTCCAATAAGACTTTAAAAGAATTGAAAGCTGTTCTTGAGGTATGCTTCAAACTCTTCAAGTGTTAGTTCCAATAAGACTTTAAAAGAATTGAAAGTCAAATCAGAGCACTAGGGTGACAAGAAAAAATAGTGTTCCAATAAGACTTTAAAAGAATTGAAAGCAAAAACCTCTTTTTGGTTTTCTCCTCCTTATCATCAGTTCCAATAAGACTTTAAAAGAATTGAAAGTCTTAATTGCTCTTTGTTCTGCTTCTACCATCTTTTCGTTCCAATAAGACTTTAAAAGAATTGAAAGTGGGGTCTCCCAATACCACCATGCCAGCGGTGTGTAGTTCCAATAAGACTTTAAAAGAATTGAAAGACAAGTCCTACAACTGGTATGTTGTTCCAAATTGTCGTTCCAATAAGACTTTAAAAGAATTGAAAGCTATTATACTACGCAATAGACTTCCTAGGCAGGGAGTTCCAATAAGACTTTAAAAGAATTGAAAGCAGGGTGAGGAATGATATCGATTTAGAGGCAGGCTTGGTTCCAATAAGACTTTAAAAGAATTGAAAGCATGGATGGTGGAAAATGAAGTGCCCGCGGCGGCGGAGTTCCAATAAGACTTTAAAAGAATTGAAAGTGACCACGGCGGTGCTTAAGCTTTCAAGGGTTATGCGGTTCCAATAAGACTTTAAAAGTATACTTTTTCGAATCTTTTACGTAAATCTTAAATATGTCAAATGGGTAATTTATAGTGAACTACCCACCTTCCCATGGGGGTATAAGCTTGCGGTTCCTAATACGTCTTGTCTCTGAAAATTCCGAGTTTAAGGTTCCTTACAATCATCAGCATTACCTTCAAGGCCTTATATATCATCGAATTCGAGGTGTAAATCCTGATTTGAGTCTCGCTCTTCATCGACCAAAAGTCCCAAAACTTTTCACATATTCCCTTTTCATGAGTGAAGAGAGGCAGTCTGCCAATGGCTCACCATATTTTATTGGGAAGGGGAAGGGCTTCTTCTACTTTTCAACGCCCATTACCGAGATAGCGGAAGCATTTATTGGAGGCCTTCTTCAAGAGCCAGACGTGGAGTTATGGGGGGAGAAGTTCTACGTGGAGGAGGTTAAAGCACTTGCAGAGCCTTCCTCCTATAGTGGGAGAACTTACTCGACTTTATCTCCAATAGCGGTGACTACATTAAAGCCCGAGCTTGGGAGGCTCAAGCAGTACGACCTGAGTCCGATGGAGGATAAGTTCTACGAGAATTTAAGGGAAAACTTGAAGGAGAAGTATGTCTTGCTTTATGGAAAAAAGTCTCCTGACGATTTTGAGGTTAAAGTGTTCAAGGCCAGGCCTAAGCGGTTTGAGGTCAAGCCGGGGATTTTTCAGAGGGCGTGGCATCTTGTTTTCAAGGCTTACGGGGATGAGGATCTAATGAGGGTCGGCTATCAAGCCGGTTTTGGAGAAAAGAACAGCTTGGGATTTGGGATGGTGAAGGTTGATGGGAGGCGGAGAAAGTGGAGGAGGAAATTACGTTAGAAAAGATCAAAAAATTAATTGATAAACGAGTTCAATGGGTTGGTAATATTTCACAAACTGGAAAATTCAGGAAAGTTCCCTTGAATTTTGACGGGTTGCTAAATGCTGTTCTTGCAGGAGCTATACCAAACTTAGCTCCCCATTTTAAAGAGATAAATACTTCAGAGAAAGCTATAGAAGTAATCTTGAATTATTTAATGACAACAAAAGATATAAGTTCCTCTCATTTTCCAACACTGCTTCAAAAGAGTGAAGCTCCTAATTATCAGTTCTATGAGTACAAATTAAGTTCTGAGGAAAAAACGAGAAAAGAAATCCTAAATTGGCTTCTGACTTTTTATTACATTGATCTAATAAAGCTCGAGGGAAAAAAACTAAAACAACGTGTTATTGTTGGTATCAGGACAGATAATCCAAAAATTGAAAAAATAATTAGAGATTATCTATTACGAGGTGGAGTTTTTGATTTTGAAATTAAGACAGGCAGAATTGAAGAGGAATATTTTGATAAAAGGATCACATATTATTTACCTTCTCTCCCCTCGGCAGCATATTTCACTCTCTTGCTTTTGATTAGTACTATCTTAAATACACTACAATTCGAAAATCAGGGTGAACTTTTTGAAAATTTATCGTTTGAGGTATTGATTTTAAGCAATAGCGGAGGAAAGAAATGGTCTGTAGTGTACCACCCAATTGGGAATCTTTCGCGATTGTACAATTTGTTTTTCAGAGAATTGAACTTTCCAAAGTCAAAGTTCATAGTGTTCTTAGAGTCTCTTATGCCTCCATCTCTTCAGAATAAGAACATTGTGGAGTCCTATTATTCATTGCTCTCTGATTTAGCATTCTCAATACTTGTTGAAGGCTATTTAAACGTAAACAAGCTTTCAAAAGTAATAGGGGAGAAAATATCTCTAGAACTAAGAGCAAAAAGAGAGAATAAAACACACAAGCTTGGAAAAATTTATTATGCGAATTATGTCCAAACAAAATTTTTTGGAGGTGAAAGTATGGATGAAGATTTCGAAAAATTGAAAAAACAGATGAAAGCAATAGCTTTGAAAATTGGAGAACTAGCAAAAAAAGGAGAAACTCAAAAAAGCCTTCTAAAGAGAATAATAATGGATACAAAAAATGAAGAAATTCCAGTATATTTTGTTGAAACCCTTGTTTCATACCTACCAAGGCTAGAAAGGGAAGGAATAAAGATTATGTTGCCTGAGAAGCTTGTTACCTTACCAATAAGGCAATTTTTGATTTTAAAGAATGAATTTGTCGTTACATTATGGAATTCATATACTGGAGATAGTAACAAAACTAATGGAGGTGAAAAAGTATGAGAAAAATCGTTATTGGGCTATTAACTCGTGTCTCTGGGAATGTAAATGCAAATGAAGTTGATGGAGACAGAATAAGGATAAAGAAGTTAGTATCCACAAGTGGGGAAGTCTATCCGTTTGTCTCTGCAAGAGCTGTCAAAAGAGGAATAAGAGAAAAGCTTACAGAACGAGGATTTGAAGTTGATCCATTTAGAATTGGGGAGGGTAACAAACTTGCTGATAGTGGTGATCCAATAAAATACGTAGATAATGACTTATTTGGGTATCTTTATATCAAAGGAAATGAACAAAAACCCAGACAAGCTCCAGTTTCATTGTCTCCAATAATTGCAGTAGAACATACGCCGATACAAATTGACTTTGGAGGCAGATTTCCAAGAGAGATGGGAAGTACAAATCCAACACCATTTGAGACAGAGGTTGCTGACTTTATTGGCCTTATGAAAATTGTAATTACAGAAAGAGTAGGAATATTTAGTGAAAATGAAAAGACTGACCAGGTTAAAAAATGGGATGAATACGCTAAAGAAGGCAAGATAACAAAGCAAGGTACTACGTATATCCTTCCTGAAAAAGAAAGGATAAGACGAGTTAGTGCATTATTGGAAATTTTGCTAAATGAAGGTTGGGCATATCCTAGGAGAACAAACTACTTCGCTATGGCAGAGCATATTTCGACAATAATCTATGCTGGAGAAAGATTATATCCTGTTTGGAAAGCATTTGAAGAATATCATTTCAAAAAAGAACTTGTGCCTTATCAAATTACTGAAGGAAAAGAATTCTTGGAAACATATGACTTGAAAAAAGGCTTAGTTCCTAAAAAGGATATTGAAAAACTGGCAACTTGGCTGGTGAGTGGAGTATGGAAAAAGGAGTGACAATTGATGTTTTATTTGACTTGGCACACTTTAAGGTTCATACAACTATGAAAGGCAGAACATCTTACTTAATACCATTACCAACAACAGTCCTTGGATTCTTCTTTTCTATTCTTGGAAAAGGTAGAGAGGCATACCTTCGAGAGAGAAACCAATTTAAAGCAGGTGCTAAGTTGCTTAGCATAAAGGGAATTGCAAGAGAAAATGCACAGTTGTTAAAGTTAAAGAGAGGACAAGAAGTCAGGACTACTGAAGAACTTATGCTTTTAGTAAAGCCAAAATATCGCTTTGCAATTTGGGGTAAACAGGAACTCATTAATAATCTCTATGAGCGAGTCCGAACTTTTGATTTTGAGTTTGTACCATATGGTGGAATAAGTGAGTTCATTATCTCAGAAATTGAAACCCCTCAGCTATATGATGAATATGAGGAAAAAGATACTATAAAAGATTCCTACGTGCCTCAACCATTATTAAACTCATTGAGAATATTAGATAATGGAATCGTTTATAATCTCCCCTATGTGTATTCTGGTAAACCTAAATTCGTTATTATGGGATGGAATGTTGAATTGAATCTAAAACAAAAGATTCCAACTATAGGGGGGGTTCCGTTATATCCCCCATTTATGGTGATTTAATGATAAATGAAAAAATGCTACCAAATTTGGGATTGGATACTCTCTCAAAAACATCACATAAAAACGAGCAACAAGAAAAATCATTAAAGCAACATATTGAGGAAGTTATTAGAGTTTCCAAGAGTCTAGCAAAAAAGCACGGACTACAAGAATATGAAAAAGTATTAAAAACATTAGCATGGTGGCACGATTTAGGGAAGCTAAATCCAAAATGGGATATAACTAAAAAGAAAAAACCTCCTCATTCTGCACTTTCAGCTTACCTCTTTTTAAGACATTCTAACATTAAAGACCCTAGAATATTTTATTTCATCTTAAGGCATCATTCCCATTTAACTCCAATTCTTTCGCATCCAAATTATCTAGCTAAAAATGTCCTTGGAAGAATACAGTTCCCTATTGACTACAATAGTGTATTTCGTTTAATTTATCAAGAAACGAAACAGTTTAATGAATTTATTGAAAAGAACAAAAGAGAAAATGTGATTTATGTGGATCTCTTTGGAATTTTTAAGACCGCAGACATTGTTTCAGCAATGTTTGAAAGTGAAAACGAAATTATTAAAGAGAAACCTTCTTTTAGAGAAACAGATATTAAACAAGGATTACAAAGATATGTAAAAGATAAAGGGTTACAATTTAATGAGAAAAAGTGGGAACTATTCCTGAATATGGCAAACTCTGGTGAAAATATCTTATTCTCAGCCCCTACTGGATGGGGGAAAACGTTTGCCTCTTTAACAATAGCCTCTACCAAAACTCCAACTCATATAATCTATGTTCTTCCAACGATAACATCAATAAGGAAAATGAAAGAAACAATTAAAAAAATCCTGAAAATGAAGGTTGAGGATAATTATTATTTTGCCGATGTTGAAAAAGTAGCAAAACAGAAAGACTATGAAAGAAGTGTTGATTGGGAACTTTTTATTTCAAGATCATTTATGAGTCCTGTTACTTTAACAACGCTTGACCAGATAGTTTTAACTTTCCTTCACGTAGGAAAGTATTTCCTCAAAAGATTCCACTTTAGAAATTCAATATTTATCTTTGATGAGTTTCATCTTTATCCAATAAGTGGACTATACATCCTCCTGAAGTTCATACAGAAATATAATCAGGAGTTCGACTATAATATCAAAACAGTATTTATGTCAGCTACTGTGCATCCAGCGTTAGAAAACCTAGTCAGCTCTTATATATCTCCAATTTCATTTGATTTTACTGAAGAATATAAAAGAAAAAGGAGATATATGTACTCCATTAACGAAGAAGATATTGTTAGTCCTGCTATCCTTGAGGAAATAGCAAAAAAAGCACAGGATGGAAATGTACTAGTTATATGTAACACAGTAGAAAAAGCTATCAAACTATATCTTTTACTAAAACGTCACTATAAAATCAAGAAGACACTTCTTCTACACTCAAGATTTACATACAAAGACAGAAAGGAAAAAGAAACCCAATTAGAATGGCTCTCAAGAATACCCAAAGGTTTTGTTTTTGTCTCTACACAGGTTGCCGAAGTGAGTCTTGATATGTCTTTTGATTATCTATTCACAGAACTTGCGCCACTATCTTCATTAATTCAAAGGTTCGGAAGAGTGAATAGGTATTCAACCTTTACAAATAATGAAAATGTAAAAATCCTAAAACCATCCGAATTAGTGGATAAAAGACGTTATCCCTACGATTTAGACGAGTTAAGCTTAGCAAAAACCATTTTAGAAGAGTTTGATGGAAATATTAAAACAGAATTTGAACTAATAGAGCAGTTTAAAGAGAGTTCATTAAAACTAGATAAAACCAAGTTAAAAGAGATTGACAAATACCTTCAAAAATGGGATAATGATACAAGATACTTTTTCTCAATAGATTTAAACGATAAAGAGCTAGATAAAATCCTTAATTTCAGGGAAACAAACACAATCTTAGTCATTCCAGAATGTTTTATTGACAAGATTGCCGATATATTGGCTAGCAGTAGTAAGTACAAACTTCAAAAAATAAAAGAATATCTCACTCCAATCCCAATATGGTGGCTGTTTTTCGATGATAGTTTTCTAAGCATGTACCATAACTTACCAGTACTGTCTAGTTCAAGATTTCTCTATTCAAATGAAGTTGGTTACTTCGACTCTGGAAAGCTATCTGAATTTATTAATGAGATTAATGTTTGTGAGAAAGAGGAGATAGTGTAATTATACCAAAAATCTAGTAACAAAAATTACAGTTTCATTTGTTACAAATCAATTTGTAATGATAAATGGTGATCAAAATGGAAACCTACCCAGAAAACGTCCTCCTCATCCGTGGTACCGAAATAAACTACCTCTTCATCTGCCCGACCAAGCTTTGGTACTTCTCTAAGGGCATAACTATGGAGCAAGAAAGCGAATACGTGGATCTGGGAAAATTTCTTCACGAAAGGAGCTACTTTGGAGAGGAAAAAGAAGTCCAAATCGGGAGCATAAAGATAGACTTCATCAAAAGAGGAAACACCATAGAAGTTCACGAAGTTAAAAAGGGCAAATCAATGGAAAAGGCCCACGAAATGCAGGCCCTTTACTACCTCTACTATCTCAAAGTACTTGGCATTAGAGCAAAAGCTATTCTCAATTATCCAAAGCTCAGAGAAACAAAAGAAATAATACTCGATGGCCATGAAGAGGAGGTAGAAGAGGCTATAAACGAAGCTGAGCGGATAAAATCTCTTTCTGCACCTCCCTCTCCCGTAAAATCAAGAAAATGCAAAAAATGCGCCTATTATGACTTGTGTTGGGTGTGATAATATGAGGAGGCGCCCTCTAACTTTGCTCTCTGATGGAACTCTTTCACGAAGGGAAAACACTCTCTACTTTGAAAACGCCCAAGGCAAAAGGCCTCTTGCGGTTGAAGGAATTTACGACATCTACATCTATGGCCACGTAAACATAACCTCCCAATCACTGCACTTTTTAGCCCAGAAAGGCATAGCTGTGCACTTCTTCAACCACTATGGATACTATGATGGCTCATTTTATCCAAGGGAGAGTCTTAATTCTGGAGATCTACTTATTAAGCAGGCCAAACACTATCTTGACAGAGAAAAGAGACTCAAGTTGGCAAAGCTTTTCGTAGTCGGTGGGGTCAAGAACATGGAGAAAAATCTGAAGAAATGGGGCATGAAAGTATCTTTCAATGAATTCCTAAATGAACTTGAAGCTGTAGAGAAAATTTCAGAAGTAATGAACGTTGAAGCAAGGGTAAGGCAAGAGTACTATGCCTCGTGGGACGAAACCCTTCCCGAAGACTTCAAAATTGTGAAAAGAACAAGAAGACCACCTCAAAATGAGATTAATGCATTAATAAGCTTTCTCAATTCTCGGATTTATGCGACAATAGTTAGCGAGCTCTACAACACCCAACTAAGTCCGACCATTAGCTATTTACATGAACCCGGTGAGAGGAGGTTTTCCCTTGCTTTGGACTTAAGTGAGATTTTCAAGCCAATAATTGCCGATAGAATAACCAACAGACTTGTGAAGCAGGGAATAATTAAGAAGGAGCATTTCAGGAATGATCTGAATGGAGTTTTGCTTAACGATAAGGGCAAAAAGATTGTTCTTAAAGCATTCAATGAGGAGATGCAAAAAAGCGTGAGACATCCAAGACTAAAGAAAAATGTCACCAAGCAAAGACTAATAAGACTTGAAGCATATAAATTAATTAAGCATCTTGTTGGAACTCAAGAATATAACCCCTTAGTGGCGTGGTTTTAGGGGGTGAAGGACATAGAAGAGTTTGGAAGGCGACTGGAAAACCTCCTTAAATATGGAAATATCAGGGGGCCTAAAAGAACTATCAGTGTGACTTCTGTTTCTTTTTGCCCTTTGAAAGCAGCCCTAACCACTCGATATGACGTTAGATTTTTTGGAGAAAAAAACAAGGAAAGGATCTTAGGCCAGGTACTCCACATGGGCCTTTTAGGGCTTATCAAGGATTCATGGTCATATCTGCAGGGTGATATTGAGGCTACTCCTGAGATAGAAAAAGAAGTCTCATATGAGCTGGGGGATGGATGGCTTCTAACTGGTAGGATAGATCTTGTAATAGGGGAGCACGTGTTCGAGTTTAAGTTCCTTAGTGATTGGTCTTATGAAAAAATTCCCGAGAATCTGGATGAGGTCGATGAGGAGAGTGTGTTGAACGCTTATACAGAGCAGTTAAATGCGTATCTAAACATACTTCCTGATGCGGAATTCGGACATCTCTGGATATTTCGACATAATGAGTTAATACCATGGAAAAAGCTTGAGATCAAAAAGGACTCAAAAGCGTTTAAAGGGTTCCTGAAAAGAGCCAAAGGTATTGTTAAACTCATTGAATCCATAGAAAATGGAGAACTTCCCAAAGATCCAGAACCACGGTTTGAATGGGAATGCAAAAACTGTATTTTCAAATCAATATGCTCTAAATAATATCCTCAACTGGATTTTTCTCTATCCCTAAATTCTTTCTTTTTGGCCTTGCTCTTAATCTGTAAATAATCACAGAGTCTTCATTCTCATCAATAAGTTCCTTAATTCCTTTTTTAATTCTCTCGTACTCGGCCAGTGTAACTTCTCCTTCAAAGACACTATTTTGAACCCAGATTAAATGCTGCCTTAAGAATTTTTTCACTTTATTCACCCGAGAAACGTTCACGTCGTAAACTACAATGATATACATATATGGATGCACCGTTTAAATATCCTTTTTGACATTTTTAGTCTTTTTGCTGGTTAAATCTTTAGTCTAGCAACCTTGGGTTAAAAACCCTTCATTAGTTTTTAACTTTTGGTTTTGAAAAGGTATAAATGCCCTTTTTTCGATTTTGGAATAGGTGGGAGTAGTGAAAACTTATCACATTCACGTTGAGGGAATTGTTCAGGGGGTTGGTTTCCGGCCCTTCATCTATAGAATTGCTCACGAACACAGCTTGAGGGGATATGTTAAAAATCTCGGTGATGCGGGAGTTGAGATTGTTGTTGAAGGTAAGGAAGAGGATATAAGGGCCTTTTTAAAAGCTCTTAAGGATAAGGCACCTCCTCTAGCGAGAGTGGAAAAGATAAAAACAAAAGAACTTCCACTTCAAGGCTTTGATAGGTTTTACATTGAGAAGAGTTCTAACGGTGGAGAAGGGGGCGATTCAGTTATACCTCCGGATGTTAGCATATGTGATGACTGTCTCAGAGAGCTTTTTGATCCGAGGGATAAGCGCTATATGTATCCATTCATAGTATGTACCAACTGCGGGCCTAGATTTACTATAATCGAAGATCTCCCCTATGATAGAATTAACACAACCATGAGAGAATTTGATATGTGTGATTACTGTGAGAGCGAGTATAAGGATCCGCTGAATAGAAGATATCATGCTGAGCCAGTTTGTTGTCCTGTGTGTGGGCCAAGCTATCGCCTTTACACTAATGAAGGAGAGGAGATAACAGGTGACCCTCTAAAAAGGGCTGCAGAATTAATAGACAAAGGGCATATAGTGGCCATAAAGGGCATTGGTGGGATACACATAGCTTGCGATGCCACCAATGAGGAGACATTAAGAGAGCTCAGGAAAAGAATCCTAAGGCCCGAACAGCCCTTTGCAATAATGGCCAAAGATCTGGAAACAATAGAGAACTTTGCTATAGTTAGTGAGATTGAAAGAGAAGAACTCACAAGCTATAGAAAACCCATAGTGGCACTGAGAAAGAAGGAGCCATTCCCACTACCGGAGACCCTGGCTCCGGGGCTTCCAACAATAGGGGTCATGCTGCCCTATGCTGGAACCCACTATATACTTTTCCACTACTCAAAGAGTCCGGTTTATGTCATGACCTCAGCAAATTATCCCGGAATGCCGATGGTTATAGATAATGAAACGGCGCTTAAAGAATTGAAAACACTGGCCGATTATTTCCTTCTTCACAATAGAAAAATACTCAACAGAACCGATGATAGCGTGATAAGATTTGTTGATGGAAAGAGAGCTGTAATAAGAAGAAGCAGAGGTTTTGTGCCATTACCTATTGAGATTCCATTTGAGTATAACGGACTGACAGTTGGTGCAGAACTCATGAATGCCTTTGGCATTGCAAAAAATTCTAAGGTGTATCCAAGTCAATATATAGGGAACACGTCGAAGGTTGAAGTGCTGGAGTTTATGAGAGGGGCTATCTCGCACTTCAAGAAGATTCTAAGGGTTCAAAACTTGGACTTGATCGTTGCCGATATGCATCCCCTCTACAATACCACAAAGCTCGCCATGGAAATAGCGGAAGAGGAAGGGGTGGAGTTCCTTCAAGTCCAACACCATTATGCTCACGTTGCCTCTGTAATGGCCGAAAATAAACTTGATGAAGTTATAGGCATAGCTCTGGATGGCGTTGGTTATGGAAGCGATGGGCACACTTGGGGTGGGGAAGTTATCTACCTCAGTTATGAAGATGTTGAAAGGCTGGCACACATCAGTTACTATTCTCTTCCTGGGGGCGATTTAGCTAGTTATTACCCACTTAGGGCTCTGGTTGGTATTTTAAACAAGATATACAGTGTGGAAGAGGTAGAAGAGCTTGTAAGAAGATGCTGTCCAAGGGCCATTGACAATTTAAGGTATGGCAAAGTTGAGTTTAATGTTATCCTAAATCAGCTTGCTAGGGACATAAACGTTAGCTACGCTTCCTCTACGGGAAGAGTTCTTGATGCATTTGCCGTTCTTCTTAACGTTGCCTATAAGCGGACTTACGAGGGAGAACCTGCGATGAAGCTTGAAGGCGTCGCGTTTAGAGGAAAGAACGACCTAGGATTTAGGGTTCCAGTTGAAGGAGAAGAACTCAAGGTTGAAGAACTCTTTAGACAGGTTTTAGAAAGCAGAACAAATCCTGCAGATATTGCGTATTCCGTTCACTTGGCTTTGGGAAGGGCCTTTGGAGAAATAGCGGTTGAGAAAGCTAAGGAGTTCGATATTAAAAACGTGGCCCTCAGCGGCGGAGTAGCTTACAACGAGCTAATCGTCAAGACTATTAGAAAGATAGTGGAGAGTAACAATCTCAGGTTTTACACTACCCACGAGGTGCCAAGAGGAGACAACGGCATAAATGTTGGTCAGGCATTCCTTGGAGGCCTCTACTTGGAGGGATATTTAACCAGAGAAGACCTCATGCTTTAACTCTTTTTATTCAAACTTGAAGTACACTGTAGTGTTCTCAAGAGAGTAGGGGATTTCATGAATCTCCAAGAACTTTGTATTGTCCTCATATTCTTGATATGGGTTCTCAATGGCACAGTACCAGACAAAAATTTTAATGGTTGTATCATTAGTTGGAGGAATGCTAACCAGAACTGTAGTAGAGTTTTCTACCCAATAATATAGAGGATTAGTGCCATTTTCATCCGAAGTTACATACACTTTCCCCTTTCTATTCCAGAGCGGCACCTTTTGTGGGTCTATTAAGATCTTTGTGGGGTGTTCTTTGTTTGCTTCGAAAAGTAACAAATTGACTGGAAGTTTGCATATATAAACTCTCCCTTCTCCAAGTTGCTGAGGAGCTAGGTGGATATAGGTATAGGAAAAAGCAAGGGGACATAGCAATAAAAGTATGAAAATCATAAAGGCTAATATGCTCCTTTTCATGATTTTTCCCACTACATCCAACGTTTTTCCGCCGTTATAAACCTTTTGACAAGTTTTGGTTTAAATAGCTAAATGAGGCCTTGGAATGTTTATTAATATAAATCGTTGGTTTTTTACTATTTGTCGTTGGATAAATTTTTAAAGGAATTTATTCAGCATAATTCCGCTAAACAACAGGGAGGTGATAGAATGAAAGAGATGAAGTTGTTAGGTAGAGATAAGAGAGTGTTGGCAATGTTATCGGCGTTTGCATTCTTGTTAGTAAACGCCGCCTTGGCAGTCCCAGTGATAAACCTAAACGTGCAGAACATTGGTGAAGGTTCTGCCCCGGTGACTTCTCCTGTGGACAATGGAAATATTAAATTCCTGCTTAACAGTACTAATCCCGATTATATAACCGGAGTAGAGGTTTCATTTGACAAGGATGTTTCAGCAGGCTCAACAATTTATGTAAAGCTTTATGACAGCTCAAGTAATTTACTTGCAGTTGGGAGTTATACTCCAAGTGTTGATCTTCCAATGAATACAGCTCTGCCAATAAACTTTCCAACACAAGTCCAAATAAGCCAAGTGGAAAATGTCGCCGTTGTTGTCCAAGGCCCATGACTTCTTTAACCTCTTTTAATTTTTTGAGGTGTGGAAAATGAGGAAGTTTCTGGAAACCCTGTTAAGTTATACCCTTCTTTTTGGACTCGTGCTCTTCATCCTTCTCCACATGCTTGGATTCAAAAGTTTGGTGGTTTTAACGGATTCCATGGAACCGGAAATAACGCCCTTTTCCTTAGTAATAGTATCTCCAGAGAGTGATATTAAGATTGGCGATGTCATTCTTTATGAGGTAGAGCTTTCGAAAAAGAAATACAAAGTGCTCCATAGAGTAATAGACATAAAAGAGAGAAAAGGCCAAATTGTTTACATCACAAAAGGGGACAACAGAAGATATGCCGACGCTTGGTACGTGAGCAGGGAAAATATAATAGGAAAACTGGTCTTTTCTGTTCCATATGCTGGTTATGTTTCATACTACGGCACTCACTTGCTGAGTTTAATTTATCCTCTGGTTTCTACATATCTGTTTTATAGGTTGCTCCTTCTAGTATGGGTTAAAAATGGGGGATTAAAATGCCTTTAAAATACTCCCTTCAGAAAGTATTTAAACTATCTGTTGGTTATAAAGACCAAGCAAAGCATAAACAGAATCAAGCTTAGAGGGTGATAATTTATGAAAATTAAGCTGGAACATGGAGCTGGTGGCGAATTAATGGAAGAGCTTATTAAAGAGGTCATTTTGAAGAATGTAACCCTGAACTCGGCTGGTGGAATCGGGCTAGAGGCTTTGGATGACGGAGCGACGATTCCTTTTGGAAATAAACATTTGGTATTCACCATAGATGGTCATACAGTTAAGCCCCTATTTTTTCCTGGAGGAGACGTGGGAAGACTAGCGGTAAGTGGCACGGTGAATGACTTGGCCGTCATGGGAGCGGAGCCTTTGGCTTTAGCGAACTCAATGATAATTCAGGAAGGGTTCGATGGCGAGGACTTTGAGAGGATCTTGAAATCAATGGATGAAACAGCTCGAGAGGTGCCCGTTCCGATAGTGACTGGAGATACAAAAGTGGTAGAAGATAAAATCGGAATATTCGTAATCACCGCGGGAATTGGAATTGCTGAAAGACCAATAAGTGATTCAGGGGCAAAAATAGGGGATGTCGTTTTAATAAGTGGCACTGTGGGAGATCACGGGATAGCCCTAATGAGTCATAGAGAAGGTATAGGCTTTGAAACAGAGTTGAAAAGTGATGTGACACCGATATGGGAAGTTGTAAAAAGTGTCGCAAAAGTCATAGGTTGGGAGCATATCCATGCAATGAAAGATCCCACGAGAGGTGGTCTAAGCAATGCCTTAAATGAGATAGCAAGAAAGAGCAATGTTGGAATTCTTGTAAGGGAGAGTGATATCCCAGTGAGGCCCGAAGTAAGAGCTGCAAGTGATATGCTCGGCATAAACCCCTATGAAGTGGCAAACGAAGGGAAAGTTGTAATGATAGTTGAGAGAGAGTTTGCTGAAGATGCCTTGGAGGCTATGAGAAAAACCAAACTCGGAAGGGAAGCAGCTATAATAGGGGAAGTAACTGATCAATATATTGGAAAGGTTCTTCTTGAGACGGGTATAGGTGGAAAAAGATTCTTGGAGCCACCTGTTGGAGATCCAGTGCCCAGAGTTTGCTGATCTTAAGGGCTTTTCATTTTTATTATTTAATGCGCTTTTGTATACATTGGAATCTATTTTGGTTCACGAAAATTTATAAATCCACGGCTTTTCTCGTGGCCGGAGGTGATATGTATGGTGGATCTTAGAGAGCTCATTAGAAAAAAGTTAATTGAGGGAAAAATCGGGTTAGAGGACTTTCCACTCCTACTTATTTATGGATTAGCTTCATCCGACGAGAAGAAGTGATCTTCCGCTTTATATTCTTTTTTCTATTTGGAGTTTCTATTCTTGTGAGCAATGTTTATAAGGCCCTCTTTGATAGTATACTTCGAGCGCCGGGGTAGCCTAGCCAGGGAAGGCGGTGGACTCGAGATCCACTGGGCTTTGTCCCGCCGGGGTTCAAATCCCCGCCCCGGCGCCAATGCCGAGAAAAGAGTGAAAATCATGAGAAGATGATCTCTTTTCCATCAATCTCATTATTTACTGACCTTAATATGCTAAAAACAGTTCGAGATTCCTTTTTACTTATTTTTATTACTGTAGTAGCCATCTCCCTCAGCAAGAATTCGATGCAAGGATTGCTTTTTTCAATTACCTCTTCGTTAATGATATAAAAAGCAATCCTTTTTTCATTTCCAATATATTCCAATACAGCATTTAATTCCATTAGAATCTCTTGATTTGAGTTGGTAAACATTAATAATCTCTCAAAGCCCAACACAGGATTAATAACTTTTCCTTGTTTAAAAAGCGAGCCCGTAACTTCAGCATACTTCTTTTCATAAACTTCTGGTTCATTTACGGGAAGTCTTGTTACTATGTCCCCAACTTTTAACTTCCCTCCCAATTTAATGACTTTCACATTGTTTAAAATACTCGTGTTAAACCCTGCAAGCTTCATGTGCGTAGCATAAAGATAAAAGGTATCCAAGAAGTCATCCACAACTACTGGATAATTTCTCTCCATACTCCATTTTATGATATAATAAAGCCCTTGAACTGATGAAGTAAGTGAATCATGCTCTAAGAGTACTGTTTCTCCCCACTTCAAACTATCAAGCAATCTATAAAACTCTTCAATCTCTGACATTATGCCACGTCCTGATGAAGCATGCATACATTCAAATATTAAAAATTCGCTTTAAATTTTTCGGTACTGTCAGGGTAAGTGCGGGCTAAACTTAAAGTTCCAGAGGAAAGAAGGCCAAAAAGGCCTAAATTACCGCTAAAGTAAGCATTACCTTCAAATTATCCTTCTCTGAAAGTTTATTACCTCGCACTTTGCGTATTCTTTCTTGAGTTCCGGCTTTTTCTCTCCAATCCAAAATTTTCTTAAACCTTCAAACATCTCATCATCACCAATCAATAATAGAGTGGTCAACATACAAGCCAATAACGGTCAAAAATGAACAAGAGATCTGAATAGTTTCAATGGTGATGCAAAAGTTATCCGAACAGTAACATCTTTCTCTATAAGTAATTTAAAAAAGGTAGTTAAGTAGTTACTAAAACTCCATCTTCCTCCACTATTACCGTATGCTCAGCTTGAGAAACAATTCCTCCTTTTATCTCCTTTAAAATTGGATATCCATAAAAAGCACCGACTTTTTCAAGCTGGATTAACGCTAGCTTAAGCTGCACTTCTGGCATAAGGTTTTGCACCCAGCGATAGGCAAAGGGAAGTGTTGAAAAGTTTTTCTTCACATAGCTTAAAAGAGTCCTAGCTTGGGGGAGTCTCACAGGCCTATCCCTAATATACATATATATTAAAGTAGGTGGCGTCTCTATAACCTGCCCCGCTCCGGTAGTTGCGAAGGGTTCTATGGCCACAATATCCCCTTCTTTAAGCTCGTAATTATCATGGGGCCTGTAGATGTTTGGAATTGAGATCCCAGTGTGCAGTTTGTACCTTTCTATAACATGACCGCTGAGATTCACTATTGGATTAAACCCATGGCCTCTTATTGTCTCTTCAATAACCTTTCCAATTTCATTTATTTTTACTCCTGCTTTTATAACGGCTATTGCATTTTCCAAAGCTTCTTTTGAGGCCTCAATAAGGTCATCCTCCTCCATTCCAACCCTTACTGTAAATGCTGTGTCAGCTATATAACCATCTACATGAACTCCCAAATCAACCTTCAAATAGTCTCCTTCCTTTAAGACGACTTTATCTCCATCATACGGAGTATAATGGGCTGCAATCTCGTTGATAGAAAGATTGCATGGAAAAGCAGGTTTACCCCCAAGCTCAACTGTTCTTTTTTCTACAAATTCTGCGATTTCATAAAGAGAGGTTCCAGGTTTTATTAAGTGTAAAACTTCTTTTTTAATCTCTTTGGTGATCTTTCCAGCCTTAAGTAATTTTTCAAGTTTTTCTTCCACTGCCACCACCTAACTTAATTTTAAGTGCATTTTTAAAAAGACTTCCCCCATTTGTCTCGAAAATTTTTTAATGCCCTTTTCTCTTTAAACTATGTGGTGACCCAATGTTAGAAGTCAGAAAATACATCAATATTGCAGATGATATTTTTGTAATAAGAAATTTAATCGGTGCGCTTCTTCAGGGCATTGGGGTTGCTTACCTGATCCCAATCCTGATTACATGGGTTTATATTGAGGAGATAAAATATGTTTACTACTTCGTTTTTCCGGGAATTGCATGTATCATAGGTGGAGCATGGCTTGCAAGACATTCAGAACGCGTGGAGGACGTTAACTTAAGACAAGCAATGATTTCAGCTGCATTTGTCTGGCTCTTTGCGTCATTTGTGAGTGTGATTCCCTTTATGAAAATCGCTGGTATGAGTTTTGTAGATTCTTATTTTGAAAGCATGTCCGCTTGGACCGGAACAGGCCTAACAATGATGCGTAATTTAGAGAGTTATCCACATGTAATACTTTTCTGGAGAGCCTGGATGCAGTGGCTTGGAGGAATTGGTATTGTTTTAGTTGCGTTAACTATTTTGATCCGTCCAGGAGTTGCTGCTGCACGACTTTACAAAGCAGAGGCAAGAACCGAGAGGATTCTCCCAAACTTAGTCAACACCTCTAAAATAATATTTCAGATTTATACCGTCATTACACTTCTCGGAATTTACCTTTATTACACGAATGGTATGGGACTCTTTGATGCTACAATCCACTCAATGGTAGGGGTTGGGACTGGTGGTATGAGCTCCCACGACTTAAGTGTTGGATTCTTTAACAGTTTGAGTATAGAGGCCATAACAATATTTCTAATGATAATGGGTGCCACTAACTTCACGGTTCATTATAAAATGTTCAAGGAAAAGTCCCCGGTGTCGTTTTTTAGAGACATCCAAGTCAAATATATGTTCTTCTTTTTAACCCCGGCTGTGGCACTAATAGGATATGCACTAACTACTCAAGCTGGTCTTACAATAGCACACTCCTTTAGAGAGGCAATCTTTCACGCAGCCTCTGCAGTTACCTGTACTGGGTTTTCCATTACTGATCTGAGTAAATATCCCGAACTTGCAAAGCTTCTTATAGGGTTCCTCATGGTTGTTGGTGGCGGTGCAGGAAGTACTGCTGGTGGTATCAAGCTCATCCGTATAACACTAACTTTTCAGAGTTTAAAATGGACCATAGAACAGGCAATACTTCCGAAGGGGGCAGTGATAAAAAGAAAAATTGGAGAGTATGTCTTCACAGAAGAAGACCTTCAAGAAGTTTTAGGCTTCACAATGACTTACATTGCCCTCCTACTCACGGGTACTGTCTGGACAATGGTTAGAGTTGGTGCAAGCTTGGCAGATGCTTTCTTTGAAGTGGCATCAGCCCAAGGAAATGTCGGATTGAGCGTGGGAATAACCTCCACAGCTTTGCCCATTGATGTCAAGATACTCCTGATTCTCCACATGTGGATAGGAAGGCTTGAGATATTCTCGACCCTAGTATTCATATTTGGTATGGTCTTTATATTGCCTAGAGTTGTAGAGAGGAAGTGAAGATGATAAGAGTAGAAGAACTAAGCTTCAAATACACAGGTGCCAAAGAATACTCCCTGAAAAATATAAACTTAAAAGTCAAGAAGGGGGAATTTTTAGGCATTCTAGGGGCCAGTGGGAGTGGAAAATCCACTCTATGTTTAACTTTTAATGGTATAATCCCGCATTCAATAAAAGGGGAATTTAATGGAAATGTCTTTGTTCAGGGGTATAACACCAAAGAGGCCAGTGTGGCGGAACTTTCAAAGCTTGTAGGGCTTGTTCTCCAGAATCCAGATTCACAACTCTTCAATATGACAGTGGAAGAGGAAGTAGCCTTTTCCCTTGAAAATTTAGGGCTTGATGTGGAGGAAATAAGAAGAAGGGTTTACTGGTCTTTGAAAATTACCGGGCTTGAAGGACTTGAGAATGAGTTTCCACCCAATTTAAGTGGGGGGCAAAAGCAAAGGCTCGTAATAGCAAGTGTTTTAGCCATGAAACCCCAAATACTTGTTTTAGATGAGCCGACATCCCAGCTTGATCCCTTAGGCCGGGAACAAGTTTTGAGCCTCATAACACTTCTTAACAAAGAACAAAGTATCACCATAATTCTCGTGGAGCACAATACAGAATACCTCTTCGACTTTGCCGATCGCCTAATAGTCTTGGATAAAGGAGAACTTGTTATGGAAGGCAAACCAAGAGAAGTATTTGAGGAAGCAGGCTTTTTAAGGAATCTTGGTATTAAAATCCCTACAAGTGTGAAGATAGGCGCAGAATTAAAGAAAAAAGGCCTTTTGGAGAGAGCAGCTCTCAATGATAGGGAGCTTGTTGATGCTATTAGGACTTTTCTGAAAGGTTAGTTTTTTCCATTAAAAGCTCTAAATATGACTTTCTCTCAAATTGTTTGACCCCAAGCGACTCCAAGATCTTCAATAGTCTCTTAACTTCATTCTCAATGTTTCTTTCATCTGTCTCCAGTTTTTCTATCTCAACAAACTTTCCTAAGCCTTCAATTTCGTCGAGTGTTATTGTAACACCTTTTTCCACATAATATTTCTCCCGGCTCTTCTTTACAGTTAAAACTTCCCTAAACCCCAATGCATGGAGGAGTTCAATGTATGCATCTACATTATCTATGGTAACTTCTATTTCTTTTCTCGTTTTTGAGATATTATCAATCTTTGGCCCTTTATATGTAAGCAGGGCTTCAAAATGCCCATTAAATCTTTTAATTCTAATTCTAAGTGCTTCATCAGTCTTGGAAAAATCTCTACACGGATGACTAAAATACATATCTTCATGAATTTCCTTCCTCATGAACTCAAAAGCTTCTCTTATATTTCTAAACACCCTATCATCTGCATAGCCCTTAAGCTCAATTTCTATCATCCTTCCACCCCAAACTCCTTTTTAATTTCTCCAAACAAGTTTCACAATAAGTATTGCCCTTATAATCAGTATCTATTATCGAATTTGAAAAATGCATCACACACCTAGGGTTGGGACAATGTTCAAGGCCAAAGACATGTCCAAGCTCATGCATGGCCTCTTTTATTGCTCTATTCTTTAAAAGACCTTTATTTTCTTCACCATAGAACTCAGGTCTCAAGCGGGCCAGTGATATTATCGCCGATCTAAGATACGGGTTTGCAAGACCAAAGATAAAGTTCATCCCTTCCTCATAAAGATCAGCATCTGTTATTCCCAGTGCAACTGAAATTCCCTCTATTCCCCTGATTTCAGCGATTTTTATTAGGAAAAATCTACCAAGAAATTGACCTCTAACTGAGTTGTATACAAACAATAGATCTTCAACACTGGTTTCTGATATTATCTCAACTTCAAATCCAAAATTGGAGTAAAATCTCCCTATATAGCCCTCTATTGCATTCAGCACATCTCCATCCACTTCTTTCGCGACAATTGGAATTATACCAATCTTCACCCTCTACCCTCCAGAAAAGATTTGAGGAACACTATTCCATCCTCTACAAACCGGAGATATTCTTCCATGTTCTGAAATGCCATTTCATCACTAATAAGGTCATAATCATAGATTAAAACATCCCTTAGCTGAACCAAAAACTCAAGCTTTTCCTTCAGGCGGTCATCAATTATTTTATTCTTGTGAAGGGTTTCCACAATGTCTTTATATCCTATAGACGGCCCAAGCTCTAGGGCAACAATTATTTCGTTAAAACTATCTAGAATATTCTGAATCGCAAATTCTAACCTCTTATATATTCCATCCTTTGCTAGACCCATTCTTAAGAATTCATCTGGAGTTTCTGGGAATGCATCTTTTATACGTTCAACACTATCTTCCGCCAGTTCAAGTTTGTATTCAATTTCCCCTTTTTTCACCAAAGTACACCAAGAATAATTAAGGAAGAAGAAAAGATAAGGTTTTAGGTTACGGGACAAGGTCCATGGGTTTGAGTTCTTCAAGGAAGTGTTTTGCCAGTTTTATTGTGTTATCAACATCTCTGGCATCAGTTAGCTCGACTTGGGAGTGCATATACTTTATAGGGATTGAAAGGACTGCCGTTGCAACTCCTTCTCTGTTTATCTGCATTATATTTGCGTCTGTTCCTGTGGGCCTAGGACTTGGTTCTATCTGAAGTGGAATCTCATGCTTCTTGGCAACTTCTTCAGCAAAAGCTCTAACTTTTGGGTTGATATTAGGCCCAACATCCATTACGGGGCCTTTTCCAAGTTCTGGAACTATTTTGCCTTTATCTCCGGGTTGTTTTGCAAAGGTTACATCCATGGCTATTCCAATTTCTGGATCAATTGCATAGCTTGCAACTCTTGCTCCCCTCAAACCTACTTCCTCCTGAACACTCGCCACAAAGTAGATGTCGGCTTGATGCTCCTCTAAAGCTCTTGCTACTTCAATCATGGCATACAAACAGATTCTATCATCTAGATATGGCGTAGTAAAGCGGTTTTCATTAAGCCTCGTGAAAGCAGGAGCAAATTCCATTATAGTACCGATTTTTATCCCCATTTTCTCTACTTCTTCTTTTGAATCTGCACCCACATCAATAACTATGGTATCCCAGTCGGCTGCTTTGGTTCTCTCCTCAGGCTTTGTTAAATGCGGTGGGATATGTCCTACAACGCCATAAACATCTCCTTTTTCTCCAAAGATTCTAACCCTCTGAGCCACAAGAGTTCTAGGATCAACTCCTCCAACACTTACTACATGTAAATAACCCTTTTCATCAATATGATTAACCATCAAACCTATCTTATCCATATGAGCAGCAATCATAATCCTTGGACCATCTCCCTTCTTGTGGGCAATAACATTTCCAAGCTTATCTACGTTAATTTCATCAACATGATATGTTAGAGCCTCAATTACCACGTCTCTAATCCCCATAAACTCATATCCAGAAACACCGGGCGCTTCAATAACTCTCTGCATTAATTCCCAGTTGACCATTTCAACCACCCCATTTTCATTTAGATGCTTATCTTAATGTGGTGTTGTACCTTAAAAATTTTTCCAAGAAAAAATAAAGTTAGAGAAGAACCTGCAAAAAGGCCTCTTCTCCAGGTTCCAGTTTTTCTATTTTCCATATCACCTTGCCATTTTCAATTGTAACCTCACCTTTCGTTGCTCTTGCATCAACAGCATCTATTGCCTTTTCATAAGTGAACCCTTGTATTTCCCTGAGTCTCGGAGCCTTTATTTTAACAAAATAATACTTATCCATTTGTTCTTCAAATTTTAGCGGTCTGAACAGGGCTATGTATGAGGTGCTCCCAAAGAGAACTGCAGAGAGAATCAAAATTAAAGGTAGGTTTCCATAATCCTTTGGGTGCAATGGTGGAGCAGGTTTTGTAGTTTGGTTTGCAGAGGTTGAAGTGGAGCTTGTTGTACTGGGAAAGGGTGTTTCTGTCTCTGGAAGTTGTGGCTTTTCAACCTCCACCACAGCTTCTGCTCCAATATATGCATCATTTTCTGCTTTTATCCTAATACTGCCAAAACCAGTCTCATTTAGGTTTATTAGAGCTGTTCCATTTTCATCGGTTGTTCCGTAAGATTTTCCTAAGGGGCCTATCGCCTCTACACTTGCCTTTGGAACCCCAACACCCGAAGAATCCCTCACATAAATCAAAAGTGTTTCATTTCTTTGCTCGTAGTCCAAAAACAATCTCTTAACTTCCACAAAAGTTTCAACTATTTTTCCATCCAAGTTGAGTGTTATCCTATAGGTTCCCGGTTTATTTGCTTCAATAAATGCTGTCCCATAAGAATTTGTCTGCAGTTGGGTTCCTTCTATATTCACCGGAATTCCTCCCACTCCATTTCCATGCTCGTCAGTGACCCTGACAGAAATTACACCATTTTGAAACTTGGCCTCATAACTGAGAACTCTTTGATAAACAAGAAAACTTTTTGTAACAGTCTTTGAAAGTCCTCTAAACGTACTTCTCATTATCACTGTGTAATTACCTACACTGGGTCTTGGGATAAAGATCGGGTATTCCCACTTATTCCTTGGTGGATCTGGATATAAGAAAATGTTTCTCATGTTTCTCTGGGCGATTAGATTATTATTCCTGTATATCTCATATGAGACATCCCCAAAGATAACTCCATTGGATGAAGAAGAAACCAGCAAAGTTATTATCACGTCCTGACCAAAGAGGTATTTGTTTCCTACATCGATGTCTGCAGAATAACTTATCTGGGTAAGTACTCTTAGGGAAATGGGAATTTCTATGAAGGTTACCCCCACCTTAGCAATTATTTTTAAATCGTAAACACCTGCTCTTACATCTTGAACATAAATAGACAAAGTTTTATCCATAGTTTCTGCGGGCTCAAGCTTTTTTATATACTCTTGACCATAAAGGAGACCCTTAACGATGGGTCCAGAGACATGAATGGTTATATTCTCGATGCTCTCGTTTCCGATATTAACCAGTGTGACAGGAACAGATACAGTCTCTCCAGGCTTGGCTTCAAAATATTGTTGTGGTACTTGGAGGAGGAGAGGAACTTGAGCACTCGTTGGCGAATAGGTAAAACTCAGAAAGAAAATCAGCATGATAGTGATGAAAATTTTTCTAATCACTTCCTATCACCTCAACTAAAGACTTCTGCCTACCTATAACCTCTTCAAAAGTTTTAGCTTTATGTTTTGCTATTTGCAAGCTTATTTTATAATTTTTTCCACTTTTTTTCAAATCAAAAACATCAAAAAAGTACCATCCATTGTTTATGAACTTGACTGCAATAACACCTTTTCCCCCAAAGGCTTTTGAAAAGCTTTTAATTTTCAACATGTCTTCTTCACTTAAATATAATTTGTCGCTTCTTGTGGTTTTTACTTCTATACAAAGGTATGTTTTGCCATTTCCAGCTATAATATCAACTTTTTTACTTCCAGCTGACCTCACAACAGCGAATCCTTCTTTTTCAAGCATTTTTATAAGTTCCCTTTCGGCAGTGGCCCCTTTTCGGTACCTCATTAGCATCCCACCACATTTCTGTTAGGGTGTGAAAGTTTATAAGTTGTTTTACTCAGCCATTACTGGTGGTAATCATGGTGATATATGAGCTAAATGGAAAAAGGCCTAAAATTCACGAGACAGCGTTTGTGGATGAGAATGCGTATATAATCGGAGATGTAGTTTTGGAAGAAAAGAGTAGCATATGGCCATCCGCAGTGCTCAGAGGAGACATAGAGCAGATATACATTGGAAAAGGCTCCAACATACAGGATAATGTAAGTGTTCATACCTCCCATGGAATGCCTACAATACTTGGAGAGTACGTCACAGTAGGTCACAATGCAGTTATCCACGGTGCAAAAATCGGGAATCATGTTATTATCGGTATGGGAGCAATAGTTCTAGATGGTGCAAAGATTGGAAACCATGTGATTGTAGGAGCTGGCGCATTGATTCCTCCTGGCAAGGAGATTCCAGACTATAGCCTAGTTGTTGGAGTCCCTGGAAAAGTTGTAAGGCAGCTCAGTGAAGAAGAGATTGAGATGACCAGGAAAAATGCTGAAATTTATATGGAACTTGCTGAAATGCATGTTCAAAAGAGAAAGAGAGTTGAGTGACGAAACATGAGCCTGATTTATAGAGTCGTGTCCTCTGTTCCCCATATTTTATTTAAGCCTGTGTATGACCTATACGAGTCATACCTATTTGAAAAAGTCAAGTCCCGGCCTGAGAGAATTCCAAAGCATATAGCAATAATAATGGACGGAAACAGAAGATGGGCCAGAATTCTCAATAAACCTCCATGGTATGGCCATCTTTTTGGCTCTAAAAAATTGGAAGAGATTCTTGAATGGTGCCGAGACTTAGGGATAAGAACACTGACTGTATATGCTTTTTCTACTGAGAATTTCAACAGGAGCAAAGAAGAGGTCAAGATGCTTATGGATCTCTTTGAGAAGAAGTTCAAAGAATTAATTCACGACAGAAGAGTTCACAAATATGGAATACGAGTTAACGTCCTTGGAAGGAAAGAATTGCTACCAGAAAATGTTCGAAAAGCTGCGGAAGAAGCCGAACAAGCCACGAAAAAATATAACAACTATAATTTAAACATAGCCATCGCCTATGGAGGACGGAGCGAGATAGTTGATGCTGTGAAACGGATTGTCGATGATATCCAAGTTGGAAAACTCAACAAAAATGAGATAGACGAGAAACTATTGAAAAGATATCTCTATGTCCCAAACATGACAGATCCAGATATAGTGATAAGAACCGGTGGGGAGGTAAGGATAAGCAATTTTTTGATCTACCAGATAGCTTATAGTGAGCTTTTCTTTGTTGATGTATATTTCCCAGAGTTTAGGAAGATTGACTTCTTGAGGATAATTAGAGAGTACCAAAAGAGGGATAGAAGATTTGGAAAATAAACATGGAAAGATTTATAACTGAATTTTTGAAGTGAGAGATGAACTAACGATCAACATTTTTAGGTGGTGCGATATGGGAAAGAGGGAAGAGATGATTAAGGAAATTAAAGAATTGATGCTTCAACCCGAAAGAATTAGAAACATGGGTATTGCCGCTCACATTGACCATGGTAAGACTACATTAAGCGACAACCTTTTGGCTGGAGCAGGAATGATTAGTGAAGAGCTTGCAGGAAAGCAGCTTGTGCTTGACTTTGATGAGCAAGAACAGGCCAGAGGTATCACAATCAACGCAGCTAACGTTTCAATGATTCACGAGTATGGAGATCAAAAATACCTTGTCAATCTTATCGACACTCCAGGCCACGTTGACTTTGGCGGTGACGTTACAAGAGCAATGAGAGCTATAGACGGGGCAATTATCGTAGTTGACGCCGTTGAAGGTGTCATGCCACAGACAGAGACTGTCCTTAGACAGGCTCTTAGAGAATACGTTAAACCAGTCCTCTTCATAAACAAGGTTGACAGACTCATCAAAGAGCTTAAACTCAATCCACAACAAATGCAAGAGAGATTTGTTAGGGTCATTACTGATGTTAACCGCTTAATCAGAAAGTACGCCCCTGCTGAGTTCAAAAACAAATGGTTAGTAAACGTTAATGATGGTAGCGTCGCTTTTGGTTCCGCTTACTACAACTGGGCTCTTAGTGTCCCATACATGAAGAAAACTGGAGTCTCATTTAAGGACATTATCGACCTAACAAACGCTGGTGACTTAAAAACCTTGAGAAAGAAGGCCCCACTTCACGTCGTGGTTTTAGATATGGTGGTTAGGCATCTCCCCAATCCTGTAGAAGCTCAAAAATACAGAATTCCACACCTCTGGAGAGGGGAGATTGAAAGTGAGATTGGCCAATCAATGGCCAGCTGCAATCCAAAAGGAAAGATGGTAATGGTTGTCACAAAGATCATCATCGACAAACACGCCGGTGAAGTTGCAACTGGTAGAGTTTGGAGCGGTACCGTAAAGACTGGGCAAGAAGTTCACATTATAACCGCAAAAAGGAAGGCCAGAATACAACAAGTTGGTATTTACATGGGCCCAGAGAGAATTAACATGGAAGCTGTCCCAGCTGGTAACATTGTTGCTGTCACTGGTTTGAGAGATGCCATGGCTGGTGAAACCGTTGCAGAAGAGCCAATCGAACCATTTGAAGCACTTCACTACACAAGTGAACCTGTTGTTACTGTGGCTATTGAAGCTAAGAACGTTAAGGACCTACCAAGACTTATCGAGGCCCTTAGACAGCTTGCTAAGGAAGATCCAACCCTCCACGTTAAGATCGACGAAGAGACAGGCCAGCACTTGCTCAGCGGTATGGGTGAGCTCCACCTTGAGGTGAAGTTAGTCCACCTCAAAGAACAATGGGGCGTTGATGTTGACGTCTCAGAACCAATCGTTGTCTATAGAGAAAGCATCACAAAACAAAGCCCAATAGTAGAAGGAAAGTCACCAAACAAGCACAACAGATTTTACATTGTTGTCGAACCAATGCCAGATGAAATTTATCAAGCAATTAGAGAGGGTGAAATCCCTGAGGGAAGACCAAAAGATACGAAGGTCGTTGCAAAGAAGCTTGCCGAGCTAGGAATGGATTATGAAATCGCCAGAGGTATTGTTGACATTTACAACGGAAACATGTTCCTTGACAACACAAAGGGTCTCCAGTATCTCAACGAGGTCATGGATCTCCTTGTAGACGGTTTCCACCAGGCAATGGATGAGGGACCACTTGCCAGAGAACCAGTAATGAAAGTCATAGTCAGACTTGTAGATGCTAAAATCCACGAGGATAACGTCCACAGAGGTCCAGCCCAAATTTACCCAGCAATTAGAACTGCTATTCACTGTGCAATGATGAAATCCAACCCAGTCCTTTACGAACCATACCAGAAAGTAGTCATAAACGTTCCATATGAATACATGGGTTCAGTCAGCAGAGAAATGAACCAAAGAAGAGGACAGCTCATTGACATGAGACAGGAGGGCGAAGTAATGATCATTATCTCAGAGGCTCCAGTAGCCGAAATGTTTGGATTCGCTGGAGCAATTAGGGGTGCAACCAGCGGTAGGGCCCTATGGAGCACAGAGCATGCTGGCTTCAAGAGAGTCCCAACTGAACTTGCAATAAACATAATAAGGCAGATAAGGCAAAGAAAAGGCCTTAATCCAAATCCACCAACAGAGAAGGACATCTGCCCACAGCAGTAAAATCTTTTTTCTGTTCTTCTATTCTCAGTATTTTTTCTAACCTTTCTAATAACATGACCTTCTTCCGTCCTAAAATGTAATACTTGTATAAAGTCAGTTTCATTTATAAACTGCTTGACTATTATCCAAATTAAGTCCTATTTATAGGCATGAACTTACCAATTCTTCAGAATTTTTTGCATAAAATACATATAGGATTAAGGAAGTTGTCATAATGGTGATGATCATGAACGCTGTTCAACTAATAAGTAGGGATATTGAAAAGACAATAAGAGTGCAGACAAAATTGATAGACTACCTGACCGATTTCTTTGTTAAAAAGGGTTTTAAATGGCTTTTACCTGTTATGCTGAGCTCTATAACCGATCCTTTATGGCCCGACCCGGCCTCAAGCAAAATGAGAGCTCCGGAAATAGACGCTTATGGGACTAGATTGAAACTTATGCACAGTATGATTCTTCATAAGCAGTTTGCTATAGCCATGGGGCTTGAGAAAATATTTGTTCTTTCTCCCAACATAAGACTTGAAGAAAGAGATAGGGACGATGGAAGACACGCGTATGAGTTTACTCAAATTGATTTCGAGATAGCTTATGCAACCATGGACGATGTTATGAGCCTTATAGAAGAACTAATAGTAGGGCTCTTTAAGGAAGCAAGAACTTGGGAAGAACTTGGTGAGAGAGACTTACCCAAAGTTAAGGTACCATTTAAGCGCTTTACTATGGCCGAGATTGAAGAAGAATTTGGCGACGATGAAGAAGCTAGCAGAGCCATGGAAGAACCATTCTGGATAACAGACATTTCTAGGGAATTTTACGATAGGGAAGATCCGAAAAGACCCGGGCACTTTAGAAACTACGATCTAATTCTGCCAGAAGGCTATGGAGAAGTTTCAAGTGGTGGAGAAAGAGAGTGGGAGTATGAAGCAATATTGAGAAAACTAAAAGAGAGTGGATTAAGCTTGAGAGCATTTAGGCCCTATCTTGAGGTTGCAAAGGCTGGAAAGCTCAAACCTTCTGCTGGAGCTGGCATAGGCATTGAAAGACTCGTTAGATACATAGTTGGTGCAAAGCACATAGCTGAGGTTCAGCCATTTCCAAGAGTTCCCGGGATTCCTGCAGTCATTTAAAAGCGTTTCCAAATTCATTTAGATGTACTCTTTCCCACATTATCTCTTTTTCATCGTGTTCAAGCTTTTGTTCTACGGGGTAACCTATTCCAATTACACATAAAATTCTAACATGCTCTGGGATTCCTAAAAGTTCTCTTACATAGTCCTCGGCACTCTTTTCTTCACTGTGTTGCCTGTCCAATACGTGCCCCCAGCATGCTCCTAGGCCTAAGGCCGTGGCTGCCAGTTGTATATGTTCTGCTGCAATACTTGCATCAAAAACCCACGCCGAGCTTATCTTTTCATCCCCGCAAACAACTATTGCCAAAGGCGCTGTTTCAAGGAATCTTAACGCTCCTCTCGTATTTGCCAGCTTTTTAATGATCTCTCTACCTTCAACGACCACAAAGTGCCACGGTCTCCTGTTCATTGAGCTCGGGGAATAAAAAGCCACCTCAAGAATTTTCTCCACGTATTCTCTTGGCACCTTTCTATCTTGGTACTTTCTAATGCTCCGCCTCTTTTTAACAACTTCAAAGAAATCCATAAGAATCACCATGGAAAATTTTGAAAACGGCCTTATCAAAATTTCGTGAACAAAAGGTTGGAGAAGGAAAAACAAAAGGCCAAACTTAAAAGTTAAATAGACTCTTAACATCATAATGTGCTTTTCTCGCCTTTTTTACTTTCAAATCCATTCCAAAGGCGTTTGTGACAGTTCCTTCTTTTTCTGCCCAGAGCCCGCTTGGCAGTATTAGGTATTCTCCTTTTAGTTTACTTATCGCAGGTGAGTTTCCTATGACAACGTAAGCTTTCGCCTCTGGTATACCCGTAACTCCTGCCTTTATTAATCCCGTAGCATTCACTCCATCGTGTAGGATTAAAGTTGGCACGTCCATAGGCTCAGCTGGGCCTTCAATTATTGCCACTTCGTAGCCCTCTTCTACTATTTCTTTGCCCTTCAGCAGCAGCTTTAGGAGAGGATATTTCTCTATGTTAACTTTTAGGAGGACGCGCTTTGCATTTCTAATGTCTTCAAGAGTTGCGGTTGAACCCTCACCATCAATGGTTGAGCCTATTGGAATTCCCTTTCTTTCCGCTAGCTCTTTTAGGAACATTATCTCTTCATTTGTAAGAGAGGGCGTGAGTATTAGAGCACATTCTTTTTCTTCTAGGAACTTTTCAGCGTCTTCCCAGCTTACTGCATTTCCTTTCAGAATTGGCTGGGCGATGTCTTGGGCCCATGGCCTTTCAAAGCGACAGTAATCGCAAATGTATCCATTCCACGAGTCTTTTCTGCTTGAGGCCCTAACCAAGATGTCGTTGTAAACCTCTATGTTCATCTCGCATGCAAATGAACATCCGTTGCACACTGTCTTCACCGGCTGGGTCTTCCAAGGACCGGGTTTAACGAATGGAAGCTTTTCAGTTATTGCCCCAACAGGACAAATGTCAGTAAGTTCTCCAATGAACACTCCTTTTTGATCTTCCAATCTCTCTCCTAACTGGGGTCCAATATACGTCTTAAAGCCTCTGAACAGATAATCTACGATGCCTTCTCTGGCAATCTCATGGGTGAAATTGACACACTGGCCACAAAGAACACACTTGTTGTTATCTAGCACAACGTTGGGATGAGTCTCGTCGATTTCAAATTTGTTCTGCTCTCCTACAAATGCATCCTGTTTTGCATCATAAAGCGTTGCATATTCTCTGAGCTTACATCTAAAGACCTCCATGCACCCGCAACTCATGCACCTCTGAGCTTCTGTAAGAACTGTTTCCTCATCCATTGTTGGTTCAACTTCCTTGAAATTGCTCTTTCTAATTTCCGGGTCAAGGAGCTTTACCTTTACCCTTGGCTTTCTCTCCACATGTTCATAGTCCTTCTCAGTTACTTTCTTCCAGTGGTTGTAGGGCCTTAAGTCAAAGAGCACTCTGTAGAGGTCTTCGTCATATATAACTTCCTCAATGTGCTTTGATGGATCTAAAAGCACCTCTCTTGCTTTTTCAAGCTTGCCCTTCAAATAGAGATCTATCATAATTGCGGCTCTTCTTCCAGTTGCAATACTTTCTATAACCGTGGATGGGCCTAATACTAAATCTCCACCAGCAAAAACTCCTTCCTTATTCGTTTGGAGTGTCACTTCGTCTACGAGAACTCTCCCACGTTTTGCTTCGATGCCAATGGTTCTCAAGAACTCCTCATCACAGTATTGACCTATAGCAAGGATAACATTATCTACTTTTACTCTGAACTCTGAGCCCTCTATTGGCATCGGGCGTCTTCTACCACTTGCGTCTGGTTCGCCTAGCTTCATTTTTATGAGTTCAACTTCTTCCACTTTCTCCTTACCGATGATTTTTACGGGATTAGTGAGGAACATGAACTTAACCCCTTCCTCTTCCGCCTCTTCCACTTCTCTCGAATTTGCAGGCATTTCACTCTTTGATCTTCTATAAACCACCGTGACATCTGCTCCAAGTCTCAGTGCAGTCCTTGCAACATCCATAGCTGTATTTCCACCACCCACTACAATGACCCTCTTTCCAAGTTCAACCTTCTCCCCCATATTGACCTTTCTGAGAAATTCTGTGCCGTGAATAACACCATCAAGGTCTTCACCTTCTATCCCCATCTTCCTACTCTTCCATGCACCCACTCCAAGAAATACTGCGTCATATTGCTCTCTAAGCTCTTCCAAGGCAATATCTTTTCCCAGAGCAGTGTTGGTTTTCACCTCTATGCCCGTATTTATTACCGTCGCTATGTCTTTATCAAGCACGTCTTTCGGGAGTCTGTAAGGGGGTATACCATAACGCATCATTCCTCCGAGATGAGGCATTGCATCAAAAATTGTCACATCATGCCCCATGGTTCTCAGGTAATAGGCACATGCTAGTCCTGCAGGACCACCTCCGACAACCGCAATCCTTTTGCCGGTTGATGGGGGGATCTCTGGCATCCATGGGCCGTTTTCGAGATCATAATCAGCAGCAAATCTTTTCAATTGTCTTATAGCTAGAGGCTCCTCTACAAGGTTTCTCCTACATTCTTCCTCACAGAATGCCGGACATACTCTTCCAAGAACTGCCGGGAGGATATATTTTTCTTTCATTAATTTTACAGCTTCGTGGTATCTGCCCATAGCTATTAACGCGAGGTACCCCTGTACATCACTGTGGGCTGGACAGCCATTTTGACATGGCCCGATACAATCCCCATAGTGATCAGAAAGAATTAATTCCAAAGCAGTTTTTCTCATTTCTATTATTTCATCACTCAATGTCTCAATTGAAAGCCCTTCCATAGGTTTGAGGGTACATGAGGTTGTAATCCCTCTTGGAGTCTGTACCAAGCATAGACGACAGGAACCATATGGGTCAAAGGCCTCAGTGTAACAAAAGCCAGGCACGTGAGTTATTTCCCTGAGAAACTCGATAAGGGATTTATCTTTGGGAGCTTCAAATTCCTTTCCGTTGACAGTAATCTTGACCATCTCACTCACCCTCCTTCTTGGCATCGGTTATTTCTATTGCATTAAAGCGACACACCTCATAGCAGGTTCCGCACTTTATGCATGCCTCTTGATTTATTAAGTGTGGCTTCCCTCTTTCTCCACTGATGGCCTTCACTGGGCACATTATTGCACATGCAGTACAACCTGTGCACTTTTCGGTAATTATAACGTATTTTATGAGAGGTTTACAGACTTTAGCTGGACATCTTCCTTCTATGTGTGCTAAATACTCATCTTTAAAGTATTTTAAAGTTGTAAGAACTGGATTTGGTGCCGTTTGCCCTAGTCCACAGAGAGAGCCAGTTTTAACTAATGGTGCAAGCTTTTCAAGTTTCTCAATATCTTCCAAAGCCCCCTCGCCTTTTGTAATTTTATCAAGGAGTTCCCACATCCTCTTAGTTCCTAAACGACAGAAAGTACACTTTCCACAAGACTCCTTCACAGTGAAGTCTAAGAAGAATTTTGCAACATCAACCATGCACGTGTCTTCGTCCATAACCACCATTCCGCCACTTCCCATTATTGCACCTGTTGCAGTGACACTCTCGTAATCAACGGGAGTATTAAACAGATAATCAGGAATACATCCTCCTGACGGGCCTCCAAGCTGAACTGCCTTTATTTTCTTACCCGTTTTAGTTCCCCCTCCAATCTCATAAAGTATCTCCCTCAACGTGATACCCATCGGAACCTCTACGTTTCCACCGTGTTTGATCTTTCCAGAGAGAGCAAAAACTTTCGTGCCTTTGCTCTTTTCTGTCCCAAGAGCAGCATATGCCTCCCAGCCATGTTTTATTATCCATGGCACATTTGCCCAAGTTTCAACGTTGTTTATATTGGTTGGTCTTCCCCAAAGCCCCTTCTGAGCAGGATAAGGTGGTCTTGGTCTTGGCATTCCCCTCTTTCCTTCAATAGATGCTATCAGTGCAGTCTCCTCTCCACAAACAAAAGCACCCGCACCCTCTTTTATTACAATTTCGAAGGAAAAACCGCTTCCTAATATGTTCTCTCCCAAAAACCCTTTTTCTCTTGCCTGCTTTAATGCTATTCTGAGTCTCTTTATGGCAAGTGGATACTCCGCTCTCACATAGATAAACCCTTTTGTAGCTCCAATAGCATAAGCGCCAATAATCATCCCTTCTATAACCCTATGCGGATCTCCTTCCAACACGTTTCTGTCCATGAAAGCACCCGGGTCCCCTTCATCGGCATTGCAAACTATGTATTTTTCATCTCCTGGAGCATCTCTGGTGAACTTCCATTTAAGGCCCGTTGGAAATCCGGCCCCTCCTCTTCCCCTGAGTCCGGATTTTGTTATGAAATCTATTATCTCCTCAGGTTTCATTTTGAAAGCCTTTTTGAGAGCCTCATAACCTCCAGCTGCTATGTATTCTTCTATGTTCTCCGGATCTATGTATCCTGAATTCTCTAACACTATTTTTTTCTGCTTTACAAAATATCCATCAAAATCCCAGGTTTTTCTTTGTCCGTTTTCCCACCAGTCCTTTTTGACAACCCAATCTTCTATGGGTTTTCCGTTTATAACGTGCTCTTCTATTATTCGCGGCACTCTATCGGGTGTAACGTGACCATAGGTAATGATCTCGTTATCGGTAATAATGTCAAGAAGAGGTTCTCTGTAACACATCCCTACGCAGCCCACTATTTTGAGCTTGATGTCGAGGTTTCTCTTCTCCAGTTCTTCTTTCACAGCTTCATACGTTTCTCTAGCTCCAGCTGCAATTCCACAGGAGTTCATTCCCACAGCGATAGCCTTAATTTCAGACATTTAGCTTCCCCTCTTTGAGATTTCTAATGATTTTTCTAACCTTATCAGGCGTTAATTTTCCGTAAACCTTCTCGTTTATCATTATGACCGGAGCTAAGCTACAGCATCCCAAGCAGGCGACTCTCTCTAATGTTATTAGACCATCAACGGTTGTTTGACCTTCTTCAATCCCTACTTCTTCTCGTATAGCTTGGGAAATATTCACTGCACCATTGACGTGGCAGGCTGTGCCGTGACATATCTTTATCACGTACTTACCAAGCGGTTCAAAGCGGAATTGAGCGTAGAAAGTTGCTACTCCATAAACCCTGCTTAGTGGCACCTTTAAATATCTGGAAATCTCCTCAAGGGCCTCCTTTGGGAGATACCCAAATGTTTCTTGGGTTTTTTGCAACAATGGAATTAGAGAACTGGGATTCGGTTCGTAATGGTAGATATACTCCAATTGAATATTCATGTCCATCACCTTACATTTCTCATGATATCTTTCACATTGACGTTTATAAATGCACATTAAAGTATATGTTTGTAACGTTTGGTTAGTCACCATCTGTTTAAAAAATCCTTAAATCGAGTCTTTACAAACATAAAATTGAATAACGGATTTGGGTGGTTATCTTGCGATATGTAAAGCTATCTCAGGAAAATTTTGAGGAGTTCTTCAACTCCCTAAAAAGATGGGGCAAGTTATATGCTCCGGTGAAAAAAGGAAACATCTACTCCTTTCAGCACGTCGAGAACTCTTCGGAGATAGCCTTTGATTACACCAGAACGATGCTCCCTCTAAAGAAGTTCTTTGTGAAGCCGAGAGATGAGATGCTAAAACTTAAAGGCGGTAAATGGGAAGAAAGTAATGGAGCTGAGCCTATAATTCTCTTTGGAGTGCATTCTTGTGATATACATGGATTAGAGATACTTGACAAAGTTTATCTTGCGGAGCCGGTTGATCCATACTACAAAAGGAGAAGGGAGAACTCAATAATAATTGGCATAAGCTGTATGCCAGATGAATATTGCTTCTGCAAAAGCCTAGGAACGGATTTTGCTATGCATGGCTTTGACCTGTTTTTACATGAACTCCCGGATGGCTGGCTTGTCAGAGTCGGGAGTGTAAAGGGACATGAAATAGCTTGGGAAAATGAGGAGCTTTTTGAGAACGTAACCGAAGAAGACTTCCATCACTTTAGAGAATTTGAAGAGAAGAGAGCTAACTCCGTTAAGCGATCTTTAAATAAAGAGGGCCTAGCCGATATTCTCGATTTAGCATTTGACAGTCCAGTATGGAAGAAATACGAGAGAATTTGCCTCGGATGTGGCAACTGCAATATGGTTTGCCCAACATGCAGGTGTTACGAAGTGTGTGACCTCTGGGTAAATGCCTATGAAGCAGTAAGGGTCAGACGTTATGATTCCTGTTTTATGGAGACACATGGACTAGTGGCTGGAGGACATAACTTTAGAGCCACGCGCTTAGATAGATTCAGGCACCGCTACTACTGCAAGAACTATTTTGACCCTGAGTCCGGATTCAACTGTGTTGGATGTGGACGGTGTGATGAATTCTGCCCAGCAAAGATAGAACACGTTAAAGTTCTTGATGAAGTAAGGGAGGGATTACAATGACCTTCCAAACACATGATGCAAGGATTTTAGAGGTAAAAGAACTAACTCCAAGAGAAAAACTCTTCACTCTTCGCTTCGTTGATCCTGAAATCAACAGAAACTTCAAATACAAACCTGGACAGTTTGTCATTGTCGATATTCGTGGCTTTGGAGAATTCCCAATTAGCCTATGCTCCACTCCCACCAGAGAAGGCTATTTCCAGCTCTGTGTTAGAAGGGTCGGCAGAATGACAAAATATATGCAAGAGCTCAAAGAAGGCGATATAGTTGGCATTAGAGGCCCTTATGGCAACGGCTTTCCAATGGAGAAGATGGAAGGCTCAACTTTGATTCTGGTTGCAGGCGGATTGGGAATGGCTCCTCTGAGATCTGTCCTCTGGTATGCCTTAGATACGGGGAAATATGAGAATATATACCTCTTCTACGGCACAAAGGCCTACGAGGATATCCTCTTCAGAGAAGAGGTGATCCACCTCCTTAAGCACGGTGAAGACATGAAATGTCACGTGAAACTTGCCTATGAGGTGGAAAGTCCTTCATGTATATATCTAGAGAAGGGCTACTCACCAAGAGTTTGTAAGGGAGTTGTCACGGATCTCTTTAGAGGAGAAAACTTTGATGTAGAAAATACATATGCTTTGATATGTGGTCCTCCAGTGATGTATAAGTTTGTCATCAAGGAGCTCTTAGACAGAAAGTTATCTCCAGGGAGAATTTACATGACTCTTGAAAGGAGAATGCGTTGTGGAGTCGGCAAATGCGGGCACTGCATCGTTGGAACGAGCACCTCAATTAAGTACGTGTGCAAAGATGGTCCTGTCTTCACTTATTGGGATGCACTTTCAACTAGGGGGCTGATATGATGCTTAAGCTTGGTGTTTTTGAGCTGACCGATTGTGGGGGCTGTGCACTTAATATCCTCTTCCTCTATGAAAAACTCTTTGACTTGCTTGAGTTCTATGAAATAAAAGAGTTCCACATGGCATCGAGCTTTAAAGAACACGACACCTTAGATATTGCGATAGTAACAGGAAGTGTCTCAACTCAGAGGGATCTTGACTTGCTCCACTATGCGAGGAACCATTCTAACTACCTCATTGCATTGGGAACATGTGCTACTCATGGGGATGTTCAAGCAAGTGTCGAGGGGAAAATTAGAGATAAGCTTGAAAAAGTCTACGGCACGAAAGCAAACCCCATGAAAGCTTTGGATTCAACTCCAATAGTTCAACATGTTGCCGTTGACTATGCTATGCCGGGTTGCCCTTATGATAAGGATGAGATTTATCAGGTTCTCATGAATCTGGCCAAAGGGATTGAACCACCAACAAAGGACTATCCATTATGTGTAGAGTGCAAACTCAATGAATACGAGTGTGTTCTTGTCAAGAGGGGCATTCCCTGTTTAGGTCCGATAACACTCGGGGGATGCAATGCCATATGCGTAAAATCCCAGCTTGGGTGTATTGGATGCAGAGGGCCCATACCAAAGGAAGCCAACCCTGCGAGTGAGTTCGAAATTCTCAAGGAGCTTGGCTACGATGAAGAGTACCTCCGGAGGAAGTTCAAAACTTTTGCACGGGGTGAGCTAAGATGGTGAACATTGAGATCGAGGCCTTTACAAGGGTTGAAGGAAATGGTGGAGCAGAAATCCTCATTGAAAACGGAGAAGTGAAGGATGTTAAGGTGAAAATATTCGAAGGTCCCAGATTCTTTGAGCTTCTAACACTTGGCAGGCACTACTGGGATGTGCCTGACTTAGAGGCGAGAATATGTGCTATATGCTACCTATCCCATAGTGTCGCCTCGGTTCTTGGAATAGAGCGGGCCTTAGGCGTTAATGTTCCAGAAGAGATAACACTACTAAGAGAGCTTGGTCTTCTTGGAGAGCTAATCGAGAGTCATGCACTACACCTTTATCTCCTCGTTGCCCCAGACCTCTTCGGCTATGCAGATGCTATAAGAATGGCCAGCAAGCATGGAGAAGTCGTCAAAGAAGGAATCACTATCAAAGCATTTGGTAATTATATCCGTGAACTTCTCGGTGGTAGGGAGATCCACGGCATAAATATCAAACCTGGTGGATTTGGACGATACCCAACAATTGAAGAACTGGAACAGATAGAAAGCCAGTGTGAAGCACTTCTGAGACCTGCAAGAAGAGTCGTGAATATATTTGCAGAACAAGAACCATTGGGAGCTACGGTACAGCACTACATTGCCACCAACGAATATTTATACGGAGATAAACTGATTGCAGAGGACGGGGAGAAGTTTGATTATCTTGAGCATATCGAAGAGAAAACACTCCCCTACAGCTTTGCAAAACAAAGCCGATACAAGGGGAATATATTTATGGTCGGGGCCCTTCCCAGAGTAATGCTAAAGCATGACATGCTCACTCCAATGGCAAAGCACTTTTATGAAGAACACAAAGAGAAACTTGCAAGCGGTTATGTAAGCTTTAACAATCTGGCCCAAGCTATAGAACTTTTATATGCTCTCGAAAAAGCAAAAGAAGTTGCAAAAACACTATTAGACAAGGGCATTGAAGGAGAAAATGTCCCAATTGAACCCCAAGAGGGGGAGGGGATAGGATATGTAGAAGCTCCGAGAGGAGTGCTAGTGCACCACTACAGAATAGACGAAAAGGGGAATATAGCGTATTCCAATATAATAACGCCTACAGCCTTCAATCACGGCATTATGGAGCTCAGCCTTTACGAAGAGGCTAGGAAAAGATATGGAAGCTCAGATGAAACGACATTTCTACAGAAGCTGGAGGAGACCGTGAGGGCATTTGACCCGTGCATCTCCTGTTCTGTGCACATTGTTAGGCTTTGATTCTTTTATTTTTTAATCCAAAAAAGTTATATGTGTTGAGTTTACTACTGGATTATGGGGTGAGAGTGTGGAATCTCTTGAGGATGTCTTTAAACTCGTTGATAAAATAAAGTTTGGAGAAACTGTTCTTGTTGAGTATTATCACTCATTTATCCCCGAGATTACAACTCTTGGACTTTTATATTATGGAAGAACAAGGGGATTGCCCGTTATAATCGATGATAACTTCGATTTTCTCTACATTATCCAGAAGCACCTTGAATTTGTCGGAATTGATGAAGACTTTGGAGACGCTCTTGTCGTTAAAACTGGTGGAAAAAGGGACGTTGGAAACGTTGTTGCGAAATTGAAGTTTTCTGGTGAACCAATTATATACATGAGAAACTACGAAGAATCTTCAAAAGCAACTTTTTCAAAGGTTGAAAAGTCCATAAACATTGTACTCGGTCTTGAAAGACTATTTTCATTTGTTTCATCAATATCGGAATTCTACACCTTTGTTATTGCAATTCAATCTTTTCTTGGAAATGAAAAAAGGAAATCCTTCTATTTGGTCAATAAGGAGATTGCATCTTCAATTCCCTTTAATCCCCTTCCAGAGCTTGAAAGAATTGCAAGCACTGTAATTGAAGGTGTTCCAACCCCTACAAGCGGTGTTTTTACTTTCAAAAAAACCACAAGTTTGAATTTGCTTGGAAAGAAAATTGAAATCCCTATTGGGGTGATAAGATGGAAATGAGAAAGGAAATGCTTTTTGATGTGATGGATAAAACTCCCTTTGGCGATTTGGTCCTCATTGAGGACGAGACCTCTTACGGCTCGGTTTTGGTAGCATACGCTCTTTTGAGATACGCCCGTGAAAGGGGAATGAAAATAATGATTGACGACATTTTAGACTCTCTTTTTCTGGTAAAAAAGCATCTTGAATTCTTTGGTATTCGGGAGGATTTTTCCAATGCTATTGTTATCAAAACTGGAGGAAAGATGGATGTTGGGAATGTGATTAGAAAAATCCCCTTGGAACCAGAGTTGGTGATATATTTAAGCAGGTATGAGAGCTTGATAAACGAAATCTTTTCTATAGGCGAGTATATTAACATAATTCTCAACCCTGAGAGGCTTTTTGCTTTTGTGGAGAAACCAACCGAGTTATATATGGTAATAAACTTCATTCAAGGATTCTTAGGGAACAAGAGCAGAAAGGCATTCTACATAATAGACAAAAACATTGCTTCAACTCTCAAGTTTAATCCAATCCCCGAGTTAGAAGGAATAGCAACAACGGTGGCATATATCAGAGGAGAAAATGGGAAAGGAAAGGTCACTTTCGGGAAAACCCCCTTTATAGAGCTCTTAGACAGGGAGTTTGAAATCTCCCTTGAAAAGGTGCTCCAGTGGTGAACATGGGACTCTTTGATGTTTTCAAAAAGAGAGAAAAGGAAGTTCAGATATTTTCAAGAAAATCTGTGGGAAAGTTTAAAGTAGAAAAGACTTTTAAGATCTTCGGCAAAGAAGTTCTGGTTGGAGAGGTCATCGAGGGAGTTATCTACCCGGGTTATAAAATAAAGGGAGAACGGGCCGCACTTATAAGAGAAATACAGAGAGACAGACAGGAGGTTGATTTTGCCCTCGAATATGATAAAGTTGCTCTTGTTTTAGATGGCAAGCTTAACCCAAAAGTCGGGGAGATTCTTGAAGTCTACCAATCCTAAGGGCTTTTAAACTATCTGGCTTACACTTTTTTGGTGGTAGCGATGATAATATTCGATAACCATTTTCACGTTGATCCATTTAAGGGGCTCTTCTTGGAGGCGGTAAAACAGTTCCACAGGGCTGGGGGGACACATTTAAACATTGTTTATAAAAGTGCCCACGATTACGGCTTTAATGGAGCCAGAGCAGAGGACTTCATGAAGGCCATGAATTTTCACATCGAGTTGGTCGAAAAGATAAACAGAGAAACCTCAGTTAAAGCTTTTGCCGTGATTGGGGTACATCCGGCGGAATTTGCATATCTAGCTGAAAAGAAAGGTGTCGAATATGCAAAAAATGAGGTTATGAAAGCCTTGGATTATGCGCAAAAACTATGTTTTGAGAAAAAGGCCATAGCGATTGGGGAAATAGGGAGACCACATTATGAAGTCAGCAAAGAAATATGGAATGAGAGCATAGAACTCATGAAATATGGGATGGAATTGGCCAAAGAAGCTGATTGTGCTGTCCAACTCCATACAGAAAGCTTTAATGAGGAAAAGTTTAGAGAACTTGGCGAGATAGTCAAAAAGGTGGGAATAAAGCCTTATAAAGTTGTAAAGCACTATTCTCCTCCACTAATAAAAGTAGCAGAGGAAGTTGGCGTGTTTCCCTCAATTCTAGCAAGTAAAAAGGCCTTAATAGAGGCACTTATGCAGGGTGACAGGTTTCTAATGGAAACCGATTACATAGACGATAAACAAAGGCCCGGAGCAGTTCTTGGACCCAAAACTGTGCCAAAAAGGACTTTAGCATTTATTCAGCAGGGACTAATGAGTGAAGAAACTGCTCACAAAATCCACGTGGAGAATCCAAAAAATGTTTATGGGGTGGAGATTGAAGAGTAACTCAAAGCTCTACCTTTTTCACCACCCTTACTTTCCCGGGCTTTCCGATTTCTCCCTCCATCTCAAATACCCTTCCAAAGAACTGCTCAACAACCCAGACGTTGGTTATCAGATGCTTTGTGACTTCACTTACCCATATATCTCCTCCAGCAAAGGTTAAAAATGGAATCAGCTGATCTCCTAAGAACTTATCCACCGCATGCCTTGGGCCTAGCTGTTCTATGAGTGCCTTTGCAGCCTCTCTACCAACAATTTCTGCGGGTTTTCCTCTTTCCCCTAGAGCATCTCCGCCAAGGCGAAGAACATCAGTATTTGCCCAGATAACAATCCCACTCCCGGGGCCGAAGTGAGGGTCTTTTCCCTGTTCATAATATTCTTCATGAATTTTTATTGGGATGGATGGATAGACCCTCTCTAAAGCTTCTTTTGCAGCTTTTGCTTGTCTTATGGCCACATGAGAGGGTAATCTTACAGCATGACTTATTCCCTCAAAGCTGTAGATTTTGTCAAAAGTTCTTGCTACTAAAGGTCTTTTTGTTCCCCATGGATATACTTTCCCGATGACAAAACCCCCACCTCTTGGATAGTGCCCCCGTCTCCTTATTTCAATCTCTACTTTTATTCCAAGCTTTTCAAGAGCATAAAGTGTTATATGTTTCAAATAGTCCACCGGAGGAGACCATGCAACATCAGTCCCCCCTGTTATTTCAAAAGTGACTTCCTCTTCAGCGAAAACCATAGCTGGAAGAAGAGCCTGAAGAACGAGACTTATACTGCCAGCAGTCTTTATGAGTACCTTAACATGTCTTACTCTGGTGCTCTTTGGATAAAATTCGAGCTCGGTTGAACCTTCCTTGGCTCCCTTTACTTTCGCATCGGATAGTTCTTTTAGAGCTAGGATTCCATGTAGATGTTGAGGTCTTAGTCCAGGGTTGGAGCGTTTGGCCCGGATATTGATAATCTTTATCGGCTCTCCTGTAATTACCGAAAGGGCAACGGCTGTTCTGAGGATTTGCCCTCCGCCCTCTCCATAGCTCCCATCAATGACCCTCATCCTCTTCACCAGTGAAAAGTATTAATGCAGTCTTTAAAAGCTCTGATGGTGGCTTTTGTGGCTCCTTAGCTTGAAGTTGCTGGAAGAGTTTCACCAGCAATGAGACAGTTTTAAAAGTCTTATGATAAGGTGATAAGTTAGAAACTAACTTATCTGGGACTTCGATTCCGAGTTCCTTTCTTAGAATATCTACTAATTCCTCATTCGTAAGAGGGGAAAGTGCTATCTTAACCGGAAGAATTATCTTTTCATATTTTTCAGCATTTTGGGTTTCCACGATTATAGTGAACTCTGTTGGAATCCTGATCTTACGTTCATCAATTCTCATTATACGTTTTTCTTTGATCTTTAAAAGCCGTTTTACAAGTTCTATCGGAGGTTCTTCAAGAATTAAAAACCCCTTGTAAGCTTTCAAGAAAATTGGAGACTCATACATATTTTCTCTGATCTCTTTAGCTTCAAAATCCTCAAGGCCATCAATAGAGGAATCCCATGTTAATACCGGAGGTTTTACCAAAACTTCTTCTTTGCCTTCTATGATTACTTCGTGAAGGTCTTTATCAAGAACCCTCAATGAGATATCTCCAATTTTCATGTACCTTGGAAGCCTCACAGCTCCTTTAATAACCTCTTGCAGAACTTTGGGGAGAGGAATTTGTGCATGATTAATTACTAATGTGTTCTGCATGAGTTCAAGAACCTTTAACTTCTCATTGTATCTCGGGGGCAGGTCTAAATTGGTAAAATCAAGCAAAATTGGTTCTTCTTTTAACTTCACATGTTTTTCCTTCTCTTTTATTGAGCGAATTTCAGCCAAAAGGTCTTTGCTAACAGATGTAATCTGGTAGATCTCGGCTTTTCCCTGAAGATATAGTATCCCATTGGAAAGCAACTTAAGACCCAGCCGAGCAAGAAAAGAGGAAAGCTCACTTTCAGTTCTTGTGCTTATTATCTCCTTCCCCTCCACGCTCTCATAGCCTTTGTCAACAATGACAAAATCAGATGGATGGATCTCTTTTGCATAAAGAAAGTCCTCTAGCAGGGTTTTTGCCAATTCTTCACTCTCTGCATACACTTTGATGAATTCAACTACATCATTCTTCCTAACTCCAATAAAAACAACGCCATTGTACCTCTCTTTGGGGGTTAATAAATCAGTCTCCATGATATTTCCTAGGGCCTTGTTTCTTATATTCTTTTTTTAGATACTCATGAAACCTAAAGGCTCACCAGTATCAAGATTCACTATTTTTACTTCTCTTTTTCTTGTATCAAGAAGTGCTACACTCTTTACACCGCTTACATACCCGCAGACTTCACCTGGATTAAGAACTATGCTCCGTCCCCTTTCCCTAATTTCATACTTATGTGTATGGCCTCTGATAACAACATCATAAAGCTGACTCTTAGCAAATGCCTCTACTATTTTCTCATTTGTACCGTGAAGAACAACTATTCTGAGGCCATCAACTTCTAATTCCAATATCTCGTCCTCTACTCCTACCGTGTTTTTTAGTCCCTCTTTCTCCCCGTCGTTGTTACCAAAAACACCTCTCAATGGTGCTTTGAGCTTTGAAAATTCCTTTTTTACAAACGGAGCAACGTAATCGCCTGCATGAATCACCAAATCTACATTTTCACTGTTAAAAAACTCAATTGCCTTTGAAATTGCTGGTAGATTGTCGTGAGTGTCGCTCATTATTCCTATCAGCATACTATCACCTCTGATATACCCAAGAAGAAGGGGTTTATATTTTTATTCATTGGGCTAAAGCTTAAGAAGTTCACAACTCCAATATTCTATTGCACAGTATGGGTGAGATAACATGTTGATGGGAAGGACTTTCATTCCAGTGAAGGTATTAAGGTCATTCAAAACATGGAAACCCGGAGATATGATATTATTAGAAGATTGGAAGGCTAAAGAGCTCTGGGAAAGTGGAATAGTGGAAATTATCGATGAAAGTGAAAAAATAATTAGTGAACTTGATCAAGTGATTGCTGAAGAACGGGCCAATGAACCAATAATGCCTCTCCCCACAGGCCTTTATTCAAGAGCTGAGTTTTATATATATTACCTGGAGAACTACGTGAGGAAAAAGACGGAGATAGAGATAGACGTACTCAACGCTAAGATGACAAAACTCTCAAATCTTAAGAAGAAATATGAACACCTAAAGAAGCTCAGGTTCAAAAAGATACTCAACGCGATAATGTTTCGTCCGGGGAGTCTAGAGATTTTAAACAGACTCGCACCTGAGGAAAAGAAGATTTATCTTCAGATTTCTCAAATAAGGAATGAATGGTTAGGTGAGAGCTAATGGATAAACAAGACATGATTGAACGGTTCGTAAAGTTTTTGAAAGATTACACAGACGACGAAGGGAATAGGGTGTATTTGAATAAAATAAGGGATATTCTTACTGTCACCCCTAAAAGATCTATAACTATTAGCTGGGAGCACCTGAACGCCTTTGATCCAGAGCTAGCTGAAGAACTCACCACAACCCCGGAGGAAGTTATTTCAGCTGCCGAAGATGCCATTCAAATAGTTCTTCAAGAGGAATTTTTTAGAAAAGAACTATTTAAAATCCATGCCCGCTTTTTTGAGTTGCCAAAAACATACCTTGTAAAAGAACTAGGAAGTGAGCATATAAACAAGCTCATCCAGGTGGAAGGGATAATAACAAGAATCACCGAGGTAAAGCCATTTGTTTCAAGAGCAGTTTATCTGTGTAAAGACTGTGGTCATGAAATGGTTCGACTCCAAAAACCTTTTGCCAGCCTTATAAAGCCCAATAAATGCGAAAATTGTGGTAGCAGGAATGTGGAGCTGGATGTAGATAAAAGTACTTTTCTTAATTTCCAAAGTTTTAGACTTCAGGATAGGCCCGAAAGCCTTAGAGGAGGCCAAATGCCACGTTTTGTTGATGTTATTCTTTTAGACGATCTTGTTGACATTGCACTCCCTGGAGATAGAGTTATTATCACTGGAGTTCTGAGAGTCGTTCTTGAACAGAAAGATAAGCGGCCAATATTTAGGAAGATAATTGAGGCCAACTATATAGAACAGTTAAGCAAAGAAATAGAAGAGCTTGAAATAACTCCTGAAGATGAACAAAAAATCAAGGAACTAGCAAAGAGAAAAGATGTTGTGGATGTTATAGTGGAGTCTATTGCACCCGCAATATATGGAATGAAAAAAGAAAAACTTGGCATTGCTCTCGCTTTATTTGGGGGAAGGACTCAACAACTCCCTGATGGCACTAGGTTGAGAGGAGAAAGTCATATTTTGCTCGTAGGAGATCCTGGAGTAGCTAAATGTGTAGAATATAACACCAATGTATTATTAGCCGATGGAAGTATTGAAAAAATCGGTAAAATAGTGGAAGAAGCCATCAAAAGAGCAGAAGAAAATGGCACTCTTGGGAAAGTAGATGATGGATTCTATGCACCAATCAATCTGTCAATTTTCGCTTTAGATACTAGAACTTTAAAGGTTACAAAAGCTAGAGCAAACATTGCATGGAAACGAAAAACACCGGGAAAGATGTTTATAGTTAAAACCAAAACAGGAAAAGAAATAAAAGTTACGCCAACTCACCCCTTCTTTACGTTTGAAAACGGAGAATTCAAAACAAGAAGTGCTAAGGACTTAACCGCTGAAGATCTAATTGCAGTACCAAGAGGGTTTCATCACTTTGGAGAAGAGCAATCTTTGAATAGTGATGCTTTGCCATCTCTAGGGAATGTTCTGCGAGAGATAAGAGAAGTCTTGGGCCTTTCTCAATTTGAGGTCGGTATAAATCCCTCAACTTATCTCCATTATGAGAGAAACGAGGAAAGACCCACCAGAGAGCACCTTATGAAAATAGTTGAAACATTTGAAAGAGTAGCGATTAGCGAAAAGATTGATGAAGCCGTTATAAGAAAAATAGAGCTCTTAAAACTTCTTGCAAACTCAGACATCTTCTGGGATGGGATTGAGGATATCAAAGTTTATACACCAAAGGATGAATGGGTTTACGACCTTCAAGTTCCAGAGCACCACAACTTCATAGCTAACGATATTTTTGTCCACAACAGCCAGCTGCTCCGCTATGTATCGAATTTAGCACCAAGAGCCATTTACACAAGTGGTAAGAGCAGCTCGGCCGCAGGTTTGTGTGTTGCACCTGAAAGCATAATTGAAACAAATCTGGGCAGTTTTAGGATCGGAAACCTTGTAGAAAAGGTAATTCCTCATAAAGTCGAAGAATATGAGAGTGTAGATGCTGAAAAACTTGGGCTTGCAGTAAAAACTCAGAATGGATATCAAAAAGTCTTGAAACTTTGGAAATTAAAAGCCCCAGAAAAGCTCGTGCGTATAACCACTTCCAACGGTGCTAGCATTATTGTTACTCCAGAAACAAAACTTTTAACCCCCTCAGGATGGGTCCCTGCTGAAAAACTCAAGGGAGAAGTTCTCACAGTTGCTGGCCCACAATCTGTCTCAGTTGAGCTCATTCAAAGTCCCTACGAATACGTCTATGATCTTACAGTAGAAAACTCACACAGCTTTATTGCGAATGGTTTTATAGTCCATAATACTGCCGCTGCTGTCCGCGATGAATTAACTGGTTCTTGGGTTTTAGAGGCGGGAGTTCTTGTCTTAGCCGATATGGGTGTCGCTCTTATTGACGAGATCGACAAAATGAGCGATAGGGATAGGAGCTCTATACATGAGGCACTTGAGCAGCAGACGGTTAGTATCTCCAAAGCGGGAATTACGGCAACTTTAAACGCAAGAACTACCGTTATAGCTGCTGCTAATCCAAAATATGGAAGGTTTAATAGAATGAAATCCCTTCCGGAGCAGCTCGACCTCCCTCCAACGCTATTAAGCAGATTCGACCTCATTTTTGTCCTTCTTGATGAACCGGACGAAAAGTTTGATTCCGAAGTAGCCGAGCATATTTTAAAAGTCAGAAAGGGAGGAACTGAGGAAATCATTCCAAAGGTCCCATATGACCTCCTTAAAAAGTACATAGCATATGCTAGGAAGAACATTCATCCCACTCTGACTAGAGAGGCCATGGAAGAGATAAAGAGGTACTACATAAGAATGAGAAAAACTATAGGGAAAGGGGCTGAAAATGAGGGTATTAAGCCCATACCAATCACTCCTAGGCAGTTGGAGGCCCTTATAAGGCTTAGCGAAGCCCACGCGCGCATGAGGCTAAGTGAGGTAATTACGAGAGAAGATGCAAAGGTAGCCATAGAACTGGTGGAATATACACTAAGGAAAACCGCAATAGATGAAGAAGGGAATATCGACGTTAGCATTTTAGAGATCGGAAAATCTTCAAGAAAAATAAACAAAATGGATAGAGTGCTGAATATAATTAAAGAGTTACAAGATCTTGAAGATTATGGAGCTCCCAGAGATGAAGTGATAAAAGAAGCAAGCAAACAAGGAGTAAGCAAAAGTGAAACTGAAAAGATAATAGAAGAACTAAAGGCCAACTCGATGATATATGAGCCGAGGAGTGGATACTATAAGATCTTGTGAAAAGGTTAATAAAGCACCTTCAGAAAGTATACCGAGGTGAGGAAAATGGAACATGATTATTACGATTATGAAAAACTTTTAGAGAAAGCTTATGATGAACTCCCCGAAAATGTGAAACATCATGATTCAAGATTTGAGGTCCCAACCGCAGTTGTCACGATAGAGGGTAATAAAACACTAATAGAAAACTTCAGAGACATTGCAGAGGCAATGAATAGAGATCCAAATCATCTACTTAAGTTCATCCTGAGAGAAGTTGCTACAGCAGGTGCTTTAGAGGGAAGAAGAGTGGTTTTGCAGGGCCGTTTTACTCCATATATGATAGCTAACAAACTGAAGAAGTACCTCAAAGAATACGTTATCTGTCCTGTATGTGGTTCACCAGATACGAAAATCATTAAAAAAGATCGCTTCCATTTCTTAAAGTGTGAAGCATGTGGTGCAGAGACTCCAATAACCCATCTCTGAACTCTTTTTCATGCTTTTATTTGTGTACATGTATTCTTCCGGCCATTTTATGGTTATGAAAATCCTTTTAAAGGGGTTTACAAACTACAAAGTAGTTAACTAATAGTTATGGGGGCAACTCTTATGAGTATGGAGGAAAAAGTGAAGGAGCTTTATGAGAAGAAGGAAGAGATTCTCAAAATGGGTGGAGAAGCTGGAGTTCAAAAGCAGCACGAAAAAGGGAAACTCACAGCAAGAGAAAGAATTGAAAAACTTTTAGATCCCGGAAGTTTCGTTGAACTTGGAGCCTTCGTGAAGCATAGAAACACCGAATTCGGCCTTGATAAGATGGAACTACCCGCTGATGGCGTTATAACAGGTTACGGAACGATCGATGGAAGATTAGTATTCGTTTTTGCCCAAGATTTTACAGTAATGGGTGGTTCCCTTGGAGAAATGCACGCAGCAAAAATAAAGCGAGTTATGGAGCTTGCATTAGAAGCCGGAGCTCCAGTAATAGGGCTCAACGATTCCGGTGGAGCAAGAATCCAAGAGGGAGTTGACGCACTCAAAGGGTACGGTGAGATTTTTAAAATGAACACTGTTTTAAGCGGAGTAGTTCCACAAATTACAGCTATAATGGGCCCATGCGCAGGCGGAGCAGTTTACAGTCCAGCAATTGGGGACTTCATTCTAATGGTCGACAATCCAGCCACCTTTATGTTCATTACCGGCCCACAAGTCGTCAAAGCCGTTACCGGAGTTGAAGTCTCTTCAACTCAACTAGGTGGAGGAATGGTTCACGCCCAAAAAAGCGGGCAGGCCCATTTAATAGGGAAAAGTGACGAAGAAGTTTTAATGCTCATAAGAAGGCTCATTGGGTACCTCCCACCAAACAACATGGAAAAACCACCAAAATTCCCAACAACAGACCCCCCATTCAGAAAGAGCGACAAGCTCTATGAAATAGTTCCAGACGATCCAAACAAGGGTTACGATGTTAGGCAGGTTATCTACGAGATAGTTGATAGAGACGCTAACGGAAACCCTGACTTCCTCGAAATACTCCCATACTTTGCTCCAAACGCCATTGTTGGCTTTGGAAGAATGAATGGTCAAACAGTTGGTATCATAGCAAACAATCCAATACACTTAGCTGGAGTTCTTGACATAGACAGCTCCGACAAAATAGCGAGATTTGTTAGAACCTGTGACGCCTTTAACATTCCAATTGTCACGCTCGTTGACGTTCCAGGTTACCTTCCAGGAGTGCAGCAAGAGTATGGAGGAATTATAAGGCACGGTGCGAAAGTGCTTTACGCTTACTCAGAAGCAACTGTCCCAATGGTTACAGTTATTTTAAGAAAAGCTTATGGTGGAGCTTACTTAGCAATGGGTTCAAAGCACCTTGGAGCGGACTTCGTCTTCGCCTGGCCGACTGCAGAGATAGCCGTTATGGGACCTGAGGGAGCGGCAAACATCATCTTTAGGAAGGAGATTGCCAAAGCCGAAAACCCAGAAGAAGTTAGACAAGAAAAGATAAGAGAGTACAGAGAAAAGTTTGCCAACCCATACGTTGCCGCAAGCAGGGGTTACATTGATGACGTGATTGACCCGGCAGAAACGAGGGGCAAGATAATCATGGCATTAGAAGCATTAGAAAGTAAGAGGGTTAAGCTTCCACCAAAGAAGCATGGTAACATTCCACTGTGAGGTGCAAAAAATGGTTACTTGGGAGTTCTTCCTTGAAGGCCTTTACATTACCATTTTAGGCGTTACAGTGGTTTTTCTAGTGTTGAGTATATTGGCACTAGCAATGTACGGAATCGGTTATCTTGAAAGGGCATTGATCGAGAGGGCAAAGCCTGTTGAAGCTGCTCCTAAACCAAAAGAAGAGAAGGAAAAGTATGTTGAAGAGAAACCTTCAATTGAACCTAAAAAGCTTGCAGTGATTACTGCTGCAATTTTGGCTTATGTATCAGAGAAGAACGCTCAACTTAGACCCTTACCATTTAGGAAGAAGCCTTCCGATGCCTGGCGTTTATACGGTGTTCAATCCCAACTTGAAGAAGTTGAGAATTTCAACTATGAAATGGGGGCTTGGTGAGAATGAAGGGAAAAGTTAAGGTCATTGTTGATGGAGTTCCTTACGAGGTTGAAGTTGAAGAACTAGGTGTAGGAAAGTTCAAAGTCAGTTTTGATGAAGAAAGTTATGAAGTTGAAGCAAAGGACCTTGGAATTCCAATGGGAGCCCTTCAAGCTCCTGCTCAAAGTGTAAGCGTACCCTCCACACCTGTAGCAGTGCCTTCGGCTCCAACTCCTTCAGCGCCGGTTGAAGTTCCCACAGCACCGGCACCAACTGCCGCTGGTGAGAATGTGGTCACTGCTCCGATGCCTGGAAAGATTTTGCGTGTTTTAGTTCGAGAGGGTGATCAAGTTAAGGTTGGCCAGGGGTTGCTTGTTTTGGAAGCCATGAAAATGGAGAATGAAATCCCCTCACCAAAAGATGGTGTTGTGAAGAAAATACTAGTGAAGGAAGGCGACACTGTAGACACTGGACAAGCACTAATAGAACTTGGGTGATGAGGAATGGGAATCGAGCAGGCAATAATTGACTTCTTTACTAACATTGGCATTTTCCACTTAACCATCGGGAATATAATAATGATTCTCGTCGGGTTTACTTTGATGTATTTAGCCATAAGGTATGAGATGGAGCCTTTATTGTTGCTCCCAATTGGAGTAAGTGCAGTGCTGGTGAATCTCCCGTTGACTGGTATTTTAAGCGCTGATCCACACCACCCAGGATTATTTTACTTAATAAAGCACTACCTCATTGATACTGAAGTCGTGCCATTGTTAATCTTCTTCGGTCTCGGGGCAATGACGGACTTTGGCCCAATGATTGCCGATCCAAAAACTGCCTTACTTGGAGCAGCTGCACAGATTGGTGTTTTCATTGCAATGCTTACTGCCGTTGCTTTGGGCTTTAACCTTCAAGAAGCAGCTTCAATTGGTATCATTGGTGGTGCTGATGGGCCAACTACGATTTATTTAACAACAAAACTTGCTCCTCACTTACTCGGTGCAACTGCCGTGGCCGCTTACTCTTACATGAGTCTCGTGCCAATAATTCAGCCTCCAGTCATCAGGGCCTTAACGACTCCAAAAGAGAGGAAAATCAGAATGGAGCAATTAAGACCTGTTTCAAAGAGGGAGAAGGTCATCTTCCCAATAGCTTCAATGATTATTATTGGCCTTCTTGTACCTTCAGCGGCTCCATTAGTTGGAATGCTCATGATTGGAAATCTCTTTAGAGAGAGTGGTGTCGTTGAAAGACTCAGTAAAGCTGCTAGGGAGGAGCTTATGAACATTGTTACAATCTTCCTTGGACTCGGTGTTGGGTCAACAATGCAGGCTGAGAGCTTTTTGACAGTGAAGACCCTCATGATTTTGGGCTTGGGTGTTGTGGCTTTTGCTTCAGCCACAGCTGGTGGAGTGTTATTGGGTAAGCTCATGATGAAGCTCAGTGGTGGGAAGATTAATCCAATGATTGGAGCAGCTGGAGTTTCAGCTGTACCAATGAGTGCTAGAGTTGTACAAAAGCTTGCCGCAAAAGAGGACCCCGGGAATTTCATACTAATGCACGCAATGGGTCCAAACGTTGCGGGAGTGATTGGAACAGCAGTAGCCGCTGGAGTTTTACTTTCAGTACTTGGTTAATTTTCTTTTTAATTTAAAACTTCATTATTTTCCCGTTTCTAAAGTTAAAAGAAAAGTTAAGAAAATGAAATCACATCATTCCTGGCATTCCACCCATTCCAGACATTCCAGCGCCTTCTTCACCCCTACCTTCGGATTTTGATAACTTTGCAGCTATAACATCGTCAATCCTGAGTATCATTATTGCAACTTCGCTTGCACTCTTGATTGCCTGTCTCTTAACTCTTGCTGGTTCAATCACTCCTCTCTCAAGCATGTCTGCTGGTTCTCCTGCAAACACGTCAACTCCTATGGCCTTTCCTTTGTTCTTGTGCTCGCTAATAGCCTTCACGAGAACATCAATTGTATCAAGACCAGCGTTTTCCGCAAGGGTCTTTGGAATAACCTTCAAAGCTTCGGCAAAGGCCTCAACTGCAAGTTGTTCTTTGCCACCAACTTTCTTTGCAAACTCATCAAGTCTGATGCTTAGATCAAGCTCTGTAGCCCCTCCACCTGGTAAGATTGCACCGTCTTCCATTACATCCTTGGAAACCTTTATTGCATCTTCAAGAGCCCTTTCAACCTCATCAACCACGTGCTCTGTTCCTCCTCTAATGAGGATTGTAACTGCCTTTGGATTCTTGCAACCCTCAACAAAGATCATGTTTTCTCCAGCGACCTTTCTCTCCTCAACAACCTCAGCATAACCAAGGTCTTCACTTGTCAAGTCTTTAACGTTTGTCACAACTTTTGCACCGGTTGCCTTGGCGAGCTTCTCCATGTCACTCTTTTTAACTCTCCTAACTGCTAAAATACCGTGCTTTGCTAAGTAGTGCTGGGCTAAATCATCAATACCCTTCTGGCAGAAGAGAACATTTGCACCTGTAGCAGCCACTTGCTCTACCATCTCTTGGAGCATCTTCTCTTCCTGCTCGAGGAATGCATAGAGTTGGTCGGGACTTGTAATGTTTATCTTTGCATCTGTTTCAGTCTTTTTAACCTCAAGAGCATCGTTTATGAGGGCTATTTTTGCGTTTATTACTTTCTTTGGCATTCTTGGGTGGACTCTCTCTTTATCGATGACAACACCCTTAATGAGCTGGGTGTCTCTTACGCTTCCACCCTCTTTCTTCTCAAGCTTAATGTTGTCAATATCAACAACATATGTACCGTTAACCTTCTCAGCGACTTGCTTAACAGCCTCAACAGCGAGCTTCGCTAAGAGCTCTTTATGACTCTCTGCATTCTTACCGGTTATTGAAGTTGAGGCTATCTTTGTAAGGGTCTCCTCATTATCAGGCTCAACTGAAATGGCTATGCTATCGACTATTTCTTGGGCTTTCTCAGCCGCTAGAGTATAACCCTTAATAACTATGCTTGGATGGATATTTTGATCCAAAAGCTCTTCAGCCTTTGCCAAAAGTTCACCAGCTATTACAACAGCTGTTGTGGTTCCATCCCCGGCTTCTTTGTCCTGAGTCTTTGCAACTTCAATGATCATTTTAGCCGCTGGATGCTGGACATCGATTTGCTCTAAAATTGTTGCACCGTCGTTTGTGATTACTATGTCTCCAAGGCTGTCAACGAGCATTTTGTCCATACCCTTTGGACCAAGAGTAGTCCTTACAGTCTCTGCAATAACTCTTGCAGCCAAAATGTTGAGTCTTTGGGCATCTCTGCCTACATATCTTTGAGTGCCCTCTGGAAGAATAACAACAGGTTGTCCACCTTGTCCTACCATCATCTCCAATACCTCCTTTGATTAATCATGAACCTTTCGTTAGTGCTCTATAAAAAGGTTTCTATTTAAAAGGCTAGGTTTCACACATTTTATAGAATAAATGTCAATAAAATTCAGAATAAATTGAATAAATTGCAAAAAACCAGTTGCAAAAGATTCTTAAGGTTGATCTTATTTAAAATTTCCTATGGAAGGCTACAAAACAATCAGAGGCTTTGGAAAGGTTGAGAAACTATATGTGGACTCACTTTTCATAGGCTATGCAATGTCAGTAAATTCAGAAAAAGAGGCCAAAGAGTTCATTAGAAATGTTAAAGGAGCTCATTCAGATGCGACACACAACGTTTCTGCCTATAGAGTGAGGGAAGGAAACACTCTTCTTGTTTATTATGATGACGATGGTGAGCCGAGAGGAAGTGCAGGAAGGCCAGTTTTTAAAGTTCTTGAATATAAAGGTTTGGAAAATGTTGTGGTTGTTGTGACGAGGTATTTTGGCGGAACTAAGCTTGGGTATGGAGGATTGGTAAAAGCATACAGTGAAACAGCAAGTGAAGCCCTTGAAAAGGCAGGAATAATGGAAATCATTAAAAAAGAGCCTGTGGAAATTGTTTTCCCGTACAACCTATACAGCGTAATCGAAAAAGCCATTGAAAAATTTGAAGCAGAGATACTTGAGAGGAATTTTAGCGTCGAAGTCAGGTTTGTTGTGGGCATCATACCAGAACAAAAAGATGAGTTCATAAAATATGTTAATGAAATCACCAAAGGGAGAGCAAAAATAAGGGAATTTCTGGACTAGGAGAAGAGAATTGGCAAGAAAAGAGGTTAATCATCTTTCTAAAACTTTTATCAGCTCTTTCTTATCCGGCCTTTTAATAATTCCAAGCTCCAAAGCGTGCTGGAGGATGAATTCCGGGACTTCGTCATTAAAAAATCCCCTTATCCCTTTTTGGGGTATGTAAAATGCGTAAACTCTCGTTGCTCTATCTCCAAATCTTCCCCTTGCAACCATAAATCCCTTTTCAGCGTTTACTCTAACAATCTCCCACGAAAAGGTCTCGGCTAGCGCAAAAAATGCCTCAAATAGCTTAGCTTTAGCATCTTTCAAAGCTTTGTTTACAGCTTGTCTTGAAATTCCAAGGCTTTCTGCTATTTCTATTTCTCTCATTTCCTTGGCCCTCATTGTCCAAATCTTCTCCATACTTTCTGGGAGTCTAATCATCACTCAGAGCCTCCATGACTGCTTTTATGGCTTTTTCTACTTTATTTCTGGGGGCATTGGAGGTTAGGAGATACTTTCCTTTTCTTGTTTTTAGAACAATATAGTCTTGGATGTCCATATCGTATACCGTCCAAAGAGCTATCATACCTAAGACCACCACTATCGGAATTAAATCAACTGCACGAACCTTAAACCCCAGAAGAAATGCACTAACAACGAATATGAAACCTGCTGTGAGAAGTTTATGGCGTGTTTTTCCGGGAGGTATTGCTAAAGAAATCAGCACAGAGCTTGAGATGACAATCATTCCGAGGGCTCCAAAGTAATATCCGGGCAGAAGGTTACCTGGGAACGTAAAATAACGGCACAAGACATAGATAAGCATGCCCATGTAAGCTGCTCCAATTCCCGGAAAATATCTTAAAAGAACACCCTTTTCCAGTCTGTTTAAAACTAAAACCTCTTCAATATCTTCGGCTTTGAGCTTTATGGGTAACAGTCCAAAGCCGTATCTCAGAATTAGGGTATCGTTTTTGATTTCAGCTGATATACCCCCTGAAGCAAAAATAAGAACCCATCCAATGATCAACATCCACCAAGATAAGAGTTCTGTACCCCCTATCATAAAGACAAAGGCCAGAATGACAATTAACAATGGGACTCCTCCAAAGTTTGAAGGTCTAATCCCCTTCAGTTTCATTTTCAACACCCCTAAACAGCTTTATAGCTTTTTTACCATCCGGATATCCTATTACAATAACACCTCTTCTCTCTGTATTGACAATTATATAATCAAATCTCGTGTAAACAATGAGGAACACAAGAAATGTAATCCCAAGAAAAATTCCAACAACGAGACTTATACCAACTAATACACAAAATATGGGGAGTAACAGCACAATGCCTAGAAAGATCTTCCCAAAGTTTTCCCAAATTGTATAAAGTGGAATGAAGAAGTATAGAAAATAAGCAACATACATAACGAAAATCCAAAGAAAAAAGAGGGGAAATTCCTTCCATGGTGCTTTTATGAGAGCTATAACAAATAGCAATATCACAAAGGCTGCGTTCTTCCAAGCGTATCTAAATAATTTAACTCCCTTAAGTTCATTCGCAAGCATTACTTCTCTGATTTCTTCAAAAGGTATTTTAACACTCCAGAAAGGATACTTTAAGACAAGCATATTTTCTTTAATTTCTACGCTCTTTCCCGTAGATAGTACAAAAAGAGTAATTGCGCTAAAAATGAGCTCTGGAGTATAATCTCGAAGAATTAACCCTGTGATCATTAAAGAAAAGCCTAATGTGGCAAGAACTATCGAAGGCCCGGAAGGTGTTACAGGCCATGCTCCCTCAAGCTTCATAAATTTCACCATCGTATTTTTTGTCAACCTATGTAAGTTGACAAAGTATTTAAAATTTTCGTTGCGATACTCAAGGAAACTTTAATACCTTGCAAGAACAAAAATGCAAGTGGTGCTGTGAAGATGGAAGGCCCTAGAGTCTATCCCATTAAAGAAGTTGAAAAACTCAAGAAAGTTTTAGAGACAATTTCAAACTATGAATTGGTAGATATTGAAATAGAAAACAGGGCATCCTTTCTAGATGATATGCTTGAGAGCAAAGATGAAAAGCTTAAATACGCCATGAAAAAATTTGAAGAAAATGGAGTGGATGATGCCAAGCTGGTGCTTAAAGGGAATAATGCCGTGTTGGTGTTAAAAATTGAAGATGTTATCTCCATCAGATTTGTGTTTGAAGATGTCCAGAGTATTGCACAGGCACTTGGAATAAGTGGGTGAAGGTTATGAAGCTGATAAAGCAGGGAGCAGAGGCAAAGATATATCTTGCGAGCTTTGAAGAACTTTACTTCCCCTTTAATGAGGAAAAGGTCATCATAAAGCATCGCATCCCAAAGCGCTACCGCATAAAAGAAATAGACGAAAAGTTGAGAAAAGAGAGAACCGTGAGGGAAGCGAGAATTCTTCATAGAGCAAAGGAATTTGGTGTTAACGCTCCTTATGTGTACGAGGTTGACCTAAAAGATATGAAAATAGTCATGGAGTATATCGAGGGCGAGAGACTTAAGGAATACCTCGAGGCAGTCTCCATGGAGGAACGGTTGAAACTCTGCAGGGAAATTGGCAAGCAGATGGGCAAGCTCCATGAGGCCGGAATAGTGCATGGTGACTTGACAACATCAAATATGATTCTCAGAGGAGGTAAAATCTACTTCATTGACTTTGGTCTTGCTGAATTCGACTCATCTCTTGAGGCCCAAGGTGTTGATCTCCATCTCCTCAGAAGGGCTATGGAGAGTACGCATTACAAGTGGTTTGAAAAAGGGTTTGAAGAGGTTTTAAAGGGCTATGAAGAGATCAGAGGGCCAGAGAAAAGGAAAGAAGTTGAAGCAAAACTAGACGAAATAGAGAGCCGTGGCAGATATAGGGAGAGGAGTTGGGTTAAGGGTTAGTCCTTAAAAGCCCTCCAAACTCTCTCAAAAATTTCCTTCTCCTTCCCACGCTTTTTCTTTGTTAGTCTTTCCACAATAAGCTCAGGAGTGCTTTTTCCTAATACTCCAAATTTGGGCTGCCTATCCACTATTAAGTTAAGATTCTCATTCAATCCCTGAGCCTCAATTCCATCGACCCTCGCGAAGGGAAGTTCCCTCTTTAAGTCTTCTCCTAAGTGCGAGACAATCACAACATAAAACTCCCTTTCATGTGCTATCTTCAAAAGCTCACCAATGATCTTCACAGCAGCCCCAGGCTCAGTTATCGCCTCAAATTCATCTATAAGGATGAGCTTTTTACCTTCTTTTGCAAGGGAACGGGCAAATGAACGCAAAGCAGTTTCAAATGTTCCTGCTCCATAGGAAGAACGCTTCCTCCTAAAGAAGAACAGCTCGTCTAGAGGTTCTACCCATGCCTTTTCCGCAGGAACTGGGAAACCCATATGGGTCAAGATCACTATTTGACTTATGAGCTCCAGTAGCGAAGTTTTCCCACCACTATTCGCTCCCGTTAATATTACCACTCTTTCACCATTCAGGCCGTTTAAATGAACAACCTCTCCCACAGCATAGCTCACTGGTTGGGGATTCCTAATAAACAAATGCCGGCCATTGATAAACCCAATGCCTCCCTCAATCAGCTCCGGAAAAGCGAAACCTTGAGTAAATTCACTAACGGCCCTCAAAAATTCCAGCTCATAAGCCCTTTTTAGCTCCTCTCTAAGTTGAGGTATTAAAGGCCTTATTTTTCTCAAAACCTCACGACTCTTTAAATAAATCTCCATCTTTATTTCTCTCTCAAGCTCACTTCTCATGGCCTCAATTCGCTCAGTAGGGACCTCAACTGGATAGAGACTCTCCCTTGAGAATATTTCCACATCAATTTCAAGCAAATTGCTCAATCGCTCCTCGCTTTTAACCATTTCTTCAAGAATCTCGTTTTCAACTTGGGAAAAATGAGAGAAAATTGACTCATAATCTCCCTCTTTTAACTTCTTTAGAAAATCCAGTAGGTCTTTCCCAGTGAGTGTTAGGCTGAATTCTTTTAATAGCTCCTCAATACGCTCGTTAAGGCGTTTTTCTTCTTCTCTCACTATTTCATCAAGTTCACTCAATAATTTTCTCTTTTTCATCACCTTCTCTATTTCCCTTAAATGCACAAGTATTTCATTTGAAACACTATCCTCTCCTAAGAGGGCCTTTATATTTGATAATGCTTTTAAAACATCCTTGTTTTCCCATAATGGCAATATATAAAGCTCAGGGGCAATTTCAGCAATTGAAAGACCCACATCAACTCCATATCCAATGGTGCTCAGTATAATAGTATAACCATCTAAAGGTTCAGAAGAGACATCACAAACTTCTAAGGCTCGTGCTTTTTCTAATTCACTATCATCAACGACAAGGAGCCTATCATGTAAATAATCCCTTCTGAACCTAATGGGTTTTATTTTAGCAAGAAATTCTTTAAGCTCTGGCCTGATTTTTGGAAGGTTTTTCTTCAAATATTCCTGTCTTCTTATAATCTCCTCTTTGTTATTCGTGGGAAAAAACTTCTCAAGATAAACTAAGCTTTCTTTGAGCTGTATTAGATTTTTTATTTCATCTCTTATGCCTTTATAAATGGCTTTGGCTTCGGGGTTTAACTTCATCTTACTACAACTCTATTTACTACATATATAAAACTATTTTCCAAATCCTTCGGTCTATTCTTTTATTTTCTCAACGACTCTAATATCCTCAATCCTTGTAAATGGATACTGACCCTTTTCATCTTTTTCCACAGCCTTAACCATATCCCAGATTGTTAATAGGGCTACACTCACACCTGTTAAAGCTTCCATTTCCACACCTGTTTTGTAGTAAGCTCTAACTTCACACGTTGCTTCTATGTAATCCTTCCCAAATTCAAATGCTATATCAACGCCAGTTAATGGGATAGGGTGACATAATGGAATTATCTCCCACGTTCTTTTTACGGCCAAAATACCTGCAATCTGAGCACTAGCTATCACATTCCCTTTCTTAGTTTTTCCTTCCTGAATAAGCCGTATGGTTTCTGGTTTTAATTTTATCCTACCTTTTGCAATAGCTTTTCTGAATACTACCTCTTTTTGTCCTACTTCCACCATTTTGACACCTTTTTCATTAACATGAGTTAGTTCCATTTTCCTCACCATATTTTTCTTTATTCAAGAAAGGTATTTAAGCTTTGAAGAGAAAAGCTATCTTGAAGTTTGAAGTATGAGGTGAGCAAGATGGAGGAATTTATTATTTCTACAACTGAAAATGTGCCCGGATATAAAGTGGTCAAAGTTCTCGGTCTCGCAAGAGGGGCAACTGTAAGGGCAAAACACCTTGGAAAGGACATTTTGGCAGGTTTAAGAAATATCGCTGGTGGCGAGGTAAAGGAATACACCGAAATGCTTGCTGAAGCGAGAGAAGTGGCCCTTGAAAGGATGATCCAAGATGCCAAAAAAAGAGGGGCAAATGGGATTATCGGAGTAAGATTCATGACTTCTGCTGTTGCTTCTGGAGCGGCAGAAATATTCGCTTATGGAACTGCAGTTATACTGGAGAAAGAATGAAGATCTCCACACTATTTTTACATTTCTATTCTACCTTTTGAGTTTGAGCTTCCGATTCTTTAGATCTGTTTTACCCTATGATTATCCGTGTGCTGAGGTATTTTATTACAAACTTATATAGTAATATTTAAATACCTTCTAAAAGTCATTTTCTCGGGTGGTGCTATGGGGGCCATGAAAATAGCACTAAAGGATTTTGAGGTAAGTGTTAGGACAAAAAAGTTCCAAAGTACGGTAGGGCTGTTTATAATAATCGCTATGGCTTTAATTTATTATTCCAAGATCCTAGGGATATCTGAAGAATCCTACAAAAGTCCTTTTCAGATGGTCTTCCTCTCGAGCTTTTCTAATGCATTTACTTACTCAATATCCCTCCTAGGACTACTCTTTGGGGCCACATCAATCAGCAATGAAATTGAAAACGGCACTATGAAGATTTTAGGAACAAAACCCATTTACAGGAGCCAGATAATCCTGGGAAAGCTTTTAGGAAGTTCCCTAATTATCTTTGCCGGGTTGGTCATATTTTATACTCTCACAGTAGCATTTGCATTAATTATAGGATTCCCGTTTTACCAAGAAGACTTTGTGAGGTTTTTAATCACATTTCCATTCAGCTTCCTCTATGGATTGATTTTTTCAAGTTTTGGCCTATTAATCTCAGTTTTCATAAGGAAATCCAAAAATGTGTTGATAATGGCCATCTTCATTTTTATCTTTTTCAACGTGCTCCTTAGTACTATTGCTGGAGTAGTTGCCTTGGCCATTGCAGGATTACCTCCCGTTCCAGAACTTCCTGAAAATGCTCTAAACCTAACAGAGGAGGAGCTTGAGGATTTAATACTCAAAGATCCCTCTTACCAAGCATGGCTTACTGAATTAGTGAATACTACAGAGAAAATCCTTTACATCGCACCAAACTACCACTACCAAGAAATCATGAGGCTACTCTTTGGGGGAAAACCTCAAATTAGTGAAGTGGTTTCAGCTATAACCTATAATGAAATGGTCGTTGAGGACAGAAGTCTCGGAGAAAGCTTGGGATTAATTCTCCAGAATGTAATTATGTTAATGATTATGTTTCTACTCCCCCTTCCAGTGAGTTATATCAAATTCATAAGGGCTGACTTGAGGTGATCAAGATGTATGCGATTGAAATTGAGAATTTAACTAAGAAGTATGGTGAGTTTATAGCCGTAGATAATCTAACATTGAACATTGAGAAGGGGATCATCTTTGGATTTTTAGGCCCAAATGGTGCCGGAAAAACAACGACAATACTCAGTATGTTGGGATTAATAATTCCTGATAACGGAAAAATCCAGATTATGGGGCATGATGTTTTAAAAAGCCCAATAAAAGCCAAGAACCTCCTTGGGTACCTCCCGGAGAATGCGACATTGTATGAGGAACTTACAGCTTGGCGCAATTTGGAGTTTTTCGCAAGCTTTTACAGAATTCCTAATCGAGAAAAAGAAAAACGTATAGAAGAGCTACTTAAACTCGTTGGACTCTGGGAGGTTCGTTACAAAAGGGTAAAAAACTTCTCCAAGGGTATGAAACAAAGGCTCTTACTTGCCAAAGCCTTAGTAAATGACCCTGATGTTCTAATCCTTGACGAACCCACAAGTGGTCTTGACCCAGAGGGGGCCCATTTAGTTAAAAGCATAGTAAAAGAAGAGGCAAAGACAGGAAAGACGGTGTTTTTTTCATCCCATATTCTCAGTGAGGTCGAAGAACTCAGTGATAAAGTTGGTATCATCGTTCGAGGAAGGTTAAGAGCAATAGGGCCTCTCAACCATATAAAAAAGCAATTTATGGAGCTTGAGGGATATGAAATAAAAATCGAAACCAAACAGAGAATGCCAGAACTTAATGTTGATGGAATAATCAGAGTAGAACGAATTGACGAAAGGAAATCAATAATATTCACAAAAGAAGACATCAGAGCACAGATATCTGACTACCTAACAAACAAGGGGATCACCATAGTGAGTCTTAAAATCGAGGAACCTAGCTTAGAAGACGTTTTCTTGAAGACAGTGTATAAGAGGGAGGGAAGAGGATGAAAAGATGGGGATTTCTTTTGAGTCTCCTTCTCCTTTTCTCCACTATCCCAGCAAAAGCTTCTCTCCCATGGATAACAGTTTTTGAAGGAAGAGTGCAAATAGGAGAAATCCTAATTGTAGGAAATTACCAGATAGAGATAACTCAAGAGAAATACTCGCTAAAACCATACGCACTCATTCGTAAAGAAGGTAAAATCAGAAAACTAGTAGAACTTAATGGAACCGTTGAAGTTGATTCAATACGGATAATAAGAGGAAGCTTTGACGATAGTGGCCTTTTCATAGTTATCCAGTACCAACCAACTTTTATTAACGAGCTAAAGCCACAAGAAGGTGATCTATTTAACATTGAGGGTTATGTAATTAAAGTTCTGGAAGTTGATAAAGCACTTTCCCTGAGTGTGAATGGGGTAGAAGTTTATGTAAAGGAAAACTCCTCAAGAACATACGATAAACTTTTGTTCGTTTATAATGCAGGGGTTTTAAGGATCTACTCTGCTAATATCTCCGTGCACTATGATAAGAGTAAGGATTACGAACTTTACTATCCCTTCAAGAGCTTGAGAACAAAAAGCGGGGCTGAACTAACCATTCCAATTACCATAACAAATAATGGCAATGATGATATAATCCTCCCTTTGGACATTATTTCAGCACCAGCTGAGTGGAGAATTGAGTTTCTTGGAGAAAGTAACAATTATGAGGTCAGTGAGATCACCCTACCTCCTGAAGATTCCGTAACTATATTTCTTCATATAAACACTCCCGAAGGTGCAAAAGGCCCTAATAACATCACTTTCTCTGTAGGAGATAAAATAGGAGAAATAACAGTTGATGTTGTTGACAAAGAGGAAATAGAAATAATAACACCGCTGTTAGGAATTGAAGTTGAGGCAGGAAGTCTGATAAGTCTTCCCGTGTACTTCATAGGGCCTGAAACAAAAAAGGCCGTTTTCCTCGAAATAACAGAGAAACCTCTTAACTGGGACGTCTATTTCACTTTGAATGGCTTAAGAATAACTTCCTTCCTTTTAAATAGCAATAAAGAAGTGAATCTTATTGTGAAAATACCTCAAAATATCGAACTCGGAACATACCCAATAAAATTCACCGCCAATGGGATAGAAAAGGCCATTACTGTGTCTATCTACAAAACACATAGAGGAGAACTCGCAAAACTCCATTTAAGTGTAATAGATGAAAATGGAACCCCCATCCCAAAGACTAAAGTTCAAATTGGAAACGAGACCTATATTACAAATATTGATGGCTCATTGGAAAAGGAGATGCCAAAGGGAAATTATAACATTACAGTAAGTAAAGAGGGATATGAAAACCACCAACTCACTCTAAATCTAGAAGATGGAGAAGAGAGGGATGTGACAATTACACTAAAAAAACTCCTACATTATGCCAAAGTAGAATTGGAAAGCGATCACCTAACAACTGGATTCGATTTTCAACCCAGTTACAAAATCCAGCTCGAAAATTTAGGAAAAGAGGATGATGAATATTTTCTAAGCCTCGAGGGGTTGCCTTCTGAGTGGGCTATACGATTCTTAAAAGACATACAAAGCAATCTAGAGGTCAAAAGCCTAAAAGTTAGTAGTGAAAGCAGCCAAATCGTACACTTAAAGATTATTCCACCATTAAATGCCAAACCAGGAGTTTATAATGCCACCCTAAGGGTCAAAGCCTCTTCAGGCGAAGAAATAGCAAAAAATATACAGGTAGAAGTAATCGGAAGATACGAAGCTTCTCTCGAAACTTCAAACTATCTCCTTTCTCTAAAACCGGGAGAGAAACGAGAAGTTAAACTAACACTAAGGAATTCTGGGAATGCCATAACTAATGTCAACATTGAGGTGAATACTCCAAATGGATGGGAAGTAGAAGTTGAACCCCAGAAACTCGCTAAATTAGAGAGCAACAGCGCCAAAACTGTGATTTTGCGCATAAAAGTTTCTGAAACAACACCTGCAGGAGAATACAAAGTAAGCATAAAAGCAAAAGCTGATCAAACAGAGAGCGAAACCCGACTTACAGTTAGAGTCAGACAAAACTCAAACTATGCTTATCTAGGCTTAACATTGCTTTTTACAACACTTATCGGCCTTGTGCTAATTATACGCCGTGTTGGAAGGAGGTAAAGCCATGAAGGCCGAAATCAACATTGCTTTAAGGGAATTTCACTCTTCAATCAGAAGTAAAAGATTTGTAATCACGCTTGCATCTTATCTTTTTATGATATTTTTCTTCACCTATTCGATAAGGGATGAACTTATTCAGAGGGCTGGACAAACAGAAGTAGCATACACCTCCTTACCCTTAACCGGAGTTGATGGAAATATAGTAATAACACCGCTTTCACTATCAACAACCTCAAATTTATCCACGATTCTTATTTTCGGCAGCATACTTGGGATTACATTAGGGGCCGATTCCATAAACCGAGAAATAGAAGATGGAACCATTAAAGTATTACTGAGTCACCCACTGTATAGAGATCACTTAATAACCGGTAAATTTCTTGGAAATGCTCTATCATTGGGTTTAATGATCTCCGTTGGATTTGTGTTTTCTATAGATTATCTCTTATTGCTTGGAATTCCAATAGATGGGTCCTCCCTTATACGAAGCTTAATAGCTGCTTTTGTAACCTTAGTTTATACTACCATATTTCTAAGTATGGGGATTGCTTTTTCAAGTCTCCTGAAAAGGTCTGAGATATCTACTCTCGTAGCAATAGTATTTGTGATATTTTTGATCCTAGTATACCCCCTAGTTTCTCCCACTTTGGCCAGTAAACTTGTTGGAGAAAAACCCTACTGTCCCTCAGAATACAATGAGAACAAAATAGATAGCTGTATAGCAATGAAGGAGTGGGAAAAAAAGAGATTGTTGTGGAAAAAAAGACTTCTAACGCTCACTCCAACCTACCATTATGGATCTCTTATAACATATGTGTTTTCCGGGGATGAGTTAACTCAAGATTATATTCCTCTCGAGGAATCACTTTCATTGGGAGTTACAAGTCTTCTAATATTTTTAAATGAACTAATACTTCCATTAGCGCTAGCATACATACGATTCGCAACTATGGATCTCAACTAGGTCCGGAATCAAAACTTTTAAAAAGGGAAATGGAAATCTTCATCCCTTAGCAACTCCGATGGGCCTCATTCTTGCCACTAGATTTGCTATTCCTGCATCATGCACAACTTGAACAACATTATCAACGTTCTTATATGCACCTGGAGCTTCCTCAGCTACAACCCTCATGCTTGCTGCCTTAATGTATATTCCCCTTTGCATTAGCTCATTCCTAAGTCTGTCTCCTCTAAATTGCCTCGTTGCTGCATGTCTGCTTAAAACTCTTCCAGCACCATGGCATGTGCTACCAAAGGTCTCTCTCATTGAACCTTCAGCTCCGGCCAATACGTAACTTGCCGTACCCATTGAACCTGGAATGAGAACAGGTTGTCCTACATTGCGGTAAGCTCTGGGAACTGCTTCATGACCTGCTGGAAATGCCCTCGTGGCACCTTTCCTGTGGACTACAACCTTGACTTTCCTTCCATCAACCTCATGCTCCTCAACTTTCGCTATGTTGTGGGCAACGTCATAAACAACGTTCATCTCTAAGTCCTCAGCTTTTTGCTTGAAGACCTCTTCAAAGCTTTCCCTCACCCAATGGGTAATCATCTGCCTGTTGGCCCAAGCGAAGTTTGCTGCACCTTTCATAGCACTAAAGTATCTTTGACCTTCCTCTGTTTGGAATGGAACACTCACGAGCTCTCTATCGGGCCATGGCACGTTGTACTTTCTGTTAGCTTTTTCCATTATTCTGAGATAATCGCTTGCCACCTGGTGCCCAAGACCTCTCGAACCTGTATGCACCATAACCACGATCTGCCCTTCAAAAAGGCCGTATACCTTGGCAATTTGTTCATTAAAGATTTCATCGACCACCTGTACCTCTAGGAAGTGGTTTCCTGATCCTAGAGACCCCAATTGTGGAGCTCCTCTTTGCTTCGCTGTTTGGCTTACTGCATCTGAGTTGGCTCCTTCCATTCTTCCGTTTTCTTCCAAGTGCTCTAAATCTTCTTTCCAGCCATAGCCGTTGTCAACAGCCCACTTGGCACCGTCTGATAGGACGTCCTCAAGCTGTGTCCAGTGAAGTCTAACTCTTCCCTTGCTTCCCAGTCCGCTCGGCACGTTCTTGAAGAGCGTGTCAACGAGCTCCTTTATCCTCGGCCTTACCTCTTTCTCGGTGAGGTTCGTCCTAATGAGCCTGACGCCGCAGTTATGGACGATGATTCCGTTCGCTATGAAGTTGTGGGCGCTGTGGTAGACGCCGATGTCGTATAGTAGTTTTGAATCACTTTTCACTTTGCGGACTTCAACTACAGGATCTAAGACAAAACCCCCCTCAAGACCATACACCTTGGCAAATCTTTCGAAATCTGGCAACAGTTTAGCTAGTCTCTGATTCCTCTTTACAATGCTCTTTTCTTTGATTTTGCTGGCCACTAAGAGTTTCCTACGTAGATATTCGGCAAATATCAGAGCGTAAGGTTTCTTGGAAGTATACTCGTAGCCGATATGGGAAAGGAACTGGTAAAGCTCTAGAGTGTTTGAATAGATGGTAAGCCTGTACATAACCCTGCCGTCGTACTCTTGCACTTTCCAGATGTGGGATGTGACTCCAAACTCCGATAGCATGTTCTTGATTGATTCAAGGTAGTCTCTGAGGTTCTCTTCGAGTTCCTTCGACTTAACTACAGTCAGGGATATGGAGTTTGGTGTGTATTTGTGTTTCTCTGTAAGGAAAGTTGGCTTGGTTCCATCAGCTCCAAAAAGCCCAGCTAAGAAGTTTCTCTTAATCCATAATGGGGCGTTCTTAATCCAGTCTGGAACATCGAATTCAACATCACTCTTCTTGCCTACTGGAGCCCCTAACTTTATTAACAGCAAGGCAAATGCTTTAGATGTCACTTTTATTGAGTACTCAGTCCCCTCTGTCTTGAATTCGCCCCATGCCGTTTTGACTTTCTGCTTTCTTTTCCGAGAGTATACTCTTGAGGCTCTGATGTTGAAATAGAATTCTAAGTCATTTCTTAGCGCCTCAAGTCCCTCTCTGTCACCGTAGAACACTGTTACAAGTCTCTTTCTTCCGTTCTTCTCCTTGTATACGTCGAAGGAGCCATCACCTATAAAGTACCCGAGAATTCTAGCAAGAATTCCTATCCGAAGGTCTCTGAACGAGAGAGACAATAAACCTCTGTTCTCAAGGTACCTGATAATCTGTCTATCCTCTCCCTCGAAATCCTCATAGGATAGTAATATCTCGTTTGGAGGTTCCTCATACTCCGGCCCTTCGAATGGGTAAATTGCCACTAAATCTCCCGGTTTAAGTTCTTCAGTGAGTTTATATCCGTCCTCCGTTAATATGGGATGATCCCCTGATGCTTTGAGAATTCTTCCACTTGATAAATGTATCTCGTATATCTCCTCTTCGCTGTCCCTCTCTGCAACAAGCATTATCCTTGAGCTATCGTTGTGACCCTCCTCAACGTTGTATACCTTAAGAGGGATCCGTTTGAATTTTTTGGGGAGTTCTCTTACTTTAATCCTGAATCCAAGGTCACTTATGACCTCAGTATCCTCATGGAGGCAATTCACATCATAACCGACCCCTCCGGGGCTTATGACCCCTTCTTTCACGTCAAAAGCCGCTACACCACCAATTGGGAAGCCGTAGCCCTGGTGGCCGTCTGGCATGACGATGGAGTACTTGTAGATGCCCGGGAGCATGGCGACGTTGGCTGCCTGCTCCAAGGTTCTATCCTCTCTCATTTTTTGGATTAATGCATCATCTGCATAAACTCTCCCCGGAACTCTCATTCTCTTATCGAACTTCGGGATCTCCCACCTAATCTTGTCTATTCTTTTTAACGGGATTTCCATCCTCTCACCCCATAACTTAGATATCTCTCAAAACTTTAAAAGATTGCGTTATTTGAGGTTTATTCTTCTTTCTTTGGGCACATAATTTTTGATAATACCGTCTTTTGCTCTTCCGCAACCAAGGTAGTAAAGCCCCCATTTTAATATTACCCACCCTCTCATTTCAGTTGAGGTTTTCAAGTCTTTTCCGCTTAGCCAAAGTTTTGCATCTTCTTCACCAACTTCAATAACGTTCTTCGTAGCTTTTGGGCCAACCAAAAAACTCCCTTCTATCGTCAATCTTATTCCATCGCTTTCAATTTTTCCAAAATAAAGACCTTTCTCCGTGTATACCCTTGGATTAAATGGACATTCTTTATATGCAAAAATCCTCCGGTTTGCCCTAACCTCGAAGACTAACTCAGGTGCATAACCATATTGCCCTATGAGCATTTCCTTAACTTTTTTGCTCATGGCTTTCTTATCTTCGCTACAAAGAACGCTTCCGTGTTGTTGTCCTGTGGATGAATGCGAAGACATTTTCTCACCTCCTCTGAATATTTCATCCCATCGAACTCCAAAACCGGAGGAGTAGAGTGTAGGGGGAGGTCTATTTTCTCAATTTTCGCGTCAGTTTTAAGAAGGAGATAATCCACAACTCCTTCGTTTTCAAGGGGATCTATTGTACATGTAGAATACACGAGCACTCCTCTAGGCTTTAAAGCTTTATAAGCTGCCATTATCAGCTTCTTCTGGATATTAGAATAAGTTATTACTTTTTTCATGCTCCAACTGAAGAGGAACTTAAAGCTTTTCCTTACCATTCCTACACTCGAACATGGAGCGTCAAGGAGTATTTTGTCAAAAGTATTTTCAAATCTACCAAAATAGGTCCCATCTTTAACTGTAACTCTGGTATTCAAAACCCCAAAACGATTTAAATTTGCTATTAAGACATTAACACGCCATTTTTTCATATCATTTGCTATTATACATCCTTTATTCTCCATGTATTGAGCTATTTGAGTGGTTTTTGCACCTGGAGCTGCTGCCATATCAAGAACAAGCTCTCCCGGTTGTGGGTCAAGCACCACCGGTGGTATCATTGAAGAAGCCTCTTGAGGAAAAACAAGACCCAATGAGTACTCAATCATATCTCCAAATTCTCGAGTATTTATAAAAAAGCCCTCTTTTACCCATGGAATGGGCTCTAACTCATACCTTTCCTCCAATCTCTCCTTTATATAATCTAAAGGGGCTTTTAAGGTGTTTATGCGTATGCTTTGCTTCATTGGTGCCACCATAAGATTCCAAAATTCCTCACTGTTGTCAAGTTCAGAATACCTCTCGTAGAATGCTTTGTTCATTTCAAGCACTTTTTCCATGAAACCACCTCATATGTCCGGAACAAGTTGAGTCATCCAAGTACCATCTTCAAATTGTTTTATGTTCATTTCATGATATGTTATTGCCTTTACCTCTTCTTTGGGTTCGTGTTTCTCACTTAAAGGCTCACCATAAGCTTTTGCTTTAAGTTTATAACCCTCTTTTGTTTTTTCTATCTTAACCTCAAAATCTCCAAATACTAAGCCTTCTGTATCATGAAGGATTAGGAGTTCCTCAAGAAAACTGTAAAGCAGAGCGTATAAATCCTCCCCCTCTACCTCAATTTCTCGCATCTCTTTTCGATCAACCTTTCTTACATCTACCATAACATCGAAAAGTGCAGTTGCAACCGCCTCAAAGGCCTCTTCCAGTGTATCCCCATAACCCCTTATTCCAATGTCTGCGGTATGCTCGTAGTGCTCCCATCTCTTCATTTCTCCCACCCGATAGATTAATATTTCCCTAAGTTTATTAGGATTAGGGGCGAATTATCATGAGGGAAATAACCACAAAGAGAATTATGGAAATGAAAGGAAAAGAAAAAATAACAATGGTCACGGCTTATGATTATCCATCGGGCCTTATAGCAGATAAAGCAGGAATCGATATTATCTTCGTGGGGGATTCTCTTGGAATGGTTGTTTATGGCGATGAAAACACTTTAAACGTAACTATGGACCAGATGGTATATCACACCAGGGCCGTAGCCAAGGCTGTTAAACGAGGTTTAGTGCTTGCCGATATGCCATTTATGAGTTATGAAACAAGTGTGGAAGAGGGCATAAAAAATGCTGCCCGATTGGTTCAGGCTGGAGCAGATGCTGTGAAGATTGAGGGTGGCTATGACCATAAAAAGCTTGTCAAGAAGCTTGTTAGGAGTGGCATACCTGTTATGGGTCATACAGGACTTACTCCTCAGAGATATCTACGTTTAGGTGGTTATCATATAACCGGAGAAACTGAAGAAGAAATTGAAGAGATCATTAGAGATGCAAAGGCTCTAGAAAAGGCCGGAGCTTTTGCTGTTGTTTTGGAGTTTGTACTTTCAGATGTAGCAAAACTCGTCACAGAAGAGGTTAAAATCCCTACTATAGGAATAGGATCTGGCCCATACTGTGATGGCCAGGTACTAGTCTGGCATGATCTGCTTGGCTTTTATGAGCATACCCCTCCATTTGTAAAAAAATATGCAGATTTGAGAAATATAATCCAGCTGGCACTTGAGAATTACAAAGAAGAGGTAAAAGATGGAAAATTCCCCAGCGGGCAGTATTACTGGGAATTCCTAGATAAAGATGATTTTGAAAAGAAGAAAAAGAGAGCTATGGAAAGACTAAGCCAAGAAGAATCCGAGGATTGATCACTTTGAATTGGAGAGAGAAAATTAGAACTGAACTCTTCAATATTACAATCCCCGGAGGCTACGCAGATAAGGTTCCCCATAGAGAAGACCTTTTAGACTGCTCCCTTGGAACAAATCCTTTTGGAACCTCCCCAAGGGTAAAACAAAAACTGAAAAATCTAGAAATAGAAATTTCCAAATACCCTGATGTCCATTATACTGAGCTTAGAAATGCCTTATCAGACTACTGGGGGATAGACAAGAATAGTATTTTCTTTGGATATGGCTCGATGGGCTGCTTCGAGAAAGTAAATAAGTTTGCCATAAAAAATGGTGCCAAAGTTCTTGGAATATCCCCCCAATATACAAGATACATAAGCGATGTAATCGTTATGGGTGGAATCTATGAATCCGTGCTTCTTAAGGCAGAAAATAACTTTAAAATTGATATTGGAGAGATTATAAACTCAATGACTTCTGAACATACACTGTTTTACCTTGACAACCCCCATAATCCAACGGGACAACTGGTAACACTCAAAGAAATTGAAGAAATCGTGGAAGAGGCCAAACAAAAAGGTGTTCTAGTGTTGATAGACGAAGCTTATGGGGATTTTGTTGATAAGAAACAATCAGCCATAAATCTAAACGCAGATAACTTGATTGTGTTACGTTCATTCTCCAAAGGGTTTGGGTTGGCCTCTATGAGAGTGGGATATGCAGTTATAAGGAACAGAGAACTTAGGGAGCTCTATAAAAAAGTGGATCTTCCATTTCCAATAACAGCAACAGGTGAGGCCTTAGCAGTTGCAGCCCTTAGAGACCAAGAATTCCTAGAAAAAAGCAGAAAACAGATAGCAACTATAAAGGAAAGGATAATTCATAACCTCAAAAAGATGTTCCAAATACCTGAAACTCATCCAAAAACCCCAATAATGCTTGTTGGCGGAGAGGGGGACACTTATGATTATTTTTTGAAACGGGGAGTACTAACAGTAGCTGGATCAGCATTCAAACCTTTGGATAACTCTTATGTTAGATTAAGGGTCCCAAAAAATGAAGAAGAACTTCTAAGAAGACTCTTTTAGTTCACTTTTTATCCTACTTACCACCAATGTGCCCACAGTTATTAAAATAAATCCAATCATATGATAAGACGTGAAGGTCTCTCCCAACACTATAGCAACCCCAATTGCTACTGCTGGGGCGGGTGTAATTATAGCAGTGGCTTTTGAAAGGTTTATGCGCTTTATTGACAGATACCACACAACTTGGCCTAGAGAAAGAATAAGGGCTTCAGCTATTGCAAATTTTGAAAATTCAAGTCCCCGAGGAAGTGCCAAGAGCAATAATAATATTCCTCCGAAGGTATTTCTAAAAGCTGCTATGAGGAATGGATTATATGGGAGTCTCTTTGCTATCACGTGGCCACTTTGCCAAAATAATGGAACCAGAAGAAGGAGTAAATCGCCTTTTCTAGGAACAATAGCTTTTCCTTGGGTTATCACCAACGTGAGGCCTAAAAGGATTAAAATAGACCAGAGAATTTGATTCTTTGTTATTTTTTCTCGCAGTATGATATAAGACAACACAAAAGAAAAGAGTACCTCAGCTCTCGTTATTAATGAAGCATTTATCGCTGTGCTAAGTTGCGCTCCATAGGAATATGCTATGTATGCCAATGCAGTCCCGAATACTCCTACTAGAGCAGCTTTTGGAATATATTGTGGACTTTCTCTGGCTTCTTTCCAGCTTGAAGTCGAGAATACAATTGGCCACAAGATAAGAGAAGCAATAATTGCGGAAAATGCAGCAAAACTCATAGGATTTGTGGGATTTGCTTTTATGACTACTGGTTCTATTCCGTATAGAAACATTCCTAAAAAAGCTAAAAATGTGCCTTCAGTCTCTCTGTTCATCCCATCCACCCAAGAGAATCAAGTTTCTCTTGTATAACTCGAGAATAAATGTTACAAGACGCTCATATAACGGTTCTGCCTCTTCACCAAATCTCTCCTTCACTTTCTTTCCAATTTGCTCTATTGTTCTTGTACCATCACAAAGGTCCCATACAAAAGTTCCCAGCTCATCCAGTTCAAGTCGCCTATACTCACCATGGAGTTTTCTCGCAAGGAAGTCCAATTTGGATTTCATTGGGATTAGAAGGTAATGTTTACCATTAATTTCTCTCAGCTCAATTTCATCATTTCTTTTTGGGATAAGTGTGAGATATTCATCCATTGTGCCCCCACCAAGGGAAATGAGAAGAAGAGACTTATAAGAGTGTTGGCGCCGGGGCAGGGATTTGAACCCTGGCGGGCTTAACGCCCACGGACTCTCCAGGCCCGCGCCTTCCCAGGCTAGGCTACCCCGGCGCTAAAAATAATGAGAATCATGAGACAAGCTCAATCTCAATAGTCACATCTTCAGGAACACGAATCCTCATAATTTGTCTCATAGCCCTCTCATCAGCCTCAATGTCAATAAGCCTTTTATGAACTCTTAGTTCAAATTTATCAAAAGTTGCACTTCCCTCTCCATCTGGGCTTTTTCTTGTAGTAATCCTTATTCTCTTTGTGGGCAATGGTATGGGGCCACTCATTCTAACCCCAGTTCTCTCTGCAATTTGCTTGATTTGATCTGTAACATCATTAAGAGCACTTATGTCCGTGCTCGCCAGTTTAATTCTTGCCTTTTGCATTTTTGTCACCTCTATAAGATCTAATGACAAAATCAATAATTTTAAAGGAAAAGACTAGAGAAGGGCTTCACTCGCCCTTCTGGATGGATATGACCATACCAGCTGCGACTGTTTGACCCATGTCTCTGATAGCGAATCTACCGAGCTGTGGTAGTTCTTTAACTGGCTCGATGACCATTGGCTTGGTTGGTCTGAGGACAACGATAGCTGAGTCACCGGTCTTGATGAATTGTGGGTTCTCCTCAACGACGTTACCTGTTCTTGGGTCGAGTTTGGCTAAGAGTTGCTCGAACCTAACTGCAACCTGGGTTGTGTGAGCGTGGAGGACTGGTGTGTAACCGATTGTAATAGCTGTTGGGTGGTTAAGCACGATAATTTGGGCCTTGAATGTGTCCCTTGGTCTGACAACTGTTGGTGGGTTGGTTGTGTGACCAGCAACGTCACCTCTCTTTATGTCGTTCTTACCGACACCTCTGACGTTGAAACCAATGTTGTCACCTGGAAGGGCCTCGGGCATTGACTCGTGGTGCATTTCAATGCTCTTAACTTCACCTTGTATTGGCTTGTGGAAGATTGTTGATGCAGGCTCAAAGATAATTACATCGCCGACCTTAAGTACTCCTGTTTCAACTCTACCAACTGGGACTGTACCAACACCCTTAATTGAGTAAACGTCTTGGATTGGGATTCTAAGTGGCTTGTCAGTTGGCTTCTCTGGCTCTGGTATCTGGTCAAGGGCCTCTATGAGTGTTGGGCCGTTGTACCAGGGCATCTTGTCGCTCTTCTTAACTACGTTGTCGCCTTCCCAAGCACTGATTGGGATGACTGGGAAGTTCTTGTAACCGAGCATTTGTAAGAGCTTTGTAACCTGGGTTGCGACTTCCTTGAATCTCTTCTCGTCGTACTTGACTGCGTCCATCTTGTTTACACCGACTATAATGTGGTTAATACCAAGGGTTCTTGCAAGGAAAGCGTGCTCCTTGGTCTGTGGCATGACACCATCTGTAGCTGCAACTATAAGAACGGCAGCGTCAGCTTGGCTTGCACCAGTAATCATGTTTTTAACGAAGTCTCTGTGTCCTGGAGCGTCGATGATGGTGATGTACCTATGAGGAGTCTCAAACTTTGTATGGGCAACGTCAATGGTAATACCTCTTTCTCTCTCTTCCTTGAGTCTGTCCATAACCCAAGCGAACTTGAATGACTTACCTTTTTCACCCATTTCCTCGAACTTCTTAATGATTTGCTCAGGAATGTTGGCTGTATCAAAGAGCAATCTACCGATTGTTGTACTCTTTCCGTGGTCTACGTGTCCGATAAACACTATATTAACGTGTGGCTTCTCCTTTGCCATCTTAACACACCTCCAAAGTTATACCTAACTCTATTCACCTAAGTGGGTTTTTAAAGCTTTCTCTAAACCTCGGCTCTCTCAAGCGGGAAACCCGCATCTGTTTGAGAGAGCCTCATGAGTTCATGTTTGGATAAAACCTAGGGTTTAAAAAATTAACTAAAATTATACGGCTCGCTGTTAGAATAAGCTAACGAATAATATCAGAAACTTTATCCTAACAGTATTTGATGGGAACTAGGGTTCATTTACATAAGCTCTCAATACCCAAAAGTTACTTTAATATTTCCACCAAAAACGCAATCTTATCATTGAAAAACGTATGAATGTTATGAGTCAAAAGTAACTTTAATAAGCTTATGGAGCATGTTTTAAGATTGGATGGATCTAATATTATGACTTCGTTCTCTAAGCATATCTCCTTTTTTTCTAAAAATACTCCACATACAGCATGTGAAGCCTCAAAAACACTTTCTCCTTTGTGAAGAAGCAAAAATACATATACTTCCCGTTCTGAGAATCCCAGTCCCCTCAATATAGAAGCCTCAAGAATAGAAATTTGAAGACAATTCCCGCATCTTTGGCCTATGGTATTTAGAGGATGCAACTCATTATTATCTTTAATTGTTATAGTTGGGATGTAGCATATTTCTTTCAGTAGGTCTCTATGTAGCTTTTGAAGTCCTTTTTTATCATTCAACTTAATATTAGCAACCAGACGATTTGCAATATCGGGTATAATATACTTTGAAATCGCCAATGGAGGAACTTTGTAAAGTATTATTCTTTGACCATTATTGCAAAGAATAACCCTACAAACGTCATCATGGAAGCCGCTAATATAGTCAACCATGGATCCACCCTCCACAGCGCTCCCCATATTACGGGAGCAAAAATCCCAATTAAGCCGGGCAGAGTATTTAATGTGCCATAGGCAGTTGCTAAATACTCTTTTTGATGTTTGGAAGTATAAACGCTATATGCAATGTTTGAGAGAGCCTCTCCAAAGAGCCCACTTAAAGCCAAGAATATGAGAGAATACGTGGGTGCATATTTGCTTAGGAGAGCAAACAGAGTCATCGTTATGCTATCCCCGAGGATATCTACAATAAAGGTCTTTTTGGGGCTGAGATAGTCCACCATAAAGCCCGCTACGAAGTACGCTACCAATACGAAAAATCTCGAAGCAGAGAAAACATTTACAATTACATCTGAATCGAGTTTCATCCAAGAGTCCAAGTAGGGATAAAGGAAAGTGTTGAAACACGAGCTGATAAATGCAGACAGACAGAAAAGGAGTGCTAACGGTGCGAGAGGGGTGTTTAACAGTTTTCTGAAGTCAGAATTTTTGATGCTACTTATAATGTTCTTCTTTATCTCTGATGTAACTCCATTTAATGGACGCTTTTTAGGAAGAGTTTCCACGAGCATCAATCGAAAGAGAGATAAAATAAATAACATCACTAACACGACGTACAAAACATATACAAAACCCAGCTTTTTAATTATCCAGTTCGTTAACATTGGACCAATAATCCATGCAACTGTGCTGGAGACATGAACCAATGAGAATACCCTACCCCGAATTTTTTCTTCTGTAGATTCAGCTATAAGTGCTGTAGTACCCGGACTAAAAAAGATTCCTATTGAGTGGAAGAGTATTAATGAAAGCATGATGGCGAGGGGATTTTTCATTAAAAGCAGTCCAAGAGTTGGTATCATGCTAAAAACAGACAACACTGCCATGGGTTTTCTCCCGAGACTATCGGCTATTAGTCCTCCAGAAAAGGAAAAGATTAAAGATAGGGCACCTGCTATAGACATTGAGAGTGCTAATTCAGAACTTCCCGCTTGATTGTTAACTAGTATAGGTAGGTATATGAAGAAATATGCTCTCACCATATTGATAGGAAAACCTGTTATTAGAATTATTAAGGGATTGTATTTGGGTTTCATTTCATCACCGTAACACTGAAGGATCTATAAATTCATGAGGAAACACTCCTTCCTCGAACAACTTTTGACATACTGGAAAGGACGCAGTAAATGATTTGTACTCTTCATATGCAAATGCCGGACAAATATTTGCACAGTAGCTCCTTAGAATACATCCGCTGCAAATTCCTTGAAATTCATCAGGTTTTACTCTACGAAGCTCTCCTAAAAAACCTCTGCCACTATACCATATGTCTCTTAGGCTCTCTTCTTTTATATTTCCTATCACAGTCTCTGGGTATTCAATTCCTATGCCACATAACGACACTCCTCCATCGGGTAAAATCCCAAGCATTTTTGTATAGTTGCATGCCATCCTTGAAATGTTTAGGTATCTCCTTCCGTATTTTGCGAGCAGATAATGAGGTACCATAGACCATATTTTGCCAGGATATTTATCATATAGCTGGATTAAATACTCTATGAGTGTTTGGTATTGGGAGACAGACAGGGAAATATTATTATGCCTAGCTCGGCCTATTGGGAGTATTGGATTAAATTTCACTGCCTTTGCTCCTAAACTCATAATTAAATCCGTTATCTCAAAAATGGAGTGTAAGTTGCGATTGAATACAGAAACTACAACAACTGGGGGTATACCTAGATCTCTAAGTTTTGGTATTACATCTAAAACCCTTCTGTATACTCTCTTCCCATGCCTGAACGCATTAAATTCAACTTCTGAGGGAAAATCTAAACTTAAACTTATGTCGATCTCATATTTTGCGAGCTCTTTTAATAGGGGTGGAGTAATTAGGGTTCCATTGGTTTCCAGCACTGTTTTAACCTTGCTGTTGTTTGCGACTTTTATAAGGGTTATTGCTAGATCACTTCGCAAAAGAGGTTCTCCTCCAGATATAAAAAGTGTATCAAGACCTAAGTCCAAGGCCTCATTAAAAGCATTAAGAAAATATTTGTCTTCCAGTTCGACCATAGGATATGTTCTACTAGCATTTATCCAACAGTGCTCACATTGTAGGTTGCATGAACGTGTTAAATATACATGCAATATCTCTAGGGGTGGAGCATTCATTCACATGCCTCCTTATCGTTTTGGAGAAGGCCTAACTTTGACAAATGTTTAATAAACTCTAAAATGTCTTTGGTTATTATTTCAATGTCAATTTCTTCGTCTATGTCTTTCTTTACGTAATTTGCAATCTCTTTTATAGTTAAAGAGCCATTACTGTACTTTAGGACTAACTCCCCCATTTTATTAACCGTAAATATCCTTCCTGTAGAGTAATCATAGCATAATGCATAATCTGAATAAGAAATTATATGGAGTGGTTTTATTTTGGGCTTATAAAAAGGAGAAAATAGAAGAGACTCTTCCACAGTTCATACCTCCGCTACTGCTTTACTTCACGTAACGCTAGGTCCGTTACAACAACCCCCTCCGGAACATGCCCTAACAATTTTGGTAAGTTCTTCTATTTTCGGCTTTTCATACTTCATCTAACCACCTCCGTTAGTTTTATAATTATTCTATATTATTATATTTATTTTTTTTGTTAACTTTTAGTTGTTAACTTTTAGAATACTGTTAAGATAAGCTGATGGGCAATACTAGAAGTCTTGCTTAATATTCTAAACAGTGAATTCTTAGGCATCAAAGGTAAATTTCCGAACGAATAGTGTCTATTGGGATTACTACACAAAATTCACGAAGCCTAGAATTCAAAGTTATTTTCTAACCTCAAACCAGCCCTCTCCTCTTAGCGTTTTTTCTTTCCAGCAGGGAAGTGTTATCTTTGAGTATTCCAAATTTGGATCGTATACAACTACAACTTTATATACTTAAAATTTTTTAGACTCCAAATTAGAGCAGTGAATAGACTTTGTACGCCCTAATCTGTCCTGTATAGAAATCTTTCACGTATACCGTTTTGTTTACCACTACTACCTCTCTTGGGGTGTAATTTAACCTCTTGCATGCAAGCTTTATTAAATTCTTAGTATAAACGCACAGTCCTCTTTTTTCATTCCCCTGGGGATTCACGAAGGAATACACTACTGCAACATACTTTTCTCCAGCTCCTACTCTAACAAGCATTCTTAAATTTTCCCCTTTCCAAGGTTTTGCAGTCCTGATACCTTTTTCGAGTTTGTGCTCCTTTAGTAGATAAACATACCCCTCAGTAGTGGCAACATAGCTTAAATCTCCTTTATCCTCAACGTCTGTTATTGATCCGGTTTTTGGGCAGAAATATCTGAAATTTCCATCTTCTACTTCAATCCAATAGACACACCCATCCCCAAGTATAATTTTCCCTTCATGATAAGACTCAAACCAGAGCCCCCTCCCAAGGTATCTTTCCCACTTTTTGTTCAATGCACTATCAAGAAAGACTATGTCAGTGCTGGGGGCATGAGGGTCTCCGGGATATCCAGCTATTAGGAGAACTCCCTCATGAAAGCAGAAGTATTCACCAAAGAACCCCTTAAGCGTGTATGTCTTCCCATTCACAGTAAAATTTACATAATTTTCCAGCCAGTTTCTCACTTCTTTAACCTCAATTTTTGCTGGACATTTCTCTAAATTTTCCTCTCCAAATTTGGGCATATTTTCGACTCTGGTTTCAATAATAATAGCCCTTGAGAAAAATACTGCATAGATTAGAAGAACAAGAACTGCTCCAAGGAGATACTTTTTAGGTCTCATCTCAGACCCCCACAAAGGCGTTCCAACCATATAGTTAATAACATCAAAACCCAAATATCTTTTGGTGACAAAGAAATGGGCGTCTATATCTTTACCCCCGAAGATCTTTTGAGGTATGAAACCATAACCAAGGACCAGCTTGAAGTGATTAAAGATGCCATACTAAAGAAGGGAGATATTCTTGTTGTTGGGACAAGCAGAGCTGGTAAAACAAAGCTTATCGAGGCAATGATTCACCTGATTCCAGACGAATGGGAAATAGTGGTTGTTACTGCCTATGGCGAGTTTAAACCATTCAAGAAGAACATCCATGTGATAGACACTGAGTTCAATGAGAAGAGCACCAAGCAGAGAACTGAGGAAGTTATAGAGGAAATCAAGAAGCTCAACCCGGACTACGTCGTTATAGACACCCTCCATACGGTCGACATTCCCTATCTATTGGACAAAATAATCGATGATTATCCACTTATAATTTCCTCCCTTGTTCTATCGAGGGACTTACTTGAGGAAATAAAACACTGGCTTAGAATAGACGACAAGACCCTTGCGAGGTTTGAGCTGGTTATTGAGTTGTATAGAGACATAAAGAGCGGCCTTAGAAGAGTGAACGCAATATACAGAGTTGTTCAAAAAGATGGAAAAATAGAGCTGGAAAAGATCGCTTAAACCTTTGCCTTCAATTCTTCTATTACTTCTTTTAAGTTCTGGAGCATCTCCTCAATGTCCTCAAAGGTCATATAGCCCATGTTTCCAATTCTGAAGGTCTTCTCCTTTATGCCCTCACCGTAGCCCTTGGCAAGCTCGAATCCTCTCTCACGCATTGCATTGTATACCTGATCACCCTTTATGCCCTCTGGAGTAAGCACAGCTGTTATTGTTGGGCTTTCGTAGCCGGGTTCTGCCAGAATATCGAGACCAATTTCCCTAACTCCGTTTCTTATCATCTCGCTTCTCTTTCTGTACATTTCGAGCCACTTCTCTTTTCCGCCCATCTTCTCGATTATTCTAAGCACGACGTTTAGACCAAACTCCTGGGGCATTGCTGGGGTCGAGGGTGGGCCCTGCTTTTCCTTCTGCACTTTTATATATCTTGGAATGTCAAAATACCATCCTCTCTCTTCCATTTTGTGGGCTATTTCAATAAATTCCTCGCTGAAGGCTCCAACGGCTAATCCCGGAGGCACACCAAAGGCTTTTTGGGAGCTTCCAAAAACAACATCGATTCCCCACTTGGTGAACTTTATGTCAGCTCCACCCATTGCGCTAACAGCGTCAACGAAAACAAGCTTATCGTGCTCTTTTGCTACTTTAGCCAACTCTGGCAGTGGGTTAAGAACACCGGTGGAGGTTTCATTATAAGTTATTGTGACGGCTTCAACATCAGGGTTTTTCTTTAAAGCCTCGTCGAGGTCTTCTGGCTTGACAGCCTTTCCGGGCTCGTATTCTAGGGTTACAGCTTTTCTTCCGTTGGTCTCTACAACCTGCTTGTACCTCTTTCCAAATGCTCCAATTATTGTTACAAGAACTTTTCCACCTTTGCTGATTCCGTTTCTAATGCTTGCCTCCATAACCCCTGTTCCAGAGCTTGGGAACAAGAGAACCTCTCCTTTTTCAACTTCAAGAAACTTTTTGAGCCTTTCAACTGTATCAACGTGCATTTGTTTGTATTCCTTCGCCCTGTGACTGAACATTTGAACCTTCATTATCTCGAGAACTTCTGGAAAACAGGCAACAGGCCCAGCTGTAAAAAGCTTATACTTGGGTTTGACTATCTCGTACACTTCTTTATAAGCATCCTCAAACTGCATAGTATCACCCAGTTAGATGATATCTTGTGGATATTAAAAACTTTAGCTTGGTTATTGTGAGCTGCCCACACTAAAGGGGGAGGTTTGAAAAGAAGAATATCACTCTCATTAATATATATCATAACTGGAAATTTATTTCCAGAATACTCAATCAAATAATGGAAAATTTTGACTTTTTAATACATTTTTAACATTTTTGGGAGATTAAAATTCTGCAAACACATTTTAAAAGTATATTCATCCAATTTTTAATATCAAAATTGACCAAAAGTTTTTTATATTTCAAAAGCATTCAAAAAAATGGAAATAAACTTCCACAACTTTAGGAGGTCCTACCATGAAACCCATGATTGGGATAACAGGAGCTTGGAGTGTGGAAACTTGGGGACATTCAGAAGAACATGGAGGATATTTTTATGTGGGAAGCTACTACTCCACTGCAGTGTCAAAAAGTGGGGGTTTACCATTTATAATACCCCTTCCACATAAAAATGCAATTTTAAAAGAATTCACTGTAGAAATTGTTTCTAAACTAGATGCTATCTTATTTAGTGGGGGAGGAGATGCCAAAAAGTTCAAAAAAGAAGAATTACCAACTTTATACGAACAACAGCCGCTTAGATATTCATTTGAAAAAGAACTCCTTCTAGAGGCATGGAAAAGAGATTTACCAATATTGGGTATTTGTAGAGGCTATCAAATGCTTGTAGAAGTTTTCGATGGAAGATTGATGGATGAAACAATTGATGGTCACAAACAAAATCTTCCAGGATACGAACCTTGGCATTCTCTACGAATAAAAGAAAACAGCAAATTTGAAAATCTTGTTGGGACACGAGAGATGAAAGTTAATAGTTTTCACATCCAGGCAGTTGAAAAAGTACCCAAAGGATTTGAAGCTGTGGGATGGAGTGATGACGGAATCATAGAAGCAATAGAAGCTATTGATAAAGAATTCGTCTTTGGTGTTCAGTTTCACCCAGAAGAAAGATATGACGTTGATCCACATGCTAAGGCAATATTTGATCATTTTGTTGAAAAGGCCATAGAATACAAGAAAAGGTGATTAAATTGAAAGAAGTCAAAATCTTATCCCCTACTGGCCACTTGGGATTCACCCCTATCGAAGAAGAAAGTTTTTGGAAAGGTGTTAATAAAAAGCCAGATTTTATATGTGCAGATTCCGGTAGTTGTGACATTGGCCCTTATCCACTAGGAGCCGATGTTGCTGCAAGTCCAGAAGAGTGGCAAAAGCATGATTTGGAACTTATGCTCTTAGCTTCACGAGAACTTGATGTACCCATGATTATTGGTTCTGCATCAGATACTGGAACAAATAGAGGAGTTAATCAGTTTGCAAGGATTATAAAGAACTTGACAAAAAAACATGGACTTAAGCCATTCAAAATGGCCACCATCTACGCTGATGTTCAAAAAGAGACCCTGCTAAAACGCCTTGAAAAAGGAGACGTTATAGAGGGCCTTCACGGAAGGCCTCCATTGAATAAGGAAATTTTAAACAGGACAAATCATATCGTGGCAGTTATGGGAGTAGAGCCATATATAAAAGCACTTGAAGAGGGAGCAGATGTCATAATTGCGGGCAGATCCTCAGACGTTGCAGTTTTTGCTGCCCCTGCACTTTGGAGTGGAATTCCAGAAGATATAGCATTCTACGCAGGAAAAGTTTTGGAATGTGCCTCCTTCGTCGCAGAACCCTTTGCAGGTAAAGAATCCGTGTTGGGGATATTGAGGGAAGACGAAGTAATAATCGAGCCTATGAGCAACTATCAACGGGCCACTCCAGAATCAGTAGCAAGCCATGCAATGTATGAAAGAATTGACCCGTTTATTGAATGGCTTCCCGGCGGATATATTGACATGAGAGGTTGTGTATATGAAGCGATAGATGAGAAAAGAACCAGGGTCAGAGGTTCAAAGTTCTATCGGACTCCAGAATACAAAATAAAACTTGAAGGATCTGGGAAGGTCGGCGAACGTTGTTTCATGATAGTTGGAATAAGAGATCCCTACCTAATAGCAAATCTGGATAAAGTAATAGAATGGTCTCGGAAAAAAGTGAAGGAGAAGTTTGGTGAAAGCGGATATGGCCTTTACTACCACGTTTACGGAATAAATGGGGTTATGGGCGAACTAGAACCTATACAAAACCCAAGGCCCCACGAAGTTGGAATTATTGTGGAGGGCGTAGCTCCAAATTTAGAGATGGCTAAGGAACTTACATATCTAGCAGGAAGGAACTTTCTATATGCCAGATTGATTGGGGTAAAGGGAACAGCTGGCGCAGCTGCTTTCATTTCTGATGAGGTTCTTGTGGCTCATCCTGCATATGAATGGACAATAAACCATTTAGTAAAAGTAAATGACCCACTTGAACTTTTTGATATTCGGTTTGAGACTGTAGGAGGGGTTTAACATGAAAAACGTTCCGCTTGTAGAACTAGCAAAAACAATAAGAAGCAAAAATGCTGGTGTTGACCATATAACCTTTGACATTATCTTCAAAGATAGAGCCGTTTATGAGTACATTAAACAGAACCACCTTATAACCAAAGAACTGATAGCCCAGATTTACCATATGCCTCCAGAGAGAATAGTTCTTTTTGTTTATTTTGACCCTGCTAAAGCAATTAAATTTACAATACGCCGTTTTAAACCAAGTGGAAGTCCCGGTGAGACCGACGTTATGGGGGCCCAACAATACCCACCATTGTTCGAGATCTCTCTCATATTACCTGAGAGCTTGCTAAAAGAGAAAGGGGGTGGTAACCAAGGTTGAGAAACTTCTTCTACAAGATGCTAAAATCATGTTGCGGGGTAGAATCTGATATTTAAAAAAGGAGGATGTGAAAATGGCGGTTCCAGACTGGTTGAAAAATCCACATGGGTATTTTATTATATTCGTCCTAATATTAATTGCCACTCTGGCCACATGGACACTTCCAGCAGGGGAGTATGATCGATTCAAGGACCCCAATAGTGGAAAAACAATTGTAGATCCGGAGTCATTTCACTATGTAGACCCCAATCCGGTAGATCCATTTGAAATGCTTCAAGCCATTCCAACAGGATTTAAACAAGCTGCTGGTATTATAGCCTTTGTTTTCATAATAGCTGGAGCTATTCAAATAATTCGTTCTACTGGTGCACTAGATGCAGGAATTATTGCAATGGTAAATAAACTGAAAGGACGGGATACACCTTTACTCTTAGCAATAATGTTCGTATTCGCTCTATTAGGTTCAGTGTTTGGATTTGCCGAGGAAACTATACCTCTAATTCCATTGGGAGTTGCCATGGCACTAGCACTTGGTTACGATAGAGTTGTAGGTTTCCATATCGTTAGAACAGCGGCATGGGTAGGATTCGCAGGAGCGATGCTAAATCCATTTACAATTGGTGTTGCACAAAGCATAGCAGAACTTCCTCTCTACTCTGGATTGTGGTACAGGATAATCTGTTTCCTGGTGTTCTTTGCAATAGGTGCAGTGTTTATTCTAAAATATGCCAGAGATGTAAGAAAAGATCCTAAGAAGAGCATACTCTATGGTTATGAAGGAGAAGATAGAGCAGAATTTAGTTTAAACTATGAGCAACAAGAGTTAACCCCTACAAGAAAATTAATACTTTTGGTTCTGTTTGGAGGCATATTGCTCCAGATATATGGAGTTATAGAATACGGATGGTATACCACTGAGATCTCTGCTCTGTTTTTAGGACTTGGAATAATAGCAGGATTAATCGCAAAGATGAACCCAAGTAAGCTCTTTGGAGAATTCGTAAGCGGAGCAAAGGGGGTTACATATGGAGCACTAATCATTGGATTTGCCAGAGCAATTGTGGTTATACTAAGTGAAGGAAGAGTATTAGACACAATAATCCATGGGCTTGCTACGCCCTTAGGAAGTTTGGGACCAGCCACTGCTGGTGTAGCAATGTTCCTAATCCACTCCATCATAAACTTCTTCATCGGTTCTGGAAGCGGACAAGCGGCAGCAACAATGCCCATTATGACTCCCCTAGCTGATCTCATTGGAGTTACTAGACAAACAGCAGTCTTAGCGTTCCAGTTCGGTGATGGTATCACCAATATGTTCTATCCAGCAATGATATACTACCTAGTATTCGCGGACATACCATACGACAGGTGGGTAAGACATATCTGGAAGCTAGTAGTGTACCTAACAATTGCAGGTGCTATCTTGGTTGCGATTGCTGGCTTTATAAACTACGGGCCGTATTAGGCCCGTCAAATCTCTTTTTGGAGGGATTATATGTTCCCTGCACTTGAGATAAACTTGTCTGCTATTGAAGATAATGTTAGAAGAGTTGTAGAGTTTTGTACATCTTATGGCATTAACGTTGTAGGGATCACTAAAGGCGCATGTGGTGAACCAAAAGTAGCGAAAGCAATATTAAGGGGAGGAGTCCAAATACTGGGTGATTCAAGAATCCAGAACATCATAAAAATGAAAGAGAGCAACGTTAAAGCAGAATTCATGCTGATTCGATCCCCTATGATTAGCGAAGTGGAAAGTGTTGTAAAGTATGCAGAATACAGCCTCAACAGTGAATTGAAAGTCTTGGAACAGTTATCCAAAGCTTCTTTAGAGTATGGAAGACGACACAAAGCGATAATAATGGTTGATGTTGGTGATAGAAGAGAGGGAATAATGCCCAACGAGTTTGTTCCGTTTCTTAAGGAAGCCAAAAAGCTGAAAGGTGTTGAAATAGTTGGAGTTGGGACAAACCTTGGTTGCTTTGGTGGAGTTCTGCCAACTCCAAGGAATCATGAAATGCTTAAAAAACTGACCGAGAAGGTAAAATATATCTTGGGTATTGAGAATCCCATAATTTCTTCAGGGGGCACGGTAGTTTTGAATCTTTTAGAGAGAGAGCAGTCATCATATGGAATTAACCAACTCAGGATTGGCGAAGGGATACTCTTGGGGACTGATTCCACAGGTAATAGGACTATCCCCTGGCTTAGGCAGGACACATTTACCCTGAAAGCTGAAATAGTTGAAGTTAAGTGGAAACCTTCTTTGCCAGAAGGGCCAGTGGGTAAAGATGCCTTTGGCAATACTCCTATCTTCGAAGATCTAGGGATTAGAAAGAGAGCAATACTGGCCTTAGGGAAGCAAGATACCGAGATAAGTGGATTATTCCCGCTTTATAGTGGTGTTAAGGTTCTGGGGGGTAGCAGCGACCATACAATAATTGATATAACGGAGTCTAAAGTACCTCTTGATGTGGGAGATATAGTAAAATTCAAATTAAGCTATTCAGCAATGCTTAGAGGAATGACATCACCATATGTACACAAGGCATATATTTAAAGTAAGAGTTACCAAAATATCATGGGTGAGTAAGTTGAGTGACAACGAGTTTCCAATGACAGTCTTAGAGATTCTCAGAATTCTTTATTTTTCTGAAGGACCAAAAACTTCGATAGAACTGGCAAAATTTTTAAAAAATAGAGGTATAGATGTAGATCCAAGAACAGTACGATATCATCTCTTCCACCTAGAAGAGAGAGGATTTATTAAAAGATTGGGTAGAAAAGGTGCAAAACTCACAGAACGTGGAGTAAATGAAATTCGAAGATTGTTAATTTATGAGAGAATAGGAATACCCTCCATTGAAATTGAGAAGTTAATCACAGATAGCGATTATGATATAAACAAAAATAAAGGGAAGATTATGGTAAATGCTATAATGGTGCCAAAAGACAAATATGATGCGGTAGTTCCCCTATTATTGGATATCTCAAAAACAAATGTTATAACCTCTCCTCTGCTGGCAATTCTCGATGAGAAAGATAGTATTTGGCATTTTGAAGTTAAAGAAGGGTATGTAGGAATATTAGGAATCTCTTCCAGAACATACGACATAATCTTTCAAAAGAGTGGAATTTGCCTCCAATCCACAGCCACGGGATTGTATCATTTAGAAAACAATATCCCTAAAGGGTTTGTAGAGATAATATCTCATTTGGGAACCACAATAAGTCCAGGAGAACTTTTAATTAGGGGAGGATATACTTCAGTCCACAAAGTAGCAAGCACTGGAAGTGGATACGTAACGGCAGCAATAAAGACCTTCTCTTCATTTCGCTATGATGATACCCTAAGGATCTTGGAAAAACTGAAAAAGAATAACATAAGCGGAGTAGCTGAGCACAGTTCCATAATACCCGAAAACAAAAGGGTGAATGTTATGGACAAAAATAAAGGATATCTCGTGGTTTATGGTGGTGCAAATTATTTTGCCCCTATTGTGGAAACTGGAATTTCAAAGAAGCTTGAGATTGCCAGAGACCTTTATGAGATTCAAAAAATGAAAGAGCCAGAAAAAGTTTTGAAGTAACATTCTCTAATCCCAACACACTCCCACAAAATCTTTATATACTCACCACCAAAAAGCTTTCAAGTCAAGAATCCAAAACTTTTATAAGCTGAGAAAAGTGCTTACCTTTAGATTACGCTCATTTGGGAGGTGAGATGCATGGCTTTGAGACCAGCTAAAATTGATAGATACGTTGACAAGCCCGCTTACACTAGAAGGGAATACATTAGAGGTGCTCCTGGGCCGAGGATTACCATATTCGATATGGGAAACCCCGCAGGAGATTTTGAGTTTGAGGTTAGCCTTCACACAGCTGAACCAGTCCAAATTAGACAGAACGCCCTTGAAGCTGCAAGAACACAGCTCAACAGATACCTTAGCAAGAACGTTGGTAGAAGTAACTTCCACTATAAGATTAGAGTTTACCCATTCCAGGTGCTTAGAGAAAACCCAATGGCTACCGGAAGGAAGGCCGACCGTTATGGAAATGGTATGAGAAGGCCATTTGGAAAGCCAATTGGACTTGCAGCAAGACTTAAGAAAGACCAAAAAATCCTCACAGTCAGAGTTAACAAACAGCACCTCAAATTTGCCCTTGCTGCAATGAAAAGAGCAAGCATGAAGTTCCCATGCAAATGCTACTACAGAATCTATGACAAAGAAGGAAATGATATTACAACTAAAGTACTATCAACACTCTGAAGCCTTTAGTATTTCTTTTTCATAACTTAGCTTTGTTCTACAAGTTTTTGTAGGTCTTCTTATTACAATTAAGGTGTTCCACCGTATTCTAAAGAAGATAAGACACTTGATGACTCTCGCTTTGTTTTTTGAAGGCCTCTACATTCATAGTAGGAAGGAGTTTTGTTGGACAAAATATCCAATAAATTTATATACCCCCATCACAATTATTGTTGGACAAAATATCCAGGTGAAAATCATGAAGAGGTTAGGAGCCATAGCATTCTTGCTTGTAGTTGTGATCATTGCTGGATGTGTAGGTCAATCTCCAACTACCACACAACTCGAAGGGAATTCCACTTTAAAAGAAGAGCAAACAAACACTTACGTTGAAAAATACCCACTCACAGTGAAAGACTTTGCAGGCAGAGAAGTAAGTATAGAAGGTGAACCAATGCATGTTGTTTCCCTCGCCCCAAGCATTACTGAAACGCTTTATTTCATCGGAGCACTTGATAAAGTTGTCGGAATAACAAAATGGGACAACTATCCAAATAATGTACAGGAAGGAAGGACAGTCGTAGGAGATATGGAACCCAACATTGAAATAATTGCCTCTCTAAAACCAGATCTTATAATTGGACTCAAATATCATCTAAAGTATATAGATCAGCTGGAGAAGATAGCCCCTGTTCTTATAGTAGAGCCTCAGAGTGTAGAAGAGATCTATGAAGCACTTGAACTCTTGGGAAATGTTACTAACAGGCCAGAACAAGCCCAGGAAGTGATTATTGGCATGAAAAATAAAATAGAAGACATACAGAAAAAAGTAGAGGGTAAAAGAAAACCCAAAGTGTTTTACATTGTATGGGGGGACCCTCTGATGACAGCAGGCAATGGAACTTTCATTGGTGAGCTTATAACTCTTGGTGGAGGAGAGAATATATTTGCTGACACTCAAGGATGGCCCCAGGTTAGTGTTGAGGAAGTCATTGCAAGAAATCCCGAGATAATAATACTCCCTCCAAGTGCAGGTATAACAGCAAATGAACTATGTAACAGCCCTCTAGCCAATACAGAGGCAGTCAAAAATGGAAGAGTTTACACCCTAAGCAGTGACGACATTGTCGCAAGACAGAGTCCAAGAATAGTAGAGGGCTTAGAAGAGATCGCCATGCTTTTGTACCCAGAAGAGTTCAATTTAGATGTCCAACCTTTAGTTTGTGAGTCTATTGCAGGTTAACACTTTCTCAACATTTTTCTTTATACAAAGGGTTTTAAAAGTAAGTTGAAGAGTACTATCTTGGTGGAAGGATGGAGAGAAAAAGATTATACCGATTTTTGCTCCCTCTAGTGTTGCTTCTGGCTCTATTGTATACACTTGGCCTTGTGGGAGTAGTCCCTTTCATGGTTAGCTACTACATCACGATTTTTTTAATATTCCTTTTCATTTTCCTTCGATGGGAGGCGAGATTTAGATAACCTTTTTGAATTTTATACTAGAACCTTTCATGTCTATGCTACCATCAGAGTTATAAGTGCACTTAACGTTTTATTCCATATGTTGTTACGGTTTGACACTCTTAAGAAATTGGGAGATGTTTACATAAATCCCAAGAATTTTAAGACAATCCCGCTTGTTTTGAGGAATTGGAAGGATTTTTTATCATTGGATGAAAGGGTTTATGGACTTTACTCCAAGACTATATACAATCCCTCACAAAGATTCTTGGTTATAACCCCCAAGGATGAGAAAAAGGGTATTCGCCTTGTGGGGCTTTATAACAAGTTTATAAAAAACCCTACAAAATTTTGCCGTGAAGAGTACTACCAATATCAGGTTGAGGTGAAAAGGTTTGAAGGCTTACCATTTGCTAATGGATGGGTCGGTTCACGAATAGTTCTGGTTGGAGAGGCACCAGGAAGAAAAGGATGCGGTTTAACTGGGATATGCTTTTATAGGGATGCTTCGGGGATGCTTCTTCGAAAGATGCTTTTTTCTCTTGGGGTGAATCCAGATTTTGTCTACATAACGAACGTTGTGAAATGTAATCCTCCTGAAAATAAGTTTAAAGGTTTTAGTAAGAAAGAACTATCTCTCTTAGAGAAAGAACTTAAAATAGTACAGCCAAAGGGGATTTTTGCTATTGGGAGGACCGCATATAAGGCTCTAAAAAAGCTGGGTGTTGATTCCACGTATCTAAGGCATCCAGCGTGGTATTTGCGTAGGGGGATTAGGGATCCAAGTGATCAGATGCTTATGGAGTATGAAATTATCAGGAAATTCCTAGATAATTCGGAGAATATGCCTCCGACACAATTCTTGCCTGAAAGAACCACTCTCCAGAAGAAAAATAGAATGGATAAAATGTAAAAGAGAATCGTGGGCACTATAGAGGCTGCTGGAGTTGTGAAGATCATAACTCATTGTGGAAATCTTTTAACAAATAAACTGCTTATTGTTGATCTGGCAAGAGATTCGTTTGAAACAATAGAACTTAACGAACCTTTACTTTTTTCTTTTGAAAACCTCGCCCTTTAGGGTGGGGAGGAGGTCAGATAAGAAATGAAAAAAGAATTAAGCTCCAAACTTCTCTGTCCTTCCCATTAAATCCATTATCATTGGCACGATGTATTTTCCTCTAACTCTTCCAATTCCTCCGCGCATGCACTCTCTTTCACTAAAGGTTTCTCTGTCGTCTGTCCTAACTCCCCCACCAACAATTAACAGAGGAACTGGATCGCCACTGTGGTTCTTAACCTCACATGGCGTTGAGTGGTCTCCAGTGATAGCTATTACCGTTTTCTCAAGGTCGATGTTTTCCATTATGTACCCTATCATCTCATCGGCTTTCTCAATCATCTCTACCTTTTTCATTGGGTTGTTGTCGTGGCCGGCCGCATCGGTTGGCTTGAAGTGGAGGAACACGAAGTCATACTCTTCAAGAAGTTCGACAGCTTTTTTGGCTTTGGCCATTGGGTCTGTATTGTACTCGCCGGTTGCTCCTTCTGGTGTGTAAACATCAAAACCTATTGCTCTCGCAACTCCCTTAACTAAAGCAGTCGCAACAACCGCAGCAGCTTTAACTTTCCATTCCTCGGTAAACTTCATTGGGATGTTTGGATAAGTTCCTGCTCCTCTAATAAGGAGGTAGTTCGCTACAGGCTTTCCTTCCTTTCTGCGCTTTTCGTTAATTGGATGCCTCTCAAGAACCTCATGTGCTTTTTTGACAAACTCTTCAAGGATTTCTGCGACCTTTTTGCTCTCTTCATCGGCATACTCGAATTTGTGTGGTGGCTTTCCAGCCTCGTGGGGGTCGTTCTCTCCAACTTTATACCCATTGGCCATCCCTTTAAGGACAAGAACAGCTCTATGGCCTGTTGCACCTACAAAAATGAACTCCACCGGTAGCTTTACATTCTCTTGGATCGCTTTTGCAAGTTCATGGGCCTCTTCAGTGCTTATTCTTCCTGCTCTTCTATCAGTTATTATTCCATTTTCAATTGTGGCGAAATTAACTCTAAAGGCCAGATCATCCTCATCAAGATCTAAACCTACACCCAAGGCCTCAAAAAATCCCCTTCCTCTATAGGTTTGATATGGATCATACCCAAATATGGCCAAATGAGCGGTATCACTTCCAGCAGGTTTTCCGGGAGCTATAGGATCTTGCTGTCCCAAAATCCCCATCTTCGCAAGTTCATCCATGTTTGGAGTGTTTGCATACTCAAGAGGTGTTTTTCCACCAAGTTCCTTTATGAGCCTGTCTCCAAGTCCGTCGAGAATAATAAGAATCCCCTTCCTTTTCATGATCTATCACCTAGGGTGAATACTAAAAGAGAATTAAAAACTTTATGAGAAACCTTTTTAATCTTCAAGTTTTTCCCCAATTGAGGTGAAGACATGAATCACATATGGGCACCATGGCGCATCAAATACATAAGATCCCCAAAACACAACGGCTGTATATTTTGTGATTTCCCAAAAGAAAACCATGATGAAGAGAGGTTAATACTTTACAGGGGCAAGCACGCATTTATTATCATGAACAATTACCCCTATAATCCAGGCCATGTTATGATTGCTCCTTACAGGCATGTAGGGGAATGGGAAAAACTCACCGATGAGGAGCTTCTTGATATTATGAAACTTTCCCAGCTCACGATAAAGGTCCTAAAAAGAGCTATGAAACCACAAGGTTTTAATATGGGAGTCAATATTGGCTGTGTAGCCGGGGCCGGCGTAAAGGATCACGTTCATCTTCATATTGTACCAAGATGGAACGGAGATACAAACTTTATGCCTGTAATAGCCGATACAAAGGTTATTCCGGAATCACTTGAGGAAGCATACAAGGAGCTAAAAAAAGCACTGCAGGAGATCTTAAAGGAATAAACCTTCTCCTAAATCTTTTTTATAAAAAAATAGAAATAAAAATAGCTCATTCTTCACCAAGAACAGCCCCTGCTGGTATCGTTCCACCTTTTCCTTTGTATTCCTCTTCTACGATGTATACCGGCACTCTACCATGGGGGATACCAACTTTTTTCCCATACCATTCACTCAAGAGGTAGTGAGCGCCTATTAAGAGCAACACTGCTATTGCCAGCAGTAGCCATCCGTTTGTCACGCCAAGGGCAAACAGCACAAGCATTAAAGCACCAATCGCTGCTGCAGTAACTGCGTAGGGAATTTGGGTGCTTACGTGGTCAATATGGTCACAGCCCGAAAACATTGAACTCATAATCGTGGTATCGCTTATTGGAGAGCAGTGATCTCCGAAAACGCCACCTGCAAAGACTGATGCTATGCTCGCGTAAACCACTGACCCAAAGCTTCCGCTCAGCTGGTAAGCTAGAGGTACCGCAATCGGCATCATTATGGCGAATGTTCCCCAAGAAGTTCCTGTCGTGAATGATATGAACGCTGCTACAATGAACACAACCAATGGGACTAACCCGGGTGATAGAACGTTTGATGCGACACTTACAACGTAATCTGCGGTTCCAACAGCATCACATGCACTCTTGATGCTCCATGCGAGAATGAGGATCATCATTGCGAAGTGCATCTGCTTCATACCAGCAACCACTGTCTCCTCAACTTCTTTGAGGCTCATGATCTTCATTCCAATAACGAGTGCCATTGCAACGACGACCATTCCAAATGAACCCCATACAAGAGCCCATGTTGAGTCTGCGTTTGAGAGAACCGCCTGGAATCCCCCCTCTGCATAGGTTGCGCTTCCTCCACCGGTGACCCACAGTCCAAGGAATGTCAACGCTACCAAGGTCAGCACGGGGAGTACAAATACCCAAACGCTTTCTTTCCCTTCAATCGGCATTCCAACGTCAACTTCAGTTGTCATCATTGGCTGCGCGCCATCCCGCAACACTTTACCTTCTTTTCTCGCCCTGTACTCCGCTTTAAGCATTGGACCATAGTGCTTGTGGGTAATGGCTACGAGGTAAACCAAAATTATCGCCAAGATCGGATAAAACCTGTACGGCCAGCTTGCAAACCATGCTGAATAAGCACTTATGCTTTCTCCTACGCTTGCTATTGCATCTTTTAGAAGTCCAAGCTCGTATCCTATCCAAGTGGAGACGACCGCCAGAACTGCCACCGGTGCGGCAGTGGAATCATCGGCATAGGCCAAAAACTCTCTTGAAACCCTTGCTCTGTCAGTTATTGGTCTCATAGTGTTTCCAACGATAATGGTGTTTGTATAATCATCAAAGAAGATCAGGGTTCCAAAAATTGCTGCCATAAGGGAAGCAGCTTTACTGGTTCTAATTTTCCTTGTGACGGCCTTTGCTATGGCATTCATTCCGCCTGCTTTATAAATCAATGCTACACCAGCACCAATCAGGGCATCAAAGAGCAGTATCCTTGTATTCCAGAGATCCGTAACAATTTGTCCGTTTTCTTCCCAAGCAGAAGCTATGTTGAAGACAATCCACTTCAGAGTTTGTGTAGTTGCACCTACTGGATCCCCCCCTGCCACTAAGAGTCCACCGACCCAAACTCCAAAAAACAACGCAAAAAGAACTCTTTTTGTCAATATTGCCAGCCCGATAGCTACAAGAGGCGGCAAAAGGGACAATATGCCAAAGTCACCCATATTTCAAACCTCCTTTATTATACTATGTAAAGGATGTATCAAGAAAATTTCACTAATGTTACATATAAAAGTCTTTTCAGAGCTTTTTTTGGCTATTTTTGGGTAGAAAAATGCTTCAAAGCTGAGAATAGATCAACATGGATTTTAATAAGGCATTAATGCGACTCTAAGAGGGCAGTTATACAAATATTTTTCTTATTTTAAGGACCATTTTTAAAAATTTTATGAAAGAGGATTCACACTTCCATTAACTTTTTCCACTTCTCCTTTGTCATCTTTAAACATCCCGGTGGCATTAACTCTCTTTCCGGGCAGTAACCTAAAGCTATGCATCTCGGCCCAAGCTTTGCCCATTCTATAATGGGTCTTAATTCATCAATTTTTGCTATCTCCTCAAGCATCTTCCAAGCGATGTGGTTAATTTCCCATTGTGCCCTTGCACATGCTCTAAATCCAAGAAAGTGCTTGAGCTCTCTTAGGTTCATTGTTACAACTATTTTGGTTCTCACGGCCTGTGGTAGAATGAAGCGTGCATCTTCTTGGTGTATACCTTTAGCATAGCTCTCTTCGTAGAGCTTAATAGTCTCTTCCATAAGTTTTTTCCACTTCTCATAGAGTTCTGGATCTTTCTTCACACTCTCTGGAATCACAAAGGTTTCTTCGACCTCTTCAGGGTTTATTTTGATGTAGCGCATTGATTGCTGGGTGTAGCTTGCTAACCTATGGCGAACAAGTTGATGGCTACAAGTTCTAGAACATCCTTCAATAGCGAAGGTAAAAATAGCGTGCTCTAAGATGCTCTCATGTCCATAACTAAGAACTCTGGGCAGATGGTTTTCTACATCATCTTTTGTTATTCTTTCGAATGCTTCACTTTCCCACTTGTCCCAATAGCTTATCAAAGCTGCCCAAGTTATAGTTTCTAAGGGCCTTGGGGTGTAATTTATGAGCTTGACTTTTATGTCCCTCATTATACCCACCGAAAATAAGAGGAACACTTCCCTTATTAGCATTGTTGAAAACTTCAGCAAGATATTGACTTGTGGGCATTTACGTTTATCCATTGGTCCTCAGAAAATTTTTGAAAATTTTCGCTGTGAAGTATTTTTTAACGACGAAATAGTTATTAAAGAAAATACCAAGGTTTAGACGGTGATGCACATGGTAGTTAGTCTGGCCGGAAGAGATATACTCTGCCTTCAAGACTTCACAAGGGAAGAAATCGAGACAATTCTAAAAACGGCTGAAATGATGAAAATCTGGAACAAAATTGGAAAGCCGCACCGCGTTCTTGAAGGTAAAACACTTGCCATGATTTTTCAAAAGCCCTCCACAAGGACAAGAATAAGCTTTGAGGTTGGTATTTACCAGCTTGGTGGATATGGGTTATATCTAAATGCACAAGACCTCCAATTGAGGAGAGGAGAAACAATAGCTGATACAGCAAGGGTTCTCAGCAGGTATGTGGATGGTATAATGGCCAGAGTTTTTGACCACCAAGACGTCGTTGATCTGGCAAAATATGGAAGCGTTCCAGTTATAAATGGCCTTAGTGACTTTTCACACCCATGTCAAGCTTTGGCTGATTACATGACCATAAAAGAGAAGAAAGGCAGGATTGAAGGTATTAAAGTTGTCTATGTCGGTGATGGAAACAATGTTGCCCACTCCCTAATGATCGCTGGAACAAAGCTCGGAGCAAACGTTGTTGTTGCTACCCCTGAGGGCTATGAACCTGATGCTAGAGTAATAAAATGGGCCGAAGAGAATGCTGCAGAGAGTGGTGGAAGCTTTGAACTTCTTCATGACCCAGTGCAGGCTGTAAAAGATGCTGACGTTATTTACACCGACGTTTGGGCCTCAATGGGCCAAGAGGCCGAGGCCGAAGAGAGAAGAAAAGTCTTCATGCCATTCCAAGTGAACAAAGACCTCGTAAAACATGCGAAGAAGGATTACATCTTCATGCACTGTCTCCCAGCCCATAGGGGCGAAGAGGTCACCGATGATGTTGTAGATTCACCAAACAGTGTTGTCTTTGATGAGGCTGAGAACAGATTACACGCCCAAAAAGCCGCAATGGCCCTAATCATGGGTGGAATCAAACTCTGATCTCCTTTTTTCTTTAAAATTTTAAATTAAAAGCATTGGAGGACTTCCAGCAAGTCTTTTGTGTTTTTGACAACAAAGCCCTTTTCGTGTATCTGTTCAACTTTTTCTGTCTCTGGATCTATCCAGCATGCATGCATTCCGGTATTCAGTGCCCCCTCAAAGTCCTCTGCTTTTGTGTCACCAATGTGGATTGCTTCCTCTGGGGGAACGTTAAAATATCTCAACGGAGCTAGAAAGGCCTCTTTCATTGGTTTGTAGGCTTTGATCTCATCTGAATAAAACTGCTTGGTTATGTAATCCGCTAATCCAAATTTTTCCAAGATAAGTCTTGTATATGTTGAGGGCCAGAACATCACGTTGCCGGTTGTTGTTATTATGTATTTTCCGTGCAGCTTTTTTAGAGTTTCTTTAACCTCCGGAAGTACTATCCTCTCGTCAACACTCAAAGTGGCTTTTGCCACTGCTCTTTTCACTATCTCAACGTCAACCTCCAAGGCTCTTGCGAGAAGCTCCTGACTTTCTTCCAAGGCTTTTTCTGGGTCTCCACTGCGAGATTTTCTTATCTTCTTTATTTCTTCCCTTGTTTTGATAGTTTTTTCCGCAATTTCTTCCTCAGGAACCTTCAAAAGTTCTGAGAGAGCCTTTACTAAATTTTCGATCATGACATTTATGTCTAGAAGGGTGTTCCAGACATCAAAAGAGATCAGCCTTATCATTGTCATCACCTTAGAGAAATTGGAGATGGTTATTAATAAAAGTAATGTGAAGAAGTTGCTCTGGAGCCGGGGATTTGGTAGCCCCGCGGGGATTCGAACCCCGGTCACGGGATCCAAAGTCCCGTATGCTTGGCCGCTACACCACGGGGCTGCGCCCGATGTTAAGTCAAGTAAGGGATTTATAAATTTTATCCCATTTGGGATTAGGTCACCCATCTCGCTCCGAAGAACAAGGCCTTCAAAAGAAAAATATTGAATAAACGAAAAATTGAAAGAGTTTCTATCCATAACAGCTTCAAGATCAATTATAAAAGCATCTGACAGAGATGGTTAGAACAAAAAGCTAAAATATAATCTCCTCTTCCCATGCCCCAACGGAAACCTTTGATAATACCCTATCAAAGTCACTCTCACCTGTATATACAAATCCACAGGTATGACACTTTAAGTAACCGTCTTCAACACTCAACTCAGAAAAACAAACTGGACAGCGGTATTCGTTCCTCTCAAGGTCCCCAAATATCTCATCCCGCATAACCAGTATTTTTAGATCGTTCTCCCAATCTTCATGAACCATTCCCCAGTAGGGGGTGGAGATTGGGTAATAGTCTTCAAGTATCAGTGGGTTCACCCCTATGCTTCTAATTCCCGGAGGCAATTTCTGGGCCGGCTCAATAGAAACAACGAAATGATCATAAAATTCAAGGTATTGTGATCTTATACCCACTCCAGAGCCAATCCTCTTCTTAAACGGATAAACCTGAATAAAAAGTAAGTCATTTGCTGGTTCAAAATACGCTGAAATTCCTACATCGTTTTTCTTAAAGAAGTAGGTATAGTTATCACCAATCTCCTCCCCAACACGAGAGAATCCAAGTTTCTTCATTGCCCTTTCAATGAAAGAAGGCTTTGGAATAGACTTACGAATAATCAGATGTTCACCTACCCAACCCGCCAGGGCCATAGAGTACCCCACATAAAACTGTTTCTGGATTCTAAGGTATGCAACACTTGGCACTAATTTCATCACTATCAAAAAAGATAAGGTGATTTAACTATTTATCTTTTTTGTTTATGTGAAGAAACATTTGAGGGTTATGAGAAAAAGTCCTCCAAGTTAATAACTTTTTTAGACTGTTTCTTCTTTTTAGGCTTTTGAATTTCTTCTTTTTCACCTTTTTTCCTCTTAATCTGCCGCTCTTTTACTGATGACTGTTTTTTCTCGGTCTTTTTCCATTTACCATTTTCTTTAAGCTCATCAAGATACCCATTGCCCTTCACTGTCCTTCCAGTCCTTTCCGCTATCATCCTATCACATATATCCCTATGGTTTAGGGCAAGGAGGGTTCTCTGGGTTTCCGGGAAAACGTTCTGAAAGAGGCTTTTGATATCTTTCTCGGTAACACATATCCTTTGCCTTGTATAGTCAATTACATTGTATTTAGCTACAAGCATTTTTGCTGTAGGCAGATACTTTTCAATAGCCCCTTTTGAAACTGTTAACACGATTTTCCCGCCACACTTTGTGCATTTACCCCTTAAGGGCGGCCTTCTATATTTGGTGTTACATTTCACACATCTAAACTCCTGTCTTGTAAAACTTCTCAGGTTTCCTCTTAGATCGGGGACTATGTGTGAATTTATTATGGTCTCTGCAACGTGATGTTCATTCACGGCCCTTATTCTCTCAGCTAAGGCCAGTTGGTGGCTAACCTTATCCACCATATCTCCCAACTGCTTGTAAAGGCTCATTTTCGGGCCGAGTGCTATGTCATCGGTATCATGAGTGAACTTCAACCCCTCATACATCTCCGGCTTTCCTAAACGATCCTCAACTCTCTCAATGACTCCAACGACTTCCTTTGGTGACTTAAGCTCGTAGGTTGCCCTATAAAACTCTAAGGGATAGTATCTAACTACGTCCATATTATGGACTTCACTGTCAACTTCCCTGGGATCTAAACGGGTGGTAACCACCAAAGGAGCGTCCATTTTGCCTCCACGCTTTTCTGGGAGATAGTAGCGCGAGAAGTTGAGCAGGGCATCTAAGAGGAGCATTACAGAATCCTCATCGCCATCACATTGATGTGTCACAATATTTTCATTTATTAGGACATTGTGGTAGTTTTTAGCATTTAATGAGAACACAAAGTCACCAGTCGGTTTGACGAATTCTATCTTTTTAATAGTAATCTTGAGTGGTTTTGAATCTGATTCATCAATTACAACCATTATATCACTTTCTTTTACTTCAAAAGCTCTTTTCTTGAAGAATTTTCCATTTTCATAAACGAGTACTGGATGATCTATAGTCGTCTCGAAACTCCTTCCAAGTTCAAGCTCGAACCGGATTAAGTGATCTGTAATAGGGGCCTTTATAACATCCTCGATATCTGTTAGGACAACTTTACCTGTCTCAGGATCAAAGGAATATACTTTAATGTCAGCCTTTGGTTTTTTCCTCACATAAACCATATTCTCATAGTGTTCATCTTCAAATAACTCATATAATTCCTTAAGCGTTATCCTCTGTGGAAATCCATCAATCTGCACCAATATCCTGGTTTCTCCCGGGAAGCAATTCCTCCTCTTTGCTGCGTGATAGTATGGGTGGGCATACCCCACAAGGGCATCAACAAAGCCAATAATTCTTCCAATAATTCCAGCTGAGGTGTGAGGGGCCAAACCTATAACCAAATGACCAATAAGATCTTCCATTTTCTCAACGTTGTAGAACCTCGGCAGTCCATAAACTTTATCAAGGAGATCATCTACAAACTTTGCTACTTTAACAAGATACCTGCCGGCTTCCTTTGAGAGTATTATATCCTGAACTTTGAGCTCAAGAATTTGGTCTCCACTTACAAGCGGCTTTCCTTCGAAGTCGTGAGTGTATCCCAGTTCCTTAAGTTTCTCTATACTGACTCCTATCTCTTTGGGTTTGAAGTGAGTTATTGGAGCATCTGTTGCATCAAACCTTATAGTGCCATCTTTGAAGACATAAACATCGTTCCTCGCCCTTAATATTCCCTTTTCGAGGGGTTCTGCTATCTTGTGGGCAGAACTCATACCCATTACGCCTTTGAGTTTATCAAGAGTGTAGATCCCAACATTTTGCATGGCACTGTTCAAGAGTTCAGAAGGGCTTATCCTTCTCCTCTTGTATGGTTTCATTTCGATGTCACATTTCGGACATCTGGTGTCTAATATAGATTCAAAACCACACTTGGGACAGTGGTAGAGGAGTTTTGCTTCCTCTCCGCATTCAGGGCATGTTGGGAATATATCCACGTGACCACAGCTGGTACACTTGAAATGTGCAATTTCAACATCAGATGTTTTCCCCTCTTGAGCAGCTTTGTAGATGTCTCTTGAATTGCCTCCGGCCAAACCAATGGGGAAAAGAACATGAACAGGAGGCTTCATTTTTCTTTCTTTTGCCTTTTCGGGCCTTCCCATTCTACTCCCAATCCAACTTATTCCCCTATCCCTTAACTTAATATCACTTATCTCATTTATGAGGTCAATAGGGGTGTGGAATTCTTTAAACTCAATCTTCTTCTCCAGGTTAGCTAGGGGGGTTAAAACGGCAGCAGCCCAGGGATAATCTACAATCACGGTATCTCCTTCTATAATATGTTCAACTCCAAGGAGTTCCAAATAACGTTTTGCACCCCCTAATGTCTCCAGACTTATTTCAAGTCTCTTTGCATATCTAAAGCCCCTGTACTCACCCCACTCAATTGTGGCATTCACAAGAGCATTCTGAAGTTTTATGAGCTCTTCTACTGTGAGAGTATTCCAATACAAAGTATAGTACGGATGAAGAGGTATTTTTAGTATATTTGATAGGTGAAGGGCCTCTTCAATAGTAGGCTTAGTTACAAGAGGATCATAAAGGAGCTTTGCTAGGGTTTCCGGCTCAATATCCAAATAATCAGCGGCTTCCTCCACAGAATCCCTCTCATTTTCCTGAAATGGCCTCAATTCAAGTTCATAAACATCATTGACAGTCTCTACAAGCTCCTGAATCCACCATTCTTCCACATAGTTGGCCGGCAGAAGCGTTTGATTGTTCTCAACGAAATCTCCAAACGCTATTAAAGCATCCCCCAAGTATAATATCTCCTCTACTCGGTCTTTAAGCTCAAGGGCCTTGTGATAATCATCAACCCTCACAACACTCCCATCTTTCAACTTAACTATAGGGCCCTCAATTGTACTTGCAGGTGTAACGATACATCCTTTTCCAGGCCTTTCCGTTTTCATTTGAGTTCCCACTGCCAAGAACTCGTCCACCATTATCATAACCGCAGGATTTATTGACCATGTTGCAAACCCGCTAACCCTGCTCCTTCCATAGCGAAGTCTAAATCCCCCATTGGTGGAGGGTTCCGCAAATAACGGTCTTCCCCCAATAATCTCTTTTGTATACTTTGCATTCGGGGATATGGTCGCCTTAAGCTTTTCATAGAGTTCATGATAAAAGCCTTTTTTGATTTTTGTTGTTTCTCCTACAGCTGTTTCAGTTTTACTCTCCTCCAATGCTTTTTCTTCCTTTTCATCACTCTTACCTTTCTCTTTGGCCTCAACAAATTCTTTTAACCATTCCCAACCATCTATCCCCATTTTGTCAATGTACTTAACTAGCTTGTTCGCTTTCTGTAGAACACCCTCGGCAATTACTAAAATTGCTCCGCCTCTCAGATAATTTGTTTCTACTCCCGGAACATTTCTATGACTAACCTCAACATTGTCCGTAGTTTCTCCCGTAATCTCTATTGGTATATTTCTAACAGCTAAACGAACCTCATCTGGAGAAGGATAATATTGGAGTCTGGTAACCGCCCTGTGATAAAGATCAATCTCCTCTACATACCTTTCTACATGCTCCTCTGTGAGTTTGAACCTATCCAAACCAAGTTTTTTCCTTACATAATCTCCAACAAGAACACTAAGGGCCTGAGCAGTGCCACCACTACTTCTGATAGGGCCTGCATAATAAACAGCTAGATAATTCGTGCCATCCTCATTTTTCTTTATTTTAACGTCAGCTATTCCTTCCAAGGGGGCAGAAACAATACCCTCTGTAAGAATGGCTAAAGCTGTTCTAACACATTGATCAGCGAGCTGTTCTTTGTTTTCAAACTTCTTAAACTTTCCTTCTATTATCTCATCAACGACTTTGAGGGCAGCAAGTTCTTTACCGTATTCTTTTACAAGAGATCTAATTCTTTCAGCAACACCTTTGGGGCCCACAAGACTCTCAACTCTTCCAGCCATATCTGTTGCTTGAGGAACTTCAATTTCTTGTGTGGGATCTTTCCCCTGAGAACGAGCCTTTTCAGCTATTTCGTACGCTTTATCAATCTCTCTCTGCAAGAATTCAAAATATTTTTTCATTTCTTCACTGTAAATTTCCATGTTATTTCACCTCAAACGTCACACCATTTTGTAAAATCAACTATCATCCTCAGTTTAGCAGTCTCTACATCTATAATTGGAACTTTTGCTGGTGTAGGAACTATGTTAACCATTTTCTGGAATTCAGTCTGGGCTTGCCATGTACCAGAATTTATTAAAAAAACACCCCTATAGATCTGATAATCAAGAACATGAACGTGGCCCATCTGTACTAAATCGGGAACGCTTTCGATTACAAGCAGATCTTCAGAATCTGGGGCTATAGGGACTTTTCCTCCAAAAGTAGGTGCAACATGCCTAAGCTTTAAAAGTTCCACCATGGGCTTTACCGGCTGATGGTGACTCATGTTAGGAACATAGCTAACTACATCTTCTATCCCCCTACCATGGACGATTAAAAATTCTCTACCATGAAGGTCAATTACAGCAGGGTTGCTTATTATAACGGCGTTCTTTAACTCATAGAGGGGTTTGGCATAATCCCTATAAAATTCCGGTTGGGGCAAAGCCATTCTTGCAGCATCGTGGTTTCCAGGACCAATAAACATGGTTATATGGTCGGGAACATTTGAGAGAAGATTTGCAAGGGCCTCATACTGATCAAAAATGTCCGGAATACTGAGTTCATTATATTGGCCCGGATATATACCAATTCCATCAACAACATCTCCAGCAATTATGAGATATTTTATTCTGCTAACAATTTCCTCCTCAGCTTTACTGTTTACATGACCATTGAGCCATTCTATGAACTTCATAAATGCCTTCTCACAGAACTTATCGCTCCCTACGTGAATATCACTTATCAAAGCGGCGTACACCTTCTCCTCAAGTGGTGGCTTTTCTTTTTTGTAGAGGGGAACATCTGGAAGATATATTCTGTCTGCAAAAAAGATCCCTCTCTTTGAATATCTCCCCCTAAACGCAACGACACTGTCAGGCATTATTTCAAATGCCTTTTTGTAATCTTCCCTGTCCCTTCCGATAAACACCTTCATTATCCCGCTGTTATCTTCCACCTCAAACATATAACCATTCCTAGTCTCCCTTTTGGAGTTTACAAGGCCAATTATCGTTATATCGCCTTCCGGGTTAATATAACTAAGCTTCCCAATGTCAATAACCCCAGAGACCTCGGGATTTTCCCGGAGGATCTTTCTCATCTTTTTCAACCTGCTTTTGAAATAATTCTCGTAGACTTTTACTATAATCTCCCCTTCTTTGGTAGTACTACTTCTTGCCTTTGGGGGGGTAACCTTAACATTCCTAACATCGAATTTGATATTATACTTCGACTCTATAGACTTTGCAATAAACTCAAAGCCCTCTTTTGGAGTAACTTTAAAATCAGCATAAACAGAATAAGTCTTTTTCTCCTCCGGGATCTCTTCCTCCTCAGCAACTATAGGAACCCCATACTCCTCAAAAATAATTTTCCTTTCCACTTCCCCATCCTCACCATTTTCTTCTTCACTGCTTTCACTCTCAAAGTTCTCTATAATTTCCTCTTGAGGAGCTTCAATAGGTTCTTCAACTTCTGGTGGGACTCCTTCAGGTATTTCCAAACTTTCTTCCTCTCCAATCTCCTCAAGAACCTGTGCTTTTTCCACAACTTCGGTTTCTTCAGAAATGGTTGAAGTTTTAGATGATTCTTCAACGCTTTCTTCCACTATCTCAGTGGCTGTTTCAACTGCACCAACAGTGCCTGAGGTTTCTAGGGCCCTTTGTTCAGCTTCCTCTGTAATTCCCTCTGCTTTCTCACTCTTCTCTACAAACAAAAACTTTTCTAAATGATTGGGTTGAGATATAATACCTTTGGATTTTAAAAATTCCTCAGCTGTAATCTGATCAATTACAAACGTTCCTCTTGCTTTTGCAAATTTAATTAGCTCCGGAAGAGCAAAATCCTTATTATAGTGCTCCGATAAAAGAAAATATGCTGGGGGAGTTATTAGGTAATTGTTTGATATTAACCCCCTCACCAGTTCATCCATAAAACAACCTCCTCTGGTTGAGCATGCTCACTGAAATTAATGGCCTCAATGTTTCTTCAAAGCGGTATATGTTTTTAACTTTATAGGGTGTTATATTAAGCCTTATTTCTTTTGTCCTTCCATAGCGACCCTTACTCACAACTTTGGCATTTACTATACCTAACATGTCAAGTTCATTTATCAAATCACTTATTCTTCTCTGAGTTAGGGGTTCCAAATCTAAATATTCACAAAGCTCCCTGTAAATGGAATAGACATCCCCGGTATTCGCTGGCAACTCTCCATTCTCATCAAGTAAGACTATTGCATACAAAAGGATTTTCGAATGCAGGGGCAGGGTTTTTATAACTTCCTCCATAGTATCCTGTTCTATTTTCTCCTGGGCCTTCCATACATGTTTTTCTGTAACTTTGGGAGACATTTCTCTCTCTGCTATCTCTCCACTGACTCTGAGGAGATCAAGAGCCCTTCTTGCATCTCCATGCTCTCTGGCAGCCAAAGCTGAACAAAGTGGAACAACAGCATCATCTAAAACTCCATCATAAAAGGCCTCTTGGGCCCTTTGCATCAAGATATCTCTCAGCTGGTTGGCATCATACGGTGGGAACACTACCTCCTCCTCACTTAAACTTGATAACACCCTTGGATCTAGATATTCCTTAAATCGTAGATCGTTAGATATTCCTATAATGCTTACCTTCGCGTTTTTAAGTTCTGTATTTATTCTTGTAAGACTGTAAAGGACATCATCGCCACTTTTTTTAACAAGCTTATCTATTTCGTCCAGAACTATTATCAAAAAGCGTTCTTTCATATCCACAGCTTTCTTTAGCTGCGCATAAACCTCATCAGTGGGCCACCCAACAAGTGGGACTTCTACCCCGCTTTCTTCTCTGAAATAATTGACTATATTGGCCAGCACTCTATACTGAGTGTCTATTATCTCACAGTTGAGATAAATGACATCCACAGGTATATCATATTTTTGAGAGATTTTTATCAAATCCTCTGTTACATACCTCACAGTAACCGTCTTTCCAGTTCCCGTCTTGCCATATACAAAGATGTTGGAGGGGGTTTCTCCCCTTAAAACTGGAACTAGAATATGCACAAGGGTCTCTACTTGTTCTCGTCTGTGCGGGAGCTCTTTAGGAGTATAACTATGTCTCAATACGTCTTTGTTCTTGAATATTCTCTCATTATTCATGTACTTTTCAAAAAGTGAATTAAGATCAGTTTGTCCCTCTTGCAGCATTTTCGTCCCTCCATTGGAAATCTGTTGGTATTTATCAATTTGACCTAGTTTTATTGTTTACATAATTATTATAGTACATTTAGTGCATTTTTATAACTCCTGTCGCACATTTTATCTTTATGATTTTAACATCTTTTAAAAAGATTTCCATCGGAAGCAGTTGATCCAGTGGAAATGCATTCTGTAAATTATGAGAAAGAGTATATATGCTTTGTTGAGCAGATTTATGATTAAAATCGAAGGGGTCTTTAAAAGAGTTTAGACTTCAAAAAGAGTTAAAAATAAAGAAGGATCACTGAAGCATCCCTTCGAGTTTTCTGACATATTCAGTGCTTCTTTTTATGTCTGAGAAATAACCCTCTGCTTTTTCTATATGTTCTCTCTTGACTTCCCCACCAGTAGCTAAGACACTGGCCGGAGCCAAGAGCTGAACCGCATATCTTAAACTTGTTTTTTCTCCCAATTCAGCAATATAATCTATTGCATCCTCTGAAATCTCTATTCCCTCCTCTATGGCCCTTATTTTCACAATTTCCTTAATCTCTTCTCTCTTATATGGTTCCGTGTTTATTATTAGTAATCTATCTAGCATATCTATTGGGATTCCATGCGGAGCCTCTAAATCTGTTCCCCTTATTTTTGTAACTCCTCTGTTAGTTGCCAATATTAGAATGGGAGACAATTCATTCTCCATTGCTCTAGCCAGGAATGAAAAAGCCTCAATGTCAAGCATATGACATTCATCTATAAAGAGAACTCCGGGGACAAGTACAGCCTTACCTTCTTCTACCCATTGCTTTACAGTTTCATCAACTTTTTCCCTTATTTCATCTGTTATCTCCAGTCCTCCACCAAAGAATACACTAAATATCCCTCCTGCACGGCTATTTACTAGGTCTAAATCAGATAGACTAACAGTGTAAGTGAATTCTTTTATCTTGAGAACTGGGCCACTGGGCACTTCTACAACCTTCTTAAAGAATAAACCTTCTTCCCCCTTCGTTGTCCCTAATTTTGAGACCCTTCCAGTTTCGGCATCAAGCTGGACTACATCCCCCTCTTCAATTCCCATCTCCAAAAGCTGGTACGCTATCTCTCTACCTGCCCTAATAGTCTTTTCATCATCTTTTGTCTTGAGCGTTATTGTTACAGATTCGGGAACTTCTACATAGGGGTTGAAGGGATGCTTGGTCTTATTAATTTGAATCCTCTCTACTTTCCCCTCATAAACTCGCCTTTCCTCACTTATTCTAACACCGATTGCTCTCCTCAAAGCTTGTTTTAGAAATTCTGTTTTCTTAATCTCTGCAGAGTAGATCTCACTTCCCGAAATTTGAACAAATGGAACATCCTCCCCAAGTTCCTTTGCAATTCCCATTGCAATTGCAGTTTTTCCACTACCCGTCGGGCCCACCAATAAAATTCCCTTACCCGCTAACTTCCCTTTTTTTATCAGTTTGACTGCAATTCCTGCAGCTTCTCTAGCCTTCGTTTGCCCGACCATGCCATCTGCTACAAACTTTGCTTTCCCATTTTCATCTAAACCAAGCCCACGTATGTGAGAATGGCTTCCTATCCTTTCAAATCTGCGGGCTGCAACTTCCTCGATCAACGGCATTGTATCACCTCCCTATAAGACTTTTAGAAACTATTGGTATTTAAAATACATATCTTTTAAAAAGTTATCCCCTTAATATGCAGGACCTCCAATATGCTCCTTCATCATGCTATAGAAATCTACAAGAAAAGTACCTAATACTTAAAAAGTTTTCCCGAAGATTTTACTATCTATAATAGTTAGTAGAAAAGTTTAAAAAGAAATAAACAAATACATTTAAAAGATTTTCGATTGGGGTGGGGCTATGAAACGTTTGGGCAAAGTTTCTACTTATGCAAAGCAGGGATTCCTAATTCTTCGTTCAACATCCATACCAGCATTGAATGATCGGGTGGTAGATAAGAATCTTCAGGTTATTGGGATAGTCAAAGATGTTTTCGGTCCGGTTGAATCTCCATATGTGGCCATAAAGCCACGTATCAAGAATCCGGAAAAATATATTGGAGAGGTTCTTTATATTGATAAAAGGAGAAATAAAAAACCCTCTTCTGCTTCTAAAAAGTCCAAAAAAATAAAGGAAGGTGCTAAACGTCGCCCTGCCCCCCAAAAGAGGGGGTGAGAATTTTTGACTCAATTAGGTGGTATTAAAAGATGCCCGGTTTGTGGTTCGGAAAATTTAATTTATGACCCTAGCAGGGCAGAGATTGTTTGTTCCCAATGTGGTTATGTGCTAGACGAGGAGATAATGGATCTTGGGCCTGAATGGAGGGCCTTTGAACCGGGGCAAAGGGAAAAGCGTTCTAGAGTAGGGGCACCTGAAACTATAATGCTCCATGACAAAGGACTCTCAACAGATATAGACTGGAGAAACAGAGACATCCATGGGAATGATATATCAGGAAGTACTAGAACCAAAATGTATCGATTGAGAATGTGGCAGAGAAGAATGAGAATAAGCGATGCCATAGACAGGAACCTAGCTTTTGCTTTAAGTGAATTAGATAGAATGGGCTCCCAAATAGGACTTCCCAGAAATATAAGGGAAATTGCTGCCCTTCTTTATAGGAAAGCGGTCATTAACAGATTAGTAAGGGGTAGATCGATAGAAGGTATGGTTTCGGCATGCCTGTATGCTGCATGCAGAATAGCCAATGCTCCAAGAACTCTTGACGAAATAGAAGATTTTTCAAAAGTAGATAAAAAAGAAATTGGCAGAAGTTATCGATATCTCGTTAGAGAACTAAACCTCAAACTTAGACCTACAAATCCAGTGGATTATGTTGTAAGATTTGGTGACCAGCTTGGTGTGACAGAAAAGACCAAGAGACGAGCAATGAGGATAGTAAATCAAGCAATCAAAATGGGCCTTACCAGTGGAAAAGGGCCTACTGGCATAGCTGCAGCTGCAATATACATTGCCAGCCTTCTTGAAGGAGAGAAAATGACACAAAGAGAAGTTGCTGAAGTCGCAAGGGTAACCGAGGTTACTGTGAGAAACAGATACAAAGAGCTTGTGGATAAACTTAATATACGAATACCCACGTGAAATATTGGGGAAAAACGTGAAGCTCGGAATATTGGGTGATACCCACTATCCAGATAAAACTTCCCATTTGCCTGATTTAATTTTTAATGTTTTTAAAAGTGAGAAAGTGGATCTAATCCTACATACAGGGGATCTTACTGCTCCCGAGGTCTTAGAGCGCCTTACAGAGATTTCTCCAACTATAGCCGTGAAAGGTAACCTTGATCAAACCACTCTACCGGAAGAAAAGATTTTAGAGATTAACAACCTCAAAATAGGCCTTATACATGGCCACCAGTTTCTGAGTTTAGATGAACAAATATTAAAGTATAAAGCCCTAGAAATGGGAGTGGACATCCTTATCTTTGGACATACCCATCGGTTCTTTTATAATAAATATGAATATATGGGAAAAGAAGTGATACTTTTCAACCCCGGTTCTCCAACTGTTCCAAGGATGAGCGACCCCACTTTTGTCGTAGGAGAGATTACAGAAAGAAAATTCAAGTTCAGAATATTCAAACCATGGGAAACACAATGGAAACATCCATAATAGAAAAGACAAAAGAAAGAAAAATTATCAAGCCTTGATAGCGAGCTTGATGTCCTCTGCCTTGACGGTCTTTCTGCCGGCGTGCTTTGCAAGGTCAACTGCTTTCTTAGCTATTTCCATAGCCTTCTCCTCAAGGTGCTCAGCAAGAACCTTGGCAGCTTCCTCACTAACTCTTGGTGCACCAGCCTTTCTAACTAACCTATCAATTGGGGCAATTGGCAACTCAGCCATACCCAACACCTCCTAAAGTTGTCTAAATTGGTATTTGCATTTTATTTTATGAAAGAAGTTATATATAAACCTTTCGGAAAAGAGGCTATTTTAGACAAATAATCTGCTAGCTAACATACATTTGAGGATGACTAAAATATCTCGCCAGTTGTTGAAGAGAGTGAGAAATTTTATAATGTATAGTCCCCACACTCTGGAAATAGAGGAATCCTCATAGTTGGTGATTTGGTTTATATTAAGCAAATAAAGATTTTATTTTTGTTAAGACCAACAGCAAACCAATTTGCCCTTTAAGACCAAATAAAAGAATCCTGACTTTCCACATATTTGCCCCGTAATAGTTATATTCTCTCCCGTTGATTTTATTTCAAATGATGAGGTGGTAAAAATGCCAGAAAAGTTTGATAAGATATATGACTACTATGTTGACAAGAACTATGAGCCAAATTTTAAAAGAGATATAGTAGCAGTTTTCAGAATAACCCCCACAGATGGTTACACCATAGAGCAAGCTGCCGGCGCTGTGGCAGCTGAAAGCTCTACTGGGACATGGACTACTCTCTATCCATGGTATGAAGAAGAAAGGTGGAGCGATCTTTCAGCTAAAGCCTATTACTTCCATGATATGGGAGATGGGAGCTGGATAGTAAGAGTAGCCTATCCTGCACACGCTTTTGAAGAGTGGAATCTCCCCGGCCTGCTTGCATCAATAGCCGGTAACGTTTTTGGAATGAAGAGAGTAAAAGGACTAAGGCTTGAAGATCTTTACCTACCTGAAATAGTACTCAGAGATTTTAGCGGGCCCAACAAAGGGATTAAAGGTGTAAGAGAAACACTCGAAATCAAAGATAGGCCCATTTATGGTGTGGTTCCTAAGCCAAAGGTTGGATATTCTCCAGAAGAATTGGAAAAGCTTTCTTATGAACTTCTTTCAGCAGGGGCCGATTACATAAAAGACGATGAGAATTTAACAGGGCCATGGTACAACCGCTTTGAAGAAAGGGCCGACGTAATGGCAAGAGTTATAGATAGAGTGGAAGCAGAAACTGGAGAAAAGAAAACATGGTTCGCTAACATAACAGCTGATATCAGAGAAATGGAAAACAGACTTGAAATTCTAGCTGAATACGGCCTACCTCACGCCATGGTCGATGTTGTAATAGTTGGATGGGCCAGCCTAGAGTACATACGAGATTTAGCAGAAGACTATGACATTGCCTTACACGCCCATCGGGCTATGCATGCCACCTTCACAAGAAACCACTACCATGGAATATCGATGTTCGTTCTTGCAAAGCTTTACAGGATTATAGGCCTTGACCAGCTCCACGTTGGAACTGCCGGAGCTGGAAAGCTCGAAGGTGAAAAGTGGGACGTAATCCAAAACGCAAGAATCCTAAGAGAAGAGCACTACAAGCCAGATAAGAATGATGTTTTCCATCTAGATCAGAAGTTCTATCACATTAAACCTGCTTTCCCAACAAGCTCTGGTGGACTTCACCCAGGGAACCTGCCCCAAGTCATAAATGCTCTTGGAAGTGATATTGTACTTCAACTAGGCGGGGGAACTTTGGGACACCCAGATGGACCAGCTGCTGGAGCTAAAGCCGTTAGACAGGCATTGGATGCAATCATGCAGGGGATTTCATTAGATGAGTACGCCAAAACTCACAAAGAGCTGGCAAGGGCTCTCGAAAAATGGGGTCATGTGACTCCAGTTTGACAAACTTTTCCTTTTCTTTTTGTCTTTTATTCTATAGCTTCCTCCCAAAGCCATTTATTCTCTTTTAGTCATCTTAAAAATGGTGAAGTTCATGCATCCAGAGGGATTCTTAGAAGTTATCACGGGTCCAATGTTCGCCGGAAAAACAAGCGAACTCATTAAGAGGATTGAAAGACAAATATTCGCAAAGAGAAAAGCAGCTCTTTTCAAACCCTCAATAGATAACCGCTACAGTGAAGATAAACTCGTGGCCCACAATGGATTAAGCTATGAGGCCTTTGTTATCCCAACCACAGAAGAAGGAGTAAAAATGATATACCAAAAGACAAAGAAAGAGGGGTTCGAAGTTATAGGAATTGATGAAGTCCAATTCTTCCCGATGTCAATAGTTGAAATTCTCGATAAGCTGGCTGACGAGGGCATTTACGTGATCGCATCTGGTCTGAACTTAGACTTCAAGGGAGACGCCTTTGAGGTTACAAAAGAACTCCTAGCAATGGCCGACAATATAGTGTACTTAACAGCCATATGCAGCGTTTGTGGAAGAGAGGCCACAAGAACTCAAAGACTTATAAATGGAAAACCTGCACCGAGAGATTCACCAAGGATACTCGTGGGCGGCATGGAGGCCTATGAGGCCCGCTGCAGGAAGCATCACATAGTACCTTAGACTACATCGAAGCTTATTTCAAGGAGTTCTTTGACTTTCCTAAACCTCACCTTCCTGATTTTTATTTGCCCTATTTCTCCGGTAGTTTTTGTGTGCTCTTTGTTACATGCATTAATATTCCAGTCCTCAATAACAACAACTTTAAGAGTTCTTATCTCTTCAGGAATTGGAAAAAGGTCGTACATGTCTTCTCCAAACCTGCTCTCTGCCTCTTCTCTTGGAAGCTCATGCACTTTGATTGGAGCATTTTCCTCGATCTTCCTATTAGCAAACTCTTCAATCATTGCAATCTCCTCTTTCGTGGGCTTTCGGTTGAACTTAATGGTTAACCTACCATGATTCCCGTTAACATAAACAGCAGCAGTCCATTTTGCTTCTTCACCTAAAACTTTAACAACTGCTCCTTTTAACACATGCAAGGCAGTGTGGGTTTTAACCTCCATTTACACTCCTCCTTCATAGGATTCCACATACATGCGCCAGTTCAGCGTTTAAGATTGAGCCACCAGCAGCCCCTCTAATTAGGTTATGGCCCAATGTGATATATTTAAATTTCCCTTCTTCAATTTTCTCCATCCTCCCAAAGGTAACTGTCATTCCTCCGCCAAAGTCCCTATGAAATTTGGGTTGAGGGATTTCCTTATAAAGGAGCGGCTTTGCATATGACGGAAGCTTAAGGGATCCCAAAGGATCAAAAGATTCAAATGATTTCTTAAGCTCCTCAACAGTTGGATCCTCCTCAAGTTCAACAAACACTGCCTCAGTATGCCCGTGTGAAACTGGAACCCTTGTTGTTATTACCGAGATTTCAAAGCTTGCTGGGGTTATTTTGTTATTCTCGAGTTTTCCAAGTATTTTCCTTGACTCGTTCTCGACCTTCCACTCCTCTTTTTCAATGTATGGAATCACATTATCAAAAATCTGCATGGCCGAAAGTCCACTAAATCCCGCTCCAGAAATGGCCTGCATAGTCACTACGTTAACTCTCTGTATTCCAAACTTTGAAAGGGCCTTGAGTGAAATCACCAAAATCGCCGTAGAACAGTTTGGATTCGTGACTATGAAACCTTCCCAACCGCGTTTTTCCCTCTGCGCTTCAACTAAACTTAAATGTTCTCCGTTTACCTCGGGAACCAAAATGGGAACGTCTCCCTCATATCGGTGTGAGGAGGCATTGGAAAATACTGGAATTTTCTCTGCAAGCTTTTCTTCAACATTTCCAGCAATTGAAGACGGAAGGGCCGAAAAGACTAGATCCACATTTCCATCAAACTCTTCTAGGCTTTCTATCCTCATCTCTCCTATCTCCTCAGATACCTCCCACGTAGCTAGTTCTCTAAACTTCCTCCCTTTCGATCTCTGAGAAGCTATGAGGTATTTCACATCGAACCAAGGATGGTTCTCCAAGAGTCTTACAAAGCTCTGGCCCACCAATCCTGTCGCTCCTAAAATTGCTACCTCCATTAAAGAACCTCCTTGAATGCCTCTAAGCTTGGCTCTATTGGCTCTGGAAGCTCAAAACCCTCAAGGATTATGTTCGGATCCTTCAAGCCGTGTCCTGTCGTTATCAGAACCACACTCTCATCTTCTTCGATTTCATTCCTTAGCTTCATTAACCCGGCAAGAGAGGAAGCAGATGCTGGCTCAACAAATATTCCTTCCTTTGATGCAAGCATTTTCTGAGCTTTCAATATTTCTTCGTCAGTCACACTTTCTAAAACCCCTCCAGACTCTTCAACGACCCGCCAAGCTTTTGGCCAGTTGGCTGGATTCCCAATCCGTATAGCGGTTGCAATTGTCTCAGGCTTTTCAAGAGGTTTGAAGTCTCTTCTCTCCTTCCAAGCTCTAGCCAGGGGCGATGCTCCCTCAGCCTGAATTCCAATCATTTTAGGGAGTTTATCTATAAAACCGGCTTCGTAAAGCTCTCTAAATCCTTTCCAAATTGCCGAGATGTTTCCTGCATTTCCCACGGGCAGAATAACCTTATCGGGAACAAACCCCAGTTGATCAAAGATCTCAAAAGCTATGGTTTTTTGTCCTTCAAGACGGAAGGGATTTATGGAATTGAGCATGTAAACACCCAACTCACTGCTGGCTTCCACCACGACATTTAACGCATCATCAAAGTTCCCCCTAACTGGAACAACCTTCGCACCATAAACTATTGCCTGTGCAAGCTTTCCTAATGCAATTTTCCCACTTGGGACTAAAACATAAGCTTTTATATTTGATTTGGCAGCATAGGCCGCTAAAGATGCTGAGGTATTCCCTGTAGAGGCACAGATCACCTTATCCATACCAAGCTCCAGGGCCTTGCTAACCCCCACAGTCATCCCCCTATCCTTAAAAGAGCCCGTTGGATTGGCGCCTTCGTTTTTCACGTAGAGTTCTTTCATTCCAAGCTCAGTTTGCAAGTTTTCTAAGCGGTAAATGGGTGTTCCACCTTCATTAAGTGAAACCCTTTTTTCAACCGGAATGAAGCTCTCGTATTTCCACAATGTCATGTTTTTACCATCGAAGACGTTTTCAACTTTATCTAAATCAACAAGGACTTCAAGCAACCCACCACATTCACACCTGTACCTAACTTCCTTTGGATTATATTCCTTTCCACACTCTATACATTTCAAAATCATTCTGCTCCTCCTCCTACTTTGCTAATAAAGTATTCAGCATTAATTCTCTCCTCTTCAAAAGCTCCTACAATTGCCCTTCCAATCTCATCAAGGTTTTCACCTAAAGCAAATACTGCTGGTCCCGAGCCAGAAATAGACACTCCATAGGCCCCGTTCTCTAATGCAGCTTTCCTAATCTTGTCGAACCAAGGTATTAGGGGTTTCCTATAAGGCATTGCCAAATAATCATCCAGCAACTTTCCGACTTCTTCTATATCACCATTTTCTAAAGCTAAAACCAGAGAACTTGCTAGAGCCAGATTTCTTACTGCATCACTTAATGGGACATGTTTTGGCAGAACTTCTCTGGCCCTTTTAGTGCTTACTTCCACTTCTGGCAGTATTACAACCAACTTGAGCTTTGCATCTATCTTGAATACTTCAAGAGGAAATAGGGATTTCAAGACCACGAACCCTCCAAAAAGGGCTGGAACTATGTTATCACCGTGAGGACTTCCAGATGCAACCTTTTCCCCTTCTAAAGCTGCTCTTAAGATGATCTCTTTATCATCTATATCCAAAAGCCTCGCAACTGCTAAAGCTCCTCCCAAAGCAGAGGCTCCGGAACTACCAAGCCCACTTTTTGGTCTTATTCCTTTCTTAATCTTCATTTTAAAGCCACTCTCAACTCCTGCTTGTCTTAAGAGGGATAAAGCTGAAACAGAGGCCACATTTTTATCCGGCTCCTCTGGAACCTTGTAACCCTCAACTTTTACTTCAATCTCATCGCTTAGCTTAACCCTGATGAAATCCCTCGGCTTTTCTAAGCAAAGACCAAAGACATCAAATCCTGGCCCAAAGTTTGCTATCGTTGCTGGAACTGAGACTCTCATTGGAAAATCACCTCGTGTATGGCATTTAAAGTATTTTCAAGCTCTTCCCTTTTTACAAGAAAGCAAATCCAATTTCTGCCCCTCTTGTAGATCTGAGCATTGATGTTCACTTCGCTTACTCCAACAACCCCTATGCTTGCAAGGTTCTCATTGATGATTTTGTAGGTCAATATTGGCATTCCGGCATTTATTTTTGAAATAAGCGTCCCTAAGTGCTGATTATTTGTTTTCCCCAGAATTATAGGTATTTTTCCCTTTACCGGTTCAACAGCCCTTTCATGCAAGGCCTTCATCCCAAGCATTGAAGCAGTCGAAACTTCTTCATAAGATGCAAAGGGGATTAGCTTAGCATCTCTGACTATCTTAGGATCAGCTGTGTAGATTCCCTTAACATCGCTCATGATCAAAACTGCCCTAGCATTCAAGAGACGTCCTAAAACTGAGGCAGTGTAGTCACTCCCTCCCCTTCCCAGTGTAGTTCTGAAGCCATTAAAATTCCCGAGAAACCCCGTAATAACAGGAACTCTACCCCTCTTTAGTATTTCCTCCACTATCCAAATCTTATCTTTTGTTTTCTTTAAGTCAACTTTAGCGTTACCGAAACTCCCGTTTGTTTCTATTAGATAAAAAGCATCAACTGGAGTGCTTTTGATTCCCTCATCTTCCAAGGCCTTTGAAAAAAGTTTTACTGACAATCTCTCTCCGAATGACAAGACGTGGTCTATGTATGCTTTCCTGCTTGGGAATGCTTTTTCATTTCTCAGGATGAATTTAAGTTCTCTGATCTCATTTTCAATGCTCAATTCGATTCCAAGCCTTTCAATTGTTCTCAAGTATATTTCTTCGAACTCTTTGAGAAACTCTGGGCTTTTACTTTCTGCTAGCTTCAATAGTAAGTCTGTAACGCCTTTTAATGCGGACAGAACAATTACAACTTCATTCCCTTCATAGAGCTTTTGAACAAGTCTTAAAGCTTCACTAAAAGAGTCCCTAACTGAACTTCCTCCAAATTTAATAACCACCCTCGACTTAGCGGAGAGTTTGTAAACCACCGATAGTGCATCACCTTATCTGTAGGGTTTTGATATCCATATAAATCTTTTCGAAAATTTTTTGTTTTTCTGTCAAAATTTGCAAACTTCGCTTGAAGATAATTGTCAAGATGACATATTTTGATGCAAAATCTCTAAAATATTTCAACTAAATGCGGTTTAAAATACCATAATGATAAGCTAGCCAGCTTTTCCTAACCAAAAATTTAAATAGTAATAAAGAGTTTTCAAAGGTTGGTGATGGTGATGTCCCGCCAATATCTGTAACCCCAATTCCAATTGGAAAAGATGAATTAGCTGTTTTTAGAAAACTATTTTTAAGGGCCTTGAATGAAAATCAAATATTGATCCTAAAGAGCATAAATGGGAAACATAGATCCTTGAACGCTTTTTTGGAGGAAATAAGCAAAGATACTAGAAAGCCAATTTCAACATTAAAGCTCAATGCCAAGATCTTGAAGAAGCTTGGTTTAATTGATTATGGTGAAAAAAACCATCCAAAACCCATTGAACTGACAAAACATGGCCGACTTGTTCTAAAAATTCTTGGGGTGGTAGAATGAGTGAAAGCTTAGTTCAATTAGTCTTAAGTAACAAGCTCAAAGAAATGCTTTCAGAAGTGAACAACTTCCACCTCAACTCCTCTATAACGTGCCTTGAGATCTTAAAAGCGGTAATAGCAAAGAAAGGAGAAAATGACGTGATAATCCTGAGTAAAGGTCACTCAGCTCCGGCATTTTATGTAATCCTTTCGGAACTTGGACTTTTAAGTGAAGAAGAACTGAAAAGTTTTACCAAAATGGCAAAACTTTCAAAGCTTATCCAACTATCAATAACTACTTATCCTGAAGGGCAAGGCTTTCAAAAGAAAGATGTAAGGGTCAATTAAAGCTAGGGTTAGAGGAACTAGGGCCCTGATTTCAATACTTCGTCTTTTAATTGTATTTTAAGTTGCATTGTAAAAAGAGTATTTAAAATAAGGAAGCTAACACCTCCCATGAAAAATTAGAGAATAACAGCAATAATTATGGAGTTAACGTTTGTCCTCGTTGGCCCTGTTAATAACAAAGCATTAACTTCTTTCAATGCTTCGTATGCATTGTGAGCTTTAAGAAACTCTTCCACATCAATATCTCTCTTCTTCAAAGTTTCCAGTGTATAAGAGTCCACTAAACCTCCTGCTGCATCCGTTGGGCCATCCGTGCCATCCGTGTCCATTGCCAAAACCGCAACTCCCTTAAGGCCCGCTATTTTTCTTGCTATGCTTAAAGCGAACTCCTGATTCGGCCCCCCAAGACCGGGTTCACCCTCTATCGTTACCGTTGTCTCCCCACCGGCTATTAAAACACAAGGTCTCTTAAAGGGCCTTTCTCTGTGATATATTTCCTCAATAATAGAACCAAAGGCTATGGCAACCTCTCTCGCTTCCCCTTCTAATGTGGTCGTTAAAATGTAAGCATTTAATCCCAATTCCTCCGCTTTTCTCTTTGCCGCTTCGCAGGCAAGAGAATTGCTCGCGATAAGGAAGTTGTGCACATTGGGTAAATCCTCTTTTAGCGTTTCTTCCCTCTCTCCTTCAATGCCAAGTTCTATGTGCCTCTTAACACTCTGGGGTAGCTTTTCCCAAACGTTGTAGAGCTTTAGGAGCCTATAAGCATCTTGAAAAGTTGTTGGGTCCTTTACAGTTGGCCCGGAGGCTATTGCTTCGAGAGGATCGCCCACCACATCGGAGAGAACTAAGCTTATTAAAGTCCCTTTAACGAGTTTTGCCAATTTTCCACCTTTGACTTTTGAGATATGCTTTCTAACGGTGTTAATTTCATAGATCTTAGCACCACTTTTGAGGAGGAGCTCATTTGTTTTCATCTTGTCCTCCAGGCTTATTCCATCCTCGGGGAGCATGAAGAGCGCCGAACCACCACCCGAGATCAGCACTAGGAGAATATCATTTTCCCCGACTTTCTTGGCAAGTTCAACCCCCAAATGGGCCCCTTTCATTGAGCTTTCATCCGGAATTGGGTGGCCGGCTTCAATCACCTTAATCTTTTTAAGTGGCAATGAGTACCCGTACTTTGTAACCGCAATTCCCTCAGCTATTTTATCATCTAGGATCTCCTCAACTGCCTGGGCCATAGAACAAGCGGCCTTCCCAAAGGCCAAGACGTAGATTTTTCCCTTTATAGGGAACTCCCTTTCTTTAATGATAAGCCTATTATCTTCCACTTTTAGGGCCCTTTTGATGGCCTCATATGGGTCAGCGCTTTTTATGGTCTCTTCCATGAGATTGAGGGCAATTTCTTTAGATTTAATATCACCCTGGGACAAAAGCTCCTCTCGATTTATCATAAGACTCACCAGAACTAATTGTCCTTACATGTTATAAAAGTTAAAGCTAATCATCCACGATTATCTCAACAACAACCCTTTGCTCTGGATTCCTCAGCTTTTTCACAAGCTCTCTTTTAATATCCCTTGCGGCCTTATTGGCCCTTATTGCCAGAGTTCTACCATCAACATATTCACTCTTCCTTATCACCATAGAGATCTCGTTCTCAAAAGTCAATCTCTCATCGCCAACGGCCTCCAATTCATCAACAATGCCATCCGCTGTTATTCTGATTTTGACCTTTCTTCCACTCTTCAAAGCCTCTTTTATCTCATCGCTTAATTCCTTCAGGCCTTTGTTTGCTTTTACACATATAATACAGTCCCCTCGAGGAGTCAGGTAATCCTCTTTAGTTATCTCCAGTGTAGACCGATGTGTTGCCTTCACGTTTTCATGTCCATAACAGGTAACCCTTTCCCTGAGCATGTATAATCCTTAAAGGGAAGCTTTATAAATTTGGTTGGGAAAAGTTTAAAACAGCCTCACTTGATTTGGGAGTGGAACAACTCAAGATTATCGGAGGGATGAGGAATGGGAAATATCAAACAAGGTTTCATTAAGAGAACCGCGAGAGAACTATTTGATAGATATCCAAATGAATTCACAAGAGACTTCGAGCACAACAAGAAGAAAGTTGAGGAACTCACAAACATTACCAGCAAAACTATGCGAAACAGAATAGCGGGATATGTTACAAGGCTCGTAAGGCTTAAAGAAGAAGGAAAAATCCTTTAAATGCAGAACTCCTTCTTTATCCTTTTTAGCTCTTCAATAAGCTCTCTTGGTAGTATTTCTTCGAATTCTTCTAAAAGCTCATCAAAGTGATCTTCACTTTCCTTGGCAACTCTCATCATGAGATTTCGCATATAAGTTTCAGCCAACATTCTAACTTCCTCAAGCTCACTCTTCATCTTCATGTACTCTTCTATTCTTTCCTCGATTTCATTTAAGAAATCTGCAAGTTCCTTAACCTTGATCTCCACGGGCCCTCTGGACTTTATGAGCTGCTTTACTTCCTCATACTCTTTAGTGGTCCTTGGGGCCTTTGGCTCATACATTTCCGTTCCAAATGAATAGGGAGTCAAAAGAACCTCCAGCCTAATGCCGCGCTTGATTTGATAATACTTTCTCGGCCTTCCTCTCGGGATTTTCTCCACCCTTCCCTCTATCAACCCCGCTCCTTCTAGAATTCGCAAATGTTCAAGAACCGCTTTCTGGCCCACATTAAGTTCTTTAGAAAGCTCACTAATAAAATAAGGCCTTTTCGTAAGTAACAATAATATCCTCCTCCTTGTTTCATTTCCAAGGACATCCAGTAATCTTCCATGCTCTTCCATTCTCTCCCACCCCACCAGTAACCATGATATTTTATTTTCCTAATCTAACCTAATGTAAATAAAATTCATACTTAAATCTTATGGTGCATTATGAGCAAAAACCACTTTAAGAATAAAGTCCAATGCAAAAATGGTGATTTCATTATGAAAGTTATAGGAGACATTCACCTTGTGGACAATACCTTTGCAAACGTGTACCTAATAGTTAGGAAGGATAAGATTATAGCCATAGATGCGGGCCTGCCAGAGGAATATGAAAAGGTTCTGGAGTATATAGACTCTCTTAGAAGGTTTCCAGAGGAAGTTGAGACTATAATCGTTACCCACGCTCACTATGATCATGTGGGTTCTCTGAAAGACCTTAAAGACGCTACCGGGGCTAATGTAGCGGCCCATGAAGAGGAAATTCCTTATTTGACCGGAGAAAAGACCTTCAGGAGAACGATTAACCCAGTGGAAGTGGAAATAAGTCTAAAAGATGGTGACGAGATTCATGGGTTGAAAGTTATTCATTCTCCAGGACATACGCCGGGGAGCATTTGTTTGCTGGACTTGGAGACCAAAGCACTCTTTGTTGGCGATCTGGTTATGGAAGAGAACGGGAAGTTGAAGGAGATTCCTCACCAGTATTCTTTAGATCCAATGAAGAACAGAGAAGCGATAAGAAGGCTTTTGGATGTTGATTTTGTGCACTTGTTGCCGAGTCACGGCCAGCCGATCTTGAACGAGGGGAAGGAGAAGTTGAGGGAGTTAGTGGGGAGACTTGAAGGATAATATGCACCACATTTATATTTTAACTCTATATTAACGTAAATAATTTAATTTTTATATACGTAAAAACAAGATCTAAACAATGCACAAAAATAATCAAGAAGTTTGAGATAAAATTATATAGGTTGTTTAACCATTAAATGTACGGGTTGTTACATGACTTACGCGAATTATAGTGAAGCGGATACCCGTGCTAAACTTATTGACCCCAAGCTTCATGATGCCGGGTGGAATGAAAACAGAATAAAGAGAGAGTATGTTATTTCGTTAGGTAGAATATTGAACAATGATGGGAGTAGGACTTCTCCAAAAAGGGCTGATTACGTTCTCTTTTACCCAGACATTCAAGGACACATTATAGCGGTTGTAGAAGCAAAAAAAGCCAGTGAAGATCCTTATAAAGGCCTAGAACAGGCAAAAAGATATGCAAAGACTCTTGACGCCCCTTTCGCATACTCTACCAATGGATTGAAAATAGTAGAATATGACTTCCTCACAAAACAGAGTAATGAATTTAGTGAATTTCCTGAACCAGAAAACCTATGGGAAAGATATGTCAAGCGAAGAGGGTTAGATGAAGCAATAAAACGAAGTGAGAAAAACCCACTAGAGGTTCCATATTATATTAGGGACAAAAAACCACGTTATTATCAAGACGTTGCAGTAAGAAGAGCACTTGAAGAAATTCTATTGGGAAGAAAACGCCTTTTACTAACAATGGCGACTGGAAGTGGAAAAACGTATGTAGCATTCCAAATAGCCTGGAAGCTTCGCAAAAGTAACTTTTTGAAAAAGATACTTTTTATTGTGGATAGGGTCTATCTCAGAAATCAAGCTTACAATGCTTTTGAGGCCTTTGGAAATAGCCGCTGGGAACTTAAGGGAGACAACTTTAATTTTGCCAAAGATGTATATTTTGCCACATATCAGACTCTTTACTCCGAGAAAAATGGCAAACGAGTTTATCAGTACTTTGATCCAGATTATTTCGATCTTGTAATAATAGATGAATGTCATCGTTCAGGATGGAATAGATGGCATGATATTCTAGGTTATTTTAATAATGCTATACACCTAGGGCTCACTGCAACTCCAAAGAGAAGTGATAACGTCGATGTGTATAAATACTTCGGAGATCCGGTTTATGAATACAAACTTGCTCAAGGAATAGAAGATGGCTATCTCGCTCCTCCCGAAGAGATAATCCGAGTCTATACAAACATTGATAAAGAAGGCAAAATAACATTCAAAGAGTTGAGAAGTGCTGGAGTAAAGCTGGAAATACCTGAAGAGGCAGAGTTAAAGGAATACTACACTGCAGAAGAGTTTGAGAAGAGCATAATTTTACCAGATAGAACGAAGGCAATCGTCAACTGGATAGCTCAGTTCTTGGAAAGTACAAATCCTTTTGCTAAAACAGTTGTATTCTGCCCAACACAAAGACATGCCAGAGAGGTAGCAGCACTCCTTAACAATCATTTCAACAATAAATTCAACGTTGATAACTACGCTTATCCTATAATATCTGATGACCCCGAGGCCCATCAAGTCTTAAAAAACAGTTTTGCCAGTAATGATGAAATATTCCCTGTCGTCGCAACAACTGTAGACGTTTTGAGCACAGGGATAGATGTGCCCCCAATAAAAAACATAATATTTCTGAAACATATTGGCTCAAAAGTTGAATTCCATCAGATCATAGGAAGGGCCTCAAGACTTGCTGAGAATATGAGAAAGTTCACCTTTAGAGTGATAGACTTCACAGGCGCAACAAGACTTTTCGACAAGTGGGATATCCCAGATTATCAAGCAAAACCAAACCAACCAACTGACTGGTATCTAAATCTCCTTATAGTTGATGATGAAACCCTAGATCCAATAAAAGGAGCCGATGTTGTCGTTCATGTCAAGCCAGGAAGTCCTGTTCATATCATAGGGGGCGACGATGGCATAATTTTCCTTAGTAATGTTCCTAGAGAGGCAGTTTTTGTTGATATCCGTGCAAGAGGCTACAAACCAAAGAAAACATATGTCTCTACATTCCCAAGGCCTGATAAACAGGCAACAATCACATTACTGAAGTTGAGACCCGAAAACAAGCCCCCCATAACTGTTAGCGGCCTTAAAGTTTACATTGAAGAAGAAAACCGAGTAAAGATTGAAGTTAAAGGTAATAAAATCTTAGATGCAGAGTATGTGAAATACTCCCAAGAACAAGTCAGAAAGAGAGTTGCAAGCCTCGAAGACCTTAAAAAGATATGGCTAAATCGCCAAGTAAGGCTTAGGTTTAAGGAAGAACTGAAAAAAGCAGGAATTGATCTAAAAATGATATCTCTTATCAAGAAGGTCTCTGAAGCTGATGAATTTGACCTTCTAGCAAATCTTCTATTCCAAGCCCCTATTGTCTCCAGGGATGAAAGAGCAAAACTCTTTATGGAAGTGAAAAAGGAGTTTCTTGATAGATTTGGTGAGAGGGGTAGGGAAATTATCCTCGATCTCATAGATCACTACCGCCTCTACGGGTTAAGTGAAATAGAAGACCCGAAGGTCTTTAATCTACCAAACTTCCAAATTTATGGAGGACTTAAAGGCATCGCCAGAATCTTTGGGGGTGCAAGAGGATTAAAAAAGATCTTAGAAGAAATTGAAAAAGGACTTTATGCAGATTTAATGGGGGGATAAAATATGGAGAGACAAACGCTTGCCAGTAAAATTGAGCATATTTATGAAATTATGCGTGCTGAAGGCCTCACCATACTCGATTATGTTGAACAGCTTTCTTGGATGCTTTTTCTTAAGATTTTGAGCGATAGGGAAGAAGAAAGAAAATTAGAAGCAGAAGTAAAGGGCGAAAAATACGTCCCTATAATTAAGGAGGAATACCTTTTCCACAATTGGCCAAAACGTTTTGGTGTTGATAGCCTCAAGAAGGTTAAGGATGTTAAGACGTTCTATGATTTTATCACCAATGAACTCTGGCCATACTTAAGTTCCCTTGGAGGCACTGACGAACTCAACAAGATAGGTGAAATCTTCTCCAATGTTACGGTTAAGGTACATGATCCCCACAACCTCCTTGAGATATTCCAAAACATTGAGGATATTCACAAAGATGATGAAGACACCCACATAATGTCCCAGCTCTATGAAGAGACTCTTATGTTAATGGGCCGCGAAGGCGGAGCTGCAGGGGAGTACTACACTCCCAGGCCCATCGTAAGGTTCATGGTGAAGGTCGTAGACCCAAGAATAGGACAAACTGTCTTTGATCCATTTTGTGGCTCGGGTGGTTTCCTTGTTGAAGCGTATAACCATATGTATGAGCAAGCAAAAACAGCAGAGGATCTCAGGAAACTTGATAAGGCCTTTTATGGCCAAGAACTAAAGACCCAAGCGTACTTAATAGCCAACATGAACACTCTCCTCCACAATGTTAATGCAAAACTTGTTAAAACCGACACCTTTAGTGAAGATCTACACAATCCTGGAGAGCTTTATGATGTGATCCTAACTAACCCTCCTTTCGGTGGAAAAATAAAGGAATCAAATCTTCAAAATCTCATAGTCAAAACTCGATCAACAGAGCTTGCAGCCTTACAACACGTTATGAAAAAAGCAAAGCCTGGAGGGAAAGTTGGAATAGTTCTCCCAGATGGCGTCCTCTCTAACGTCACTAAAGCTTACGTAAAGGTAAGGAAGGAGCTCCTCGAAAAGAACAATGTTTTTGCCATCGTAAGTCTCCCACAGGGCGTCTTCGCCAACATATCACCCAAAGGTGGGAGTGGGCCCAAAACGAGCCTGCTGTTCTTCGAACGAGGAAAGCCCACAAGAGAGGTATGGTACTACGAGCTCATCCCGCCCAACGGGAAGAACTACACGAGGGCCAATCCGATAAAGGACGAGGATTTAAGTGATGCACTCAAAAAGTTTGAGGCCTGGAAGAAGTACCTCGAAACCGATGACGAGGAGTGGAAAAAGAAGGCCCTCTCCGAGAACTCGTGGGTAGTAAGTGTTGAGGAGATAAAGGAGATGGACTACGATCTGAGCGCAAGAAATCCAAACAGAAAGCTGATGATAGAGTATCCCGCACCCGAGAAGATTATAGCGGGCCTTGAGGAAAAGGAGAGGAAGATAAGCGAGCTCCTGGGCGAGATAAAGTCAATCCTCGGTGAGAAGCCATGAAGGAGAAGCCCCTTACCGCGTTCCTCAGCTCTGAAAAGGCTGCCGAGAAGAAGCCGGAGAAGCCAGCGAAGAAGGGGAAAGTTAAAGGGCCGTGGGAGCTGCCGGAAGGGTGGAGGTGGGTAAGGCTGGGAGATATTGCCGAATTAAAAGCTGGAGGCACACCTAGTCGTAGAGTTAAAGAATATTGGGAAAATGGAACTATTCCTTGGGTGAAAATTTCGGATATTCCGGATTCAGGGCTTGTTGAAAAAACTGAGGAGAAAATAACCGAGCTTGGACTGAAAAATTCAAGTGCAAAACTTCTTTCTCCAGGCACAATTCTGTTTTCAATTTTCGCTACTATAAGCAAGGTTGGCATACTAAAGATACCTGCGGCTACTAACCAGGCGATAGTTGGAATTATTCCAAAAATTTCCATTGATCGAGGCTATCTCTTTTACTCGCTTAAATACTTCGGACAAGAATTGGTATACCAAGGAAGAGGCGGGGTCCAGGATAATATAAACATGCGTATACTCTCCAAACTAAAAATCCCCCTTCCGCCCATCGAAGAACAAAAACGCATTGTTGCCAAGCTTGACGAGGTGCACAGGCGCCTTGAGGAGGCAAAGCGCCTTGCGAGGGAAGCTAGGGAGGAAGCGGAAAGGCTGATGGCCTCAGCGCTCCACGAGGTCTTCTCAAAGGCGGAGGAGAAGGGATGGGAGTGGACAACTATTGGCAAAGTCTCAAGGGAAATGAAACCCGGATTTGCAAGGAACAAAAAGCACATTAGTAGGGACGGGGTTCCTCATCTGCGTCCCAATAATGTAGATGTCGGTCGTTTGAATCTAAAAAAGATCGTGAAAGTCACACTTGATGACAAAATTAACATCGAGGAGTACTATTTGAAGAAAGGAGATGTGCTTTTCAATAACACCAACAGTTTTGAGCTTGTTGGGAGAGCTGCGATAGTTCCTGAAGATTTGAAGTATGGTTATAGCAACCATATAACAAGAATTCGAGTCAAAAAAGAAGTTATACTACCAGAATGGCTTACATTGGCGATTAATTACTTGTGGATGCAAGGATATTTTCGGGAAGTTTGTACTAGGTGGGTCGGCCAGGCGGGGGTTAATATGAATACCCTAGCGAAAACACGTATTCCCCTCCCGTCCCTCGAAGAACAAAAACGCATCGTCTCATACCTCGACTCAATACAAGAGCGCGCCCAAAAGCTCGTCAAGCTCTACGAGGAGAGAGAAAAGGAGCTTGAGAAGCTCTTCCCCGCGATACTCGACAAAGCTTTTAGAGGGGAGCTGTGATGAACCCTCATGCCGAACCTAAATATGAGGATCCTCTCTTGAGCATTATTGATATTTGGGCTAATAAGGTTATTGAGTCAGAAGATCAATATTCGGAAATAACAAAATTATTTGCCATTTTATACAAACAGACTAAGGATACAGAGTCTTATTTTACCACTCGAGTACCTTATCCCGCCAATGAAAGATACGATATGAAAGATATTCTTTACTCTCTTGTAGTCAAGGATTATTCTCAATTACAAATACATATACCACAGATTCGAAACAATTATTACAAATTACTAGAAAGAAGTCACTTTAGACGTCTCGATAAGCTTATCGAGTTGCTCAAAGAGGGATTATTCTTTGAGGTGATTATTCGTAAGCGAAATATTGCCCCGTCATTACTTAATGAAGACTTAGTAAATAGAATTATTGAAGCATTAGATACTTGGAACCGAAAAGATTACTCTACCATTATAAAACTCTTCAAATCGACATTTTCATCTCAGATAGCCGAAAACCATGAAAATCTCAATCTCGATGAGTTTGATGAGATTGAATTAGCTCTGTTATCACATTTGTTTTTTGAAAAATATGTAACTTCTGGGGATCACGTAGCTTTGTATAACCATTACAAGAGCATTGAAGCGTTAATAAATATGTTAAAAGAGTCCTCAAATATAATAAATGCTCCCAGCGAAAAAACCTTAAGGATGTTATTTAAAATTGCTACAATTCTTAATCTAACTGGTTATTCTAACTCTCTATCTCTTCCTAACGAAGAAAGACTAAAATATCTTAACTCAATGCTTGTGTTACCCCCCTTAAGATCCATTTTCGAAGAGAAAGTAAAAGATGCCATAAAAATAGGATTTGAAATTAAAAAAATACCCGGTGTAGGGTGGGATCTTGAAAGCCCTGTAAAGATGAAAATGCCCCTATATCTTGGAATTGTTATTCTAATGATACTGTCCTCAATCCCCATTTTTGTAAATGAAAATATTCTAAGTATCAAGCTATCGTGGAAGTTTTATGTATTTTATTACACGATATGGGTAATTTTAATGCATAAAACGTTTAGACTATCTGAAGATATTATCAAAGAACTCTGGGGGGATAAACATGAATAATAAATTTAATACTAGTTTATATATCGCCCATGTGGAGGCAGAGAAATTTCCAAATCTCCACAATCTAAGAGTCTCAATATTCGACACTATAAAACAAAAAGAAGACCAACTAACCCCAAAAGGTTTTGTGCTTTATGAAAACGAGATGAATGTTAGTTTTTATGAATCATATGTTGGACGAATAATGGTCTCGTACAAAGTGAATTTCATCCCAAAGGATAGGATCATACTTTTGTCATTTTATCCAAGATCAAGCACCGATAGCCATGACAAAGACCCAAAATACTGGGGAAAATTAAACAATCTGAACATAGGTAAAAGAGTGTTAGAGTTCACCGATGTCCTTGGAGATGTATTTGAAGTTGCTATTGAAGATTATGGTGTCTTAAAATTCAAAAGAATATTTTATACAAATCACATTGATATCTCTAACTGGAATGTGCTTCTATTTGATAGGATTAGATATCCTCTTGACCAAATACTGAAAAATTGGAGAACAGTGTATGAACACATACTCGATGATGCTAAAAAAACCAAATATATTTTTGTGCTTTTCTCAAGTATCCCATTTAGTAAAGAGGTAGATCCTAAAACCAAAGAATCTGGTATAAAAGCGATTGAGAGTTTAAAACAAGAACTACAGAGACTTGGAGAAGTTCATGGCCCTTATAACCTACTTAATTTCAAATACATCCTCGAGGGATATCCCAAAGAGACCAAACTGATAGCAATATTCATTGAAAATGACGAAGTAATATCAAGTGTTTATAAGAACTTTAAAAAATATTTGGATATCAAAAACATTCCGAGTCAGTTCATATCTATAAATACGGTTAATCAGAAGTTTACATACCCTAAAGTCAAACTAAACTTTCTTTTAGAGACGCTAAGTAAAATCAGGGATAAGAAACCAATTTCTTTAGAACCCACGCTCAGTGTTTCCTTAATTGACGGTATTCTCTGCCTATCAGATGTGAAAGATGCAAGTAAAATACCCCGACAGCGGTTATTTGGAGCACTTTTTATGTATACCTTGTCTAACAAGTATGAAGAAATCCATATTTATGAAGACATAAACTACAGAATTAGTAAAGGAGGACATATTGTATTCGAACTAGATAGTTTATCTCGTCTTGCTGAATATGTATCACTCCTTGGTGGACTTGAAAATTTGAAGATTGATATTTTTCTGACACGACCCTGGAAAGAAGGAGATATTCAAAAATTCATAGAAAAATTATCTGAAAAAGGTTACGACGTAAACCGGGTATATTATATCTCCACACTACGGGCAAGGTCAACGGATGAAGCAATATTAAACAATCCACTAAAGCAGAACAACGTATAATATAAGATACCTAACAGTTTCAGATCAGAAATAAATGAGTTTTGGCATTTTTACCACATACTAAGTGAACATGTTGCAGTAGTTAGGACAAGTACTCAACTTCGGATATACCCCACTTTATTCAACATTTATTTAGAATTAGTATGGCCAGAAACTGCATCTCTTTCAAAAGATGACATAGAAAAAATTATATGGTTCACCAAAAAAAGACTATATCGTTTTCAGGAGTTCTTTGTTACGAAAGTGCCAGAACCAATTTGGATTTTTAAAAATCTTAGAAAAATATATTTGGGTGAGATTACAGAGACAGTAAGGATTCCTCTTCGTTTAATGATCTAAGAGGTGACTTTTCATGGCATATTGGCTCTGCATTACGAATCGTGACAATTGGAAGGTTATTAAAGAGAAGAACGTCTGGGGTGTGCCGAAGAGGCATAAGAATACAATTGCCAAAGTTAAGCCCGGCGATAAGCTCCTCATCTATGTGAAACAAGAGCGCAAGGACAAGCAAATTCTTGAGCCGAAGATTGTTGGAATTTTTGAGGTTGTTAGTGAGCCTTATGAAGACTCAAAGAGGATTTTCAAAAGCCCACCACACAGCAATGAGACTTACCCCTTGAGGGTCAAAATCAAACCCGTGAAACTTGGTGAAGTTGACTTCAAGCCATTAATTCCAAAGCTGAGGTTCATCACTAACAAAAAGAAGTGGAGCGGCCACTTAATGGGCAAAGCCATGAGAGAAATCCCAGAAGAGGACTATAAGCTAATCAAGAAACTACTTCGATAATCTCTTACGAACCTCAAATGTGAGGGATGGCAAGTAATTAGTAAATTCCCATTTTTTGTTTATGTCATGCTCGGAGCAGCCTTTGATTTAACCACTGTAACCTATCCGCCCTAAAAGAGGCTTTCGAAAGAAAAATGTAACTATCGATAAGTTTCTCAGGAGGGTTTTTCCACAAAATTTATATATTTAAGGACATACCCCATTATGGGGTGTGTCCACAAATGTTGTTTGATGTACACCCAAAGACATCAATTACTGAGCTTTTTGGGAGAAGGGCAGAGTACCTTAGCTTCATAGAAGCTGTGGAGAAACGTAGAAATTTCTTCATAATTACCGGTCCTCGTAGAATAGGGAAAACGAGCTTTCTCTATGCCAGCCTCAATGAGCTTGAAAAAGAATATGGAATCCCATATGCAGTGGTGGATGCAAGGGCCGCAACTTCCATCAACTCCAAGTATCCTCAGAGAATTATATCTGAGCGGCTCTACAAGGCCCTCGTGAGCAGAGGTTTTGTAGGAGGAGTAGTTTCAAAGATAAAGGGTATAAAAATCGGAGGGATCGAGATAGAGACTGATGAGCACAACATTGACATAGTGGATATACTCTCAGCAATAAACGAGGGGAACGAGCTGGCCATAATAGCCTTTGATGAGGCTCAATACCTCAGGTTTTCAAATGAAGATTTAACAAAGCTTTTTGCATGGGTGCTTGACTCCTTACCCAACGTGATTCTTGTTTTCACAGGATCTCAGGTGGGAGTTTTGGAGAACTTTCTGCGCCTTGAAGATGGAAAGGCCCCTCTCTTTGGTAGATACGAAGTAAGGATAAATCTTCCTAGATTCAACCCTTCCGAGAGTTTAGAGTTCTTGAGAAGAGGATTTGAAGAGTACAGTATAAGAGTGAACGAGAGAGAGCTGTTACCTGTAGTGAACACTCTAGATGGAGTTCCCGGGTGGTTGGTGCACTATGGAGCCCGCAGGATCGATGGACTCACCCACGATGAGGCCATTGAGAGAGTCCTTAATGAGGCCATGAAATATGTAGAAACAGAGTTTGAAGAGCTAGACAAGCTATCTCCCAGATACAAGATCATTATGAGAATTGTCGCACGCCTGAGTGAGGGAAGAGGACACGCAAGATGGGATAGAATAAAGAACCTTGCAGAGGAAGAACTGGAAGAAAACATTGACGAGAAATCTATGAGGAAGTACCTCTCAAAGCTTGTGGATTATGGATTCCTAGAGACCATCGGATACGGAAAGTACCGGATACCAGATCCCGTTATGTACCGGGTCTTCAGGAGGATGTGACAAATCATAAAGAGGTACCCCATTATGGGGCCCCTCTAGTAAACCAAGGATCATTTCCTAAAAACCCTCGCCACCAGCACCAAACCCAGGATAAGCCCGGGGCCGCAGATAGTCCCTGTTTGCTGTGAGGTAGTATCTGATGGTGTGGTGGTTTGAGAAAGTTCAACTTGACCTGAGGGAAGCTTAAGCTCAAAGGGCTGGCCAACGCACCTAAGCAAAAGTGGATTATCGCTCTCATCATAAGCAATCCATGAGTATTTTCCTCCCTTTTCATACCAGCCTATGTGGGAGTTGTAACCTGATTTCCCTTTCTCCGCAACCTCAACGATTGCTTCAATGTCTTCATCGCTTATGTTTATTATTCCCTTCTCCTTCAACCATTCGAGCTCTACCCTCAGGGCCTCCTTAAAATTGAAGGAATATGGATCAACAACACCCACGGGAGCGTTTGTGGTCTCGGTTTTAAACTCTATTTCCTCAAAAGCACATGCTATGCCGAGCTCTTCAAAAAGAGCCTTCAAATCGGCTATATCCCCTTCACTTGGCTTCTCTTTTCCATAATCTGCTATGTAAACTTCGGCAAGCGGGGGCTTAATGACCTTTGAGGGGTCAACCCCGTAATCCTTCAAGCACTTCTCGAAATCCGAATTGGGCTTCCACGTGCAGAGCCCGTTATAACAGCCACATTGAGTTAACCTCAAGCAATTATACCACTCCCTGTACACACATGGGGTTACGATTTCCTTTGCAACTTCCTTTGGAGCACAAACTTCTCCAGAACAGCCTCCCGTTGCACAATCTGAATCGCTCTCGCACTCATCACCTTTCCTAGAGCTTATCTGCACAAATAAACTCCTCTTCCTGAAGGTATAGTCTTCAACATCCCACCCCAGGGCCTTAATCTGCTCCAAACTTTGGTTAGAAATTAACAAAGGTGTTTCAAAAGATGTGTAGGCATACTTAGATTCAAAGCTTTTCGCAGGTATTTGTATTCTAACCAACAGAGAAGAATCAACTTCCTTCAAAATAACGGCCACTCTATCATCGTAGTGAGAACGATATATTATGCTTCCATTTTCAATTATTACATTTTTAGCGTCCTTCAAGGAGGTTAGATCATGTTGGATGCCCGGTTTGTTTAGACGAACCTCCAAAGCCAGGGAATCCATCGGGTTATAACATGCACTAACCAGAGGTGCAATCAATAAAAGCAATGCCAAAACAATCACTCGCTTCATGTTATCATCCCTCTACTAATTTTTGCTTCAAAGTATATACCTCTATCGAAAGGTTCAAGGTGAGTTGAAGCTATCCTCCCGCCGCAACAGGCATTATTACAATCTTATCCATGTCCTTGAGTTTGGCTTTAACTCCACCAAGAAACTCCGCTGAACGGCCGTTTATTAAAATAACAATGTTCCGCTTATCCCACTCTATTTTGATCTTTCTTTCAAGCTCTAACTTTTTTAAAAGATCACCTAACGTAGAGTTTTCTTCCAGAAAAACCCAGAATTCTAGCCTTTCTATACCCTCTGCTACCTGAGCTATCAGCTTAACGAACACCTTCATTCTCTCACCCAAAAAATTTAAAAGAGGATTAAAGCTTTTCTGCAACTTCATCCAGTTCTAACTCTCTGAGCTTCTCCCTTGTGGGAACGCCGTTTTCATCCCAGCCCCTGACTTTGTAGTAGTCCTTAAGGAGAATCTCCTCCTCAAAGATCTGGCCTTTTGAAGGTTCCCTCAATACAGGCTCTTTAACAATCCTCTCCGGCATTTTGTCGTACTTACCATCAATACCTTCCCTAATATTGATGGCCCTTTCAAGGTTGAATATTCTTTCCCCAGCAAGCCAGAGGTGTTTCGGATCCTTAAACTCTTCAATACCTGTTGCTGCATAGAGCATCTTTGCATACATGTCAATGGTTACCATCTCCATGTTGAAGGGGAATATACAGAATATGGCAGTCTCTGCAATCGCCGTCTCATCTTGGACGTACTTCGTTATCTCACCCTTACCTTCGGTGGCAAATGGATCAGCCTTTCTTGGGATCCCCATTATCTCAAACTTGTTCCATCCGATACAGTGGCTTGCACCTATTGGGGATGTGGCAAAGTTCAAACCATGGGCCTTAGCAGACCTTGGATCGTATGCAGGGAATTCAAGGCCTTTAACATGGATAGCATACTTCTCGGCGCCTCTACCAATTTTCTCAGCAGCCTTTCTTGTTCCTTCTGCAAGTAAATCGCCTATACCTATTCTTAGGGCTATTCTCTTAACCAGTTCAGGAATAATATCTGGATCTCCCCATCTAAGTTCAAGGCCGTCAGTTTCGCTCTTTCCGATAATTCCCTTTTCGTAGAGTTCAATTGCAAATCCTATTGCAACACCTGTAGAAATTGTGTCGAGGCCATAAAAGTCGCAAAGCATGTTGGCATAGACTATTGTCTCTACATTTATGTTGCCCAGGTTTCCTCCAAACGACCAGTGGGTCTCATATTCTGGAAAGTCCCATACTGTTCCTGCATAGGGCCCTTTGGTGAGTTTAAACACCTTTCCACATCTTATCATGCAGCCCCAGCAACCGCTGTGCTTTACCACGTACTGAGAGAGAATTTCCGGTTGGAATATTTCCGCACCATAGAGCTCCTTCTGCTTGAAATTATACGTGGGGAAATGTCCAAGGGTATAGAATGGATATACAGCAAAGTTTGTTCCAAGATTGTGGAACCCTTCAAACGCAGGGTTACTCTTATATGACTCCACCTGTTCCTTAAAAGCATCATCAAAGGCTTTTTCGTCGTAAACCTCTGGTCTTTTGCTTCCTTTTACTACGATAGCCTTGAGATTCTTTGATCCCATTACAGCACCGCCACCGCCTCTAGCGGCGGTTCTAAAGTCACCATCTGTCACAATTGCTGAGAATTTTACTAGGTTTTCTCCAGCAGGCCCTATCATGACCATGTGGGCATTTTTGTCCGTCTCTTCCTTAAGAAACTCTCTTGTGGCTAAAGTGTTCATTCCCCATATTCTCTCTGCATCTCTAAATTCCACGTTCTCATCATTTATGTAAACATAGGTGGGTTTCTCAGCCTTTCCCTCAACTATTATTGCTTCATAGCCTGCGAACTTAAGTTCTGCACCAAAGAAACCGCCCCCTACACTTCTAAAGTATGTTCCTGTAAGTGGAGATTTAAACTGGGCCATCCACCTTGATGCAGATTGAACTTTTGTACCGGTTAACGGACCTACAGTGAGAACCAGTTTGTTTTCAGGGCTTAGAGGGCAAATTCCCGGCTTTAGTTCATCCCACAAAATCTTGGCTCCAATTCCTCTTCCGCCTATAAATTTTTTGAGAACTTCCTCTTTTAATGGTTCTACCGTGGCTTTTTTGTTCGTCAAATCTATTCTCAATATTTTTCCCATATATCCATACATAGAGATCACTCATGGTAGAATTTAATTTCATTAGATATAAACTTTACCCAAGTAAAATATTTAGACGAAAATGAGGAAATAAATACCCAAAATTTCTTGCAAATTTACAAGAATTTTGAGAAATTATTTTTTCCTAATTCTTGCAGTCGCATAGTCATCGGGGGGATGAATTATTTCCACAATATATTCCTCTCTGGGGATTTCATCTACCATTCGTTTAACCCCCGGAAATTCATAATTATGAACAAAAACCACCGTATGTTTTCCCATTAGTTTTCTACAGTTCTCCCAGTCGCTTTTTGCAGTTTCATAAGATTTTCCACCATCAATGAATATTAAATCCATTATTGGGAGCTCATCCACATGCTGGGGGAGAGTGACCCTAGAATCTCCTCTAAACAGCTTAAATTTACATCCTGTTTCTTCAAGCTTTTTGTAGATCCTCTGGTATAACCATTCATCCTCAAAATAATCAAACCCATAGTACTCTATCTCTTCTGGAGAGAAGTTTTCTTTTGCCGCTTCAATCATGCTTCGAGCATTTTCTCCATCGTATACACCGATCTCCATCAACCTTTTGCATTTGTTTCTTTTTATGTGATCATTCAAAAATGCATGATAACCAAATCCAAGCATTTATTCCACCCAATTATATCAAATATTCATAATATAAAATATTAGTGACATTGTGTTTGATAGATAATTTCCTAAAAGATAAGGATATAACGTTTTGATGATTAAGTCATCTTAATTATACCAAATAGATAAGAACATTGAAATTTAGACAATTTCAAACTAACACTTTGTCAAATATACATAATGTTTTTATACACCATTCACCAAACTAACGTTTGGTGATTTGCAATGGTTTTCGAAGAAGAGATTTTTAATGATCTGCAAACAAACGGAATTATTGGGCCGCACTCCAAAATGCTTGGGCCTGTGGCAGATGGGGGAAGAATAATCTTCGTTACAGCGCCCGGATGCTGGGGTCCAATGATAACACCAACCCTCAGAGGAGGTCACGAGGTCAATGTTCCTGTTGCTGTAGAGGGGGCAAAAGTCAGTGATGGACTGGTAATGAAGATAAAGAGCATAAAAGTTCTCTCCAAAGCGGCCTCTTCAGGAGTAGATACCGTCAGAGAGGGGGCCTTTGTTGGCGATCCCTTTGTGGCCAAAAAGTGTCCCACATGTAACGAACCATGGCCCGAATTTGAAGTAGTTGGGATTGGAGAAGATGCTGTACGCTGCAAGCACTGCGGGTCCCCAGCTTCACCATTTAAGATGGTCAATGGTTATACAATGGTCTTTGACCATAATTTAGGGGTTGGAGTTACAGTAAATAAAGAAACCGCTGAGATGATAGCCAAAGATGCCTGGGAATGGCATTCTCTACCCAAGAACTCAAAACAAGTGCCAATTCTAATATTTGCGAAAGCTGATATAGTTGGAGTTCCCTCAAGAATAATACCATTCTTAGGCCAGTTTGGAACTGTACCTGCAGTAAATATTCCTGACTCCCACAACGCTGGAGATTTTGGTTCCTTCTTGATAGATGCCCCACATCCATATGCAATAACAAAAGAAGAATACGATACAAAGCTTACCGATGGGCATTTGGACATTGACGCAGTTAAAGAAGGTGCAATTATAATAGCTCCAGTAAAAGTCGATGGCGGTGGTGTTTACGCTGGAGACGCCCATGCAATGCAAGGAGATGGGGAAGTTGCAGGACACACGACAGATGTAAGTGCTGAAAGTGAAATAGAAGTCTCAGTTATTAAGAACCTCAATCTAGACGGCCCACTATTGCTACCACTAGAAGAGGATCTACCGCCCTTGGCCAAACCTTGGAGAAAGGACGAATGGGAAAGAGTACAAACCTTAGCTAAAAAGTTTGGAATCGAACCGGAGCCAGTTGCCCCAATACAGATAATAGGATCTGGGCCCACAATAAATGAAGCTGCCATGAGAGGTTTCGAAAGGGCCGCAAAGCTCTTTGGAATGAGTATTGAAGAAGTTAAAAATAGGGTCACCATAAGTGGAGCCGTGGAGATTGGTAGACTTCCAGGAATAGTGCAGGTTTCAATGCAAGTACCCTTGGATATCCTCGAGAAGATAGGAATAGACGAATTAGTTGTGAAACATTACAAATTGTCCTTCTAATTCAAATTCTTTTCTTTAAAATTTTAAATATTGTTACAAAATAGCGTAATACTAAAACTTCTAAAAAAAATCATCCGAAAATTGTAAACCAATGTTACATCTAATTCCCTGAATTAAGAGATTTCGAAGAAACAAATAGCACTTTTTGTTTTAAAAACATAAAATTTTATTGAAATAAATACAAATAATAATGAGTAAAAATAAAGAAAAATTACAAGGATATACACAAAATATATAAAGGAGTAACATATAATAATTAAAGGTGATTTGTTATGGCAGTTGTAAAGCAAAGAATTCCTCTTTGGATAGCGACCCCTATTACTGTAGCGGTAGCAACTCCCTTTGCAACAAGACTGGGGACTTGGGGTCTCCCCGTGTGGATTAGCTTTATTGTTTGGGCTGAGTATTTTGTGCTCGGAGCAAATATGGAAGCATTGAAAATGATTGGCTACGGTTTCCTCTATGGTTGTCTTATGACCGCCTTTTGGCTAGCGTCCTCAGTTGCATTAACTTCTGCAATGGCCTTTGATATAGCATTTATCATCACGAACTTCATTTGGATTGGTCTCATAGTCTATAGTTTCAAGAATCCCAGTCTAGGTAAGGCAGTTTTACCAATATTCAACGGGGTTTCTATGACACTTGCTGTGTATTTCACTGGAGCTTTGCCACCAGTAGAAGTAGGCGCGTACAGTGCCACTTTTGTTGCAGCCTTCTGGACATTAATAGCAGGATACTTCGGTGCGTTCTTGGGATGGTTTAACGTCACAATAACATTTCCGTACACGGCTGAAGAATGAAGCCTTTGATCTTTTTTTCTATTTTCTAAGTATAACATAAATTGTTACCATTCTCAAAGATAGATCGTAAATATCATAAATGCTTTTTTCATATTTTTACAATATTGGATTTTTTCTATAACAATTTGTGTGTAAAAAGCTTTAAAAAGTTTGATATATTACATATAATTAATGTATTTAAATACAAGAAGGTGATACTCATGTCAAGTTTCGAAAAGTCCAAGAAAAATATTTTGTGGTTTGAAGAAATAAACAAAGATGATTTAAATATAGTAGGTGGGAAAGGTGCAAACCTCGGAGAACTAGTATCTATAGGAGTTAGAGTTCCTGAAGGGTTTGTAGTAACCTCCACCGCTTTCAAAGAGTTTATGCGTGAAAGTGGTATTTGGGACGAACTCCAAACTCTCTTAGATAAAACAAAAAATATAACCAAGGTTTCAGAAATACAAGAAACCGCTAAAAGAATACAAAACATGATAATATCTGCCCACCTAAACAAAGACCTAGAAAGAGAGATTATAGAAGCATATGAAAAACTCTGTGAAATAAAAAATGAGAAGAACACAAAAGTAGCAATAAGAAGTTCAGCCACTGCTGAAGATTTGCCAAGTGCCAGTTTTGCAGGTATGCAAGATACTTACCTATATGTATCCACCCCAGAAAGTGTAATTGAACACGTGAAGAAATGCTGGGCAAGCCTTTATACTCCAAGGGCCATTGTATACAGAAATCAGATGGATATTCCTCATAGAAATGTATACATGGCAGTGGTTGTCCAAGCCATGGTCCGTTCTAAGGCTGCGGGTGTTATGTTTACTGTGAATCCTATCACTGGCAATGAAAATGAGATAGTAATTGAAGGAACTTGGGGATTAGGAGAGGCTGTTGTGAGCGGCAGGGTTATCCCAGATCACTTTGTTGTAGATAAGAACACTAAAAAGGTTCTAAAGAAACAACTAGCTGAAAAAGATATAAGAATGGATTGGGACCCCTCTACAGGAACAGTAAAGGAACTTCCCGTATTCCCGCAATTTAGGAAGCGGCCTTCATTAAGTACAGCAGAAATAGAAGTACTTGTGGACTATGCCCTAAAAATTGAAAAACATTATGGTATATTTATGGATATTGAATGGGCCATAGATAAATATGAGGGATTTCCAGAAAAAATTAAAATTGTCCAAGCTAGAGCAGAAACTGTCTGGAATGTTAAAAAAGGAAAGCTCGAAACATCGGAAAGTGCGGTCTAAAGTGAGGTGTAGGTAGTGAAGTTAACTTTAACGTATGGTGGACCATTTTATGAAAAAACAAAGAAACATAAAGAAATAATAGAACTAGACAAGAATTCCATAACCGTCCAAGAGTTAGTTAAGTTCCTATTTGAACAATATCCTGAACTAGCACAGTTCTTTGAAAACAATCCAGAAAAGATCTTTGAATTCTCAACTATCATTGTAAGAGGACGTGTGTTAATACCTCAGGATCTACCACGAGTCCATTTAAGTGATGGAGAAGAAGTATTCTTCCTACCGGTAGTTCACGGAGGGATTATTTAATTTCACCACTATTGAAAATGTTAGACTCAATTTCCAGTATAACATGTTATGATCCTTAACCTATCTCCTATTCACCCCCAATATAGATATGTATCAAAATGTTTTGTATTTTTCAAATTTATCTCCAATATGATACCATTGGTACTACAAAATTCAACCAAAAAGGTTAAATACTTCCATGAAATATATCAACTGAGTAACTACTTTGGAGGTGGCATGTTTGTTTTGGGATAGAGAAAAATATCAATTGATTGATTTAACATTACCAATACAACCTTTTATGCCCGATATTGTTGGGCATGTGAAAATGGCCAAGTGGAACCACGAACAAGGTGCTAGACTCAATTCAGTGCCTACAGGAATAGACCCCATAGACTTCCCGCCTGGACCGCCATTCTATGAGTACCACTCACAGGCTTGGGAAGAACTCACTTTAACTACCCACATTGGGACACATCTAGATGCTCCCTGGCACTTCTTCCCAACAACCGAAAATGGGAAAATGAAGGCCAAAACCATTGATGAGGTCCCCCTAGAATGGTGTATTGGAAATGGTGTAGTTTTAGACGTGCGACATGTTGGGCCTGGAGGATTAATAACTGAGGACGACGTTAAAGAGGCATTGAAGAAAATCAACTACAAAATACAACCATGGGATATAGTCCTAATCCAGACCGGATGGGACAAGAAATGGGGAACGAAAGAATATTTTGAAAATCATCCAGGAATGAGCAGAGAAGCAACTCTCTACTTGATTGAACAAGGAGTAAAAGTGATGGGAATTGATGCATTCGGATTCGATAGAGCATTTAAAGTGATGGGTGAAGAATACAAGAGAACAGGCGATAAAAATGTCCTATGGCCGGCCCACAATGTAGGAAGAGAAAAGGAGTATCTCCACTTGGAGAGGCTAGCAAACTTAGACAAAATACCAAAACCAACAGGTTTCACTGTAGTTGTCTTCCCAATAAAGATCGAAGGCGCAAGTGCTGGCTGGGTTAGGGCTGTTGCAATTGTCGAAAAGGAATGAAAAGAGTACCAGTTTTTTCTTTTTAATTTCATTTGTGTTATATTATGGGGGGATTATATTGTATAGAAAATCCGGTTTTTCTTTACACAATGTTATATTTCCTTTCCTAATGTATATACCAAAAAGCTTAAGAATTTCAATTTATATACCACATATTGAAATTTTTAATGGAGGAATGATATATGAGTAAACAAATTAAAGGTGGGTATGCAGGAAAGACCCTCTGGGTTGATTTGTCTAAAAACAAGATTCTGATAAAAGACCTCGACCCTGAACTTGCTGTGAACTATATCGGTGGACGTGGATTTGTTGCAAAGCTTCTTTTTGACCTAGTAGACCCTGAAAAAGATCCCCTGGATCCTCAAAATCCTCTGGTATTTGCTACTGGTCCTCTATCGGGAATAGCCCCTGCTTCAGGTAGATTTACTGTAGGGGCCAGATCTCCAGCTACTGGGATTCATGGAGATTCTAACTCTGGTGGAGACTTTGCTATGGAATTAAAGCATGCAGGTTATGACTTCATAGTGGTTACTGGAAGAGCAGAAGAACCAGTTTACATCTCTATTCAGGATGAAAACGTTGAAATTAAAAGTGCTAAGGATCTCTGGGGTTTAACAACCCACGAAACTTTTGATCGCCTTAGGGAGAAAGAAGGAGATAGAAACATAAAAGCTGTAACAATTGGGCCCGCTGGAGAAAATTTAGTTGCAACTGCAGCTGTAATAGAGACTGAGAGCCGTGCCGCCGCTAGAGCCGGAATGGGTGCGGTTATGGGCTCCAAAAACTTGAAAGCAATTTCCGTGAGAGGAACAAAAGACATTAAAATTGCAAATTATGAAGCTTGGAAAGAAGCATTTGAAGAACTTCTGCAAGTGTTTTTGGACGATCCCATGACATCTCAAGTGGGGAGATTATTAGGTTCCAACTTCCTTCATAGAGTCCATTCTTCTCATGGCACACTAATCGTAGAAAACGGTCATCGTGGATATGCAACCGAAGAGGAACTTGAAAAGGTAAGTGCAGAGAGTATACTAAAATATCACGTCAAGGGGAGATCCTGTTATCTCTGTCCGATAGCCTGTACAAGATCAGTGTACATGGAAAGCGAAAAATATGGAGTAATAAAAGGCAGAGGCCCAGAATATTATTCAATGCAGTCTCTTACCTATAGGGCCGGTGGATGGGATACAGAAGCTGGTATATACCTGAACAAACTTTGTGACGCATATGGAATTGATGCAACAACATTACCATCTAACATTGCCTTTGCAATAGACCTGTATGAAAACGGAATAATAACAAAAGAACAGGTTGGAGGGTTAGAGCTCACTTGGGGGAACTTTGATGCTATGGAAGAGATCATCAAAAGTGTAGCCTACAGAAAGGGCAAGATCGGTGAACTATTTGCAAAAAGTACAAAGGAACTAATAAAAGAGTTTGGACCTGAGAGCGAGTGGTATGCATTAGAGGTGAAAGGACTAACAATGCCTTCAAACGATCCAAGAGCTGGAAATGTGTATAATATGAGATACGCTATCGCTACCAGAGGCGCTGATCACTTGAGAGTTTCCGTATTAAGCAGTGGAAGGTCTTTAAAATGGGATGAATTGCCAGAGTACGAAGCGATGGAAGTATTTGTTCGCTTTGAGACATATGTAACGTTGGTAAACCTTTTCAATGTTTGTAATTGGGCCTATTCTTCCTACACATCTACACCTGAAATAGCAGAAATAAAAGAAAAAGGGATGTTTAAGGTATACAACGCTGCTACTGGCCTTAACTTAACTCCAGAAGATTTTGCCAAAGCTGCACATAGAACCATTATAACTGAAAGAGCTGAGAACGTTAGGTACGGTCTTCGCAGAGAACACGACTACCTCCCAAGAAGAGTTTTCGAAGAACCCTTGCCCGTAAATGAGAAAGGGGATACTAAGATCTTCCCACGTGAAAAATTTGAAAAACTGCTTGATGCATATTATGCACTCAGAGGCCTTGATCCAAAAACAACAGTGCCCAAACCTTCAGTTCTGAGAGAGCTAGGACTCTCCAAAATTGAGGAAGATCTCAAACTAAGGGGTCTTATTAAGGAGGGAGAACAATGAAAGGAATGTTAGTTTTTTATCCGGAAAAATGCTCTGGATGTAATATATGCTCTACAGTATGCTCAGCATATCACTTAGGTGTTGTAAATCCTGACAGAAGTAGGATTAGAGTTCTAAGAAAAGAACAAGAAAACTTAGATGTTGTAAATGTGTGCGTTCAGTGTGAGGAGAAATTCTGCATTCAAGCTTGTCCCTTTGATGCACTATCCGTAAATCCAGAAACAGGAGCTACTGTTGTAGATCATGAGAAATGTACTCGTTGTAGACTCTGTATAAAAGCTTGCCCATACAACGGCATTATCCTAGACCCAATGCTTAACCAGATCAAAATATGTGATTTATGTGATGGGGATCCCCAGTGCGCTAAGTACTGCCCTACAGAAGCTATTCAATTCGTGCACTCACTAGCCAGCAAAGTGGCCCACGAACAGAACAGAACAATAATCACACTTACGAAGGAAATTATTGAAGACCCTTGATATTTTAACTTTTGTTTTTTAATTCATTAATGAGGTGAAGAAAATGGAATGGTTTGGATATACTGGGAAAATACTAAATGTTGATTTGAGTGAGAACAAACTCGAGATTTTAGAGGCTAACCCTGAAGTCTACGATAAATACATGGGTGGAGCTGGATACGCTGTCCATGTAATACACAAGGAACTTAAAAAAATTAAAAGTCCTGAAGATGAATCCAACATAATGGTTTTTGCTGTTGGACCTTTAACTATCGACGGAATTCCAAATGGAGGAAGGGTTACCGTTGGTTCCATCTCCCCAGAGACTGGAGTATGGGGTGAAACTCATATTGGAACCAGATTTGCAATAGAGATGAAAAAAGCAGGATTTGATGCGATAATAGTGAAAGGGAAGGCCGAGAAGCCTGTATATCTCTACCTCAACGATGGAGAAGCAGAGATCAGAGACGCAAGCAAATACTGGGGAAAAGATATACATGAAACTATAAACTCTCTCAGAAGCGATCTGAATGATCCGACCGTGAAGGCCCTAGCAATAGGACCCGCTGGAGAAAAGAAGGTCAAGATTTCTATCATAGCAAATGAAGAAGGATTCGGCGGAAGATGTGGTCTTGGTGCAGTGATGGGATCCAAGAATCTTAAAGCTATAGTAGCAAAAGGAACACAGAAAATACCTGTAGCTCATCCAGAGGAACTAAAAGAATTCCTCAAAGATCTTGTAAAGAAACTAACAAAAGGTGGAACCGGACTAAGAAACTATGGAAGTGCTGGAGGGGTAAAAGCATATCATGCGCTTGGAAACTTACCCATTAGAAACTTCCTTTGGGGCAAATGGGACGATGAAAAAGTCGCCAAAATCAGTGGAGACACCATGACAGAAAAATATCTCAAGAGTCCCTTTGCATGTACTCTGTGTCCAATTGCATGTAAAAGACTTGTAGAAGTCAAAAATGGAAAGTACTTTAAAGAATTCACCGGGCTAGGGCCGGAATATGAGACAGTGGGGCTTTTAGGATCAAACCTGTTATTAGATGACTTAGAGGCAATCATTAAGGCAAACAACATATGTGATAGACTAGGATTGGACACCATTTCAGCAGGAAATGTCATTGGATTCCTATTTGATGCAGCTGAAAAGGGAATAGTCGATAAGAACATTGAAGGCCTAAACCTAGAGTGGGGAGACGCAGAAACAGTTCATAAATTGCTCGAAAAAATTGCATACAGAGAAGGTATTGGAGATATCCTAGCGGAAGGCGTTAGGAAGGCCGCTCAAAAGCTAGGCGCACCGGAACTCGCAGTAGAAATAAAAGGCCTAGAAATGCCCGCCCACGATGGTAGGGCCTACTGGTCTCATGGGTTAAGCTATGCAACTATGAACCGTGGAGCAGATCATTTAGGATGGCCCCACATGCCATTCAAGGGAGTTTCTGTACCCGAGCTTGGTATAACTGCCTTTGAAAACAGGTATATAGACGGTGACGAATTGATCGAGACTGTTATAAAAATGCAAAACCTGATGATAATCTACGACTCGTTGATTCTCTGTAAGTATGCGTTTTCCGCTGGTTTGACTGTAACAGACATAATAAAACTCCTCTACTTTGTCACAGGAAAAGAATACACTCCCGAGAAACTGATGGAAATCGGAAACAGAATATGGAAGACACAGAGAAAGATAAACAATGAATTGGGATTAACCTCCAAAGATGACAAACTACCCCCAAGGATGGCATTACCCCATGCCAACAGAGATGACACCAAAGTACCGCCTGTAGAAAAGTGGCTACCAAGATACTATGAATTAAGAGGAATAAATCCAGATGGAACAGTAGATAAAATCGATTAGTCTTTCAATTTTTATTTATTGGAGATGAAACAAATGGAGATACAAGAAATCTCAGACGAAATTGAATATCGAATTAAGCCTAAAGGAGCCCCTATAGCTTTCAAAATGGTCGAGGAGGATAAGATTCCCGAGTACAAAAATATTAAAAAAATGAGACGAAAACTTACTTTATGTCAAGTACTGAAACTTGTGGCAATACATGAAAAAACTTACAGAGTTGATAGTAAAAGCCTAGCTGGATGTGTTTTTGGACCCTATATTCTTGGATTTGAAGAACTTCCTGAAAAACTAAAAGCAAAATGGCTTTCAGGCAAGGAATATACCGAAGAAGGGTATGAAAAAATGATACAAGATATCGTTCATCTTCCCCAGGGAAAATACCAAGAAGCTATTTTTGGACCATTGAAAGATTTCCACGAACTCAAAATAGATCCTGACGGAATCATACTCATTGTCAACCCCACTCAGGCATATTTACTTCTGGGTGGCTACTATGACTCGGAGTTCAAAAAACCCTATTCTAATTTTAACGGTCACGCCGCATGTGAAATCGTGGCAACATTGACTCTAGGAAATCATCCATGGCTAAACATCCCATGTGGGGGAGCAAGAGCCATGGCCCATGTCCAAGACGATGAGATATGGCTGGGAATGGACGTTGAGGAGTTAGAAAAAGCCTTGACAAGACTGAAAAAAATTGGAGCAAAGTATCCTCCTCAAGTATACCCACTACTCACAGCTGGCCCTCATCCACGTCATCCATGGACAAAGCTACTTGGAAAAGATGAAGATTAAATTGTATTATGGAGGTGGTAAGGTTGGATTTGCCAAACAAAGAAAAATGGGATACTGAAAGATATTGGTTAACTCCCTACAATTGGATTGATGAAGTGCGCTCCAAGATAAGCCCTCCAGAAAGAGTGGTACTCCATGATGCCACAATAAGAGAAGGACAACAGATGCCTGGAGTGGCATTCAAGAGAGATGAGATAGTAATGATTGCAAAGGCCCTAGATGAACTCGGCATAGACAGAATAGAATTAATCCCATTCCTATCTAAGGATGATGAAGAAGCCGCAAAAGAATTAGTTGATATGGGCCTTAATGCAAAACTTCTCTCTTTCGTAAGCTGGAAAAAGGAAGACACGGACTTGGCCCTAAAACTAGATTTAGAGGGCGTTGTTCTAGATTTCGTTGGAAATCCATGGCAAGGAAAAGTATTCTGGAATTTGAAGCCAGAAGAAATAATCGAACGTGGAGTTAATGCTGCATTATATGCAAAAGACCATGGCCTTTATGTAGTTGCAATGCCTTGGGATGACTTCAAAGCCCCCTTAGATTTTGTAGAGCAGAATGTGAAGGCGTTAACAGAGGCCCATGTGGACAGGATTACTATATGTGATACCTATGGAGACGCCCTTCCATGGGCAATGGAATACGTTATGAAGCGCCTTAAGAAAGCAGCTGACAAAACACCATTAGAGTTGCACATACACAATGACTTTGGTCTAGCGACTGCTGGGGCCCTAGTTGCCGTAGCCTCTGGAGTAGAAGGTCTCCATGTGACCGTGAACGGTCTTGGAGAGAGAGTTGGCCTGTTGTCTCTTGAAGAGATAGCAGTTGCATTGGAGTTTCTACTAGGAGTAAAGACCAACATAAACTTAGAAAAACTATACGAGATCTCAAAAATCGTTGAAGAAATATCAAAAGTAAAAGTTGCAGTGAACAAGCCCATTGTTGGTGCAAACCAGTTCAAATACACAGCAGGGTGGATTACCTGGATGCACAGGAAGGCAAGAGAAGCCGGCAAACTTACAGGTATGCTACCATTTATGCCAGAGGCCGTAGGGAGACAATTGGATTATGTGGTCTCAAAGGGAAGTGGAGCCTCATTTGTGGCAGAGAAACTAGCTGAGCTTGGAATTACTGTAGAAGACCCAGAAAAAATGAAGATAATAGCTCGCAAAGTCAAGGAGACTGCCAATACTCTAAAAAGCACTGTACCTGATTCCTTGTTAATAAAAATAGCAAGAGAAGTTTTAGAAAAGGAGGGAAAATAGATGGAAGTTAAAATTCGTGAATTTGAAACTGCAGGAGTTAGATTAAGAGTAGATATAATATCAAAGAGCCAAGAGGATTTAATTGGGGATCTAAGCTTTATTCAGTATAGATTAGGGGGGTTAAAGGAAGCCCAAGATACAAAAGAACCGCAACCAGATATAGTCTGGTATGCAGATACGGAAAAAATAGATGTCAGCTACAACCCCAATGGAAAAGTTTTGATGTTATACGGACAACTGCCCCCAGGAGACATACAGAAGCTAATGCTCGCAATGCTTGTTAGGAAACTTCAAGAAAATGGCATATACAACTTCCACTCCACAGCTGTAAATTACAAGGGAAAGAATATACTCTTCATGGCAGGAGAAGAAAACCATGGAAAGACTATGAGTTTGATTGAAGCCATTAGAAGGGGAGGAGCAATTATCGGGACAGAAAGCGTCTTGGTTAATGAGAACCTAGAGGTAGTAGAAGGGAGCAAAGATGTTTTCATAACAAAGAGAGTGAAAGGAACAGAAAGATCAGACTTACCTCCCGCCACTCATGGAGTTTGGAAATTCTTTGATGAACTTCCAGAGTGGAAGTGGGTAGAAGAATTCGGAAAGCTGGACTTAATAATAATTCCAGATATTGACGGCAATTTTGACACATTTGTCACAAAACTAGATACATACGAGAAAATGTATCAAACTTTCATATGCCTGACAGAGACCTATTTCATGGCCCATTACATGCTTTCCAGTAAGAGACCATTCCCACTCATAGACTACGAAGAACTAAGAGAAAAAAGATTGAAATTCGTTAAGAAGGTTGCGGATGAGCTTGATATATACCTCATCCGTGCAAAGAACCCCCAGATTATTATGGATGAGATTGAAAAAATTATTTGAAGGAGGTATGTGATATGGCAGCTATAAAAATTTGGGAAGTCCCTGGAGTAACCGTTCCAAAACCAAATGAAAGAGTGCTAAAAGTGCTCTTTTCCCCAAATGTAGGAAACAAGGAGCTTACACTACTGGTATCTCTAATATACCCACACAGTACTACCGGACTTCACACCCACGATGTGGACGAATACATGTATATTGCCTCAGGCCACGGTGTAGCAATCTCCGAAGATGGAGAAGAAGTAGAAGTTCACCCCGATATGCTAGTATACGCCCCAGCAGGAGTTAAGCATGAAATGAAAAACACCAGCGATGAGACACTTAAACTAATTTGTGTATACGTTCCAGCCCTTAGAGCATCAGGATATTTTGAAGAAGCAGAAAAGAAAGCTAAGGAATTCCTTAGCGACAAAATCTGATCCCTTATTTTTTCTTTCTTAGTATCCGAGTTCTTTTAATCTTTCTTTTAATAATTTAACCGAATTTCTTAAGTTTTCCATATCTTGTGGATCAAGGGGATACTCGACAATCTTCTCCACACCATTTTTACCAATGATAGCAGGAACACCTACTGAAACATCACTAAAGCCAAACTCTCCTTTTAATATTACACTAGCAGGCATTTCCTCCTTAGTATTGTTTAGAACAGCGTTTATCATTCTATAAGCTGCTATTGCAGGCCCATAAAATGTGGCTCCTTTTCTTTTTATTACTTCAGCAGCGACAAACCTAACCTCAGATAGAACCTTCTCCAACTCTGGAACATTTTCAGCGTCTATGAGGGTCCTTGAAATAAACATGCTATCTCCATGCTCTCCAAGAATCCAAGCTTTATTTATATTTTTAACCCCTAATTCATGAAGGGTTCTCTTAAGACGCATCGAATCCAACATATTACCCATTCCAAAAACTTCATTCCTCGATTTTCCACTTTCTTTCCACATTACATAGGTCATTAGATCAACAGGATTTGTTATTACCAGTATCTTGCTTTCAGGGGAACTTTCCATTATTTTCCTCGCTACATCCTTGATAATACCTGCATTTTTCATTGCCAAATCCAATCTACTCATGCCAGGCTTTCTCGCAGAGCCAGCTGTCACAACTACTATATCACTTCCTTCAAGAATGGAATAGTCACTCCCCCCCACGATTTCTGGATATTTCCCAAGGCCCGCTGCTGCATGAGCCAAGTCCATAGCTTCGCCGATTGCTAAATTCTCCATGATATCTACAAGCGCGATCTCCTCCACATCTAATTGCTGGAGACACGTGAATGCTATTGTTGACCCAACTCTCCCCGCACCTACAAAGCCAATCTTCATTTTAGCCACCTCACTTTGTTCTTTGACAAAATTAAAATACAAAGAAAAGTATTTAAAGGTTTCTTAATAACATATTTTTGATATTATTTTATTACAGAGGTGACAAATGTTATGGAAATGAATAGGACAACGGTATGTATTATGGGTACATTTGATACAAAAGGCATTGAGGCCAAATATCTGAAAGAGAAAATAGAACTTTATGGTGGAACACCTTTTCTAATTGATATTTCTCTTAGGAAATACAACCCCACTATAATAACCCCTGATGTCCCCAACCATATCGTAGCTCAGGAAGGAGGTAGTACAATTGAAGAAGTCTCTAAGAAAAATCGAAAAGAGGCCCAAGAGATCATGATTAAAGGTGCAGTGAAAATACTGAGTAACCTCTTAACTGAAAAGAAGCTAGGAGGTATTATCGCATTTGGAGGATCTGTAGGAAGTGGGATGGCTACTAGAATATTAAAAACGCTGCCCCTATTTGTTCCCAAATACTTGATAAGTACTTTACCCCAAGAAGTCTCCCCTATAATAGTCGGGAGTGACATTAAGGTATGGTGGTCTATTTCAGATATGGCGGGTGGAAATAAGATAAATAGCATAGAAGCCACTGTCCTTAATCAAATTGCAGCAGCCATTATGGGAGAGTTAAAGGCTAAGCCTGTAGATATCCCCAAAAAACCTATTATCGTAGCAACACAATTTGGAACTACTACTCCCCATTTGCTGATGAGCAAGGAAATCATAGAAAACAAAGGTTTTGAAGTAATTTCTTTTCATGCAGTAGGTCTCTCAGGCGGCTATACTATGGAAGAATTCATTAGAAGTGAAGAAAGAGTAGTCGGAGTTTATGATCTAACTACCCACGAAATAGTGGACGAAATTGCTGGTGGGATTTTAATAGCAAGTCATGAGGGAAGATTAAGGCTTAGAGCAGCCATTGAAAGAAAACTCCCCTACATAATACTCCCTGGTGGACTTGATCAAGTTGTTTTTGGACCGCCAGAGACTATTCCCAAAAAATATAGAAAACGCTTTTTTTATGAACACAGTAAAGGAATGGTAACTCTAATGCGATCAAATGAAGAGGAAATGTACCGCTCTGGAAAGCTAATTGCAGAACGGATTAACGATGCCGAGAGTCCTGTAATAATCATAATACCAATACACGGATTCAGTGCTTATGACAAAAATCCTCTTCTCCCAAACTCTTCCGGAGTGTATTGTCAAGTGATTAAAAATGGCAAACTAGAGATGACTGATATACCATGGTGGGATCCTTCTGCAGATATGATGTTATGGAAAGGAATACAGGACCATGTAGATTTAACAAACCCAAATGTCACTATCATACCAGTAGATGCCCATATTAATGATCCAGAGCTTGTACATTTTGTTATACAGATACTGATCAAAGCCATAAAAGGTACATGGAAAAAAGGAACCTTGACTTACAATAAGTTATATGTAGGGGCCCCATATCTTAAGTTTCGAACATTGATATCATACTATAACGACTATTTTAAGGTGACGAATAATAAAAAATGATACATAAAGTTCAATTTTAGATTTGACTTGTGTATAAAATACATATACCATAAACTATTTAAGTGTAAAGTGTGTTATTAATAATTGCAGAATAGCACTTGGAGGTGCATGTAATGGGATTGTTTTCTAAGAAGGAGGAAAAAAAGGAGGAATATGCCCTCGGTTCCAAAGTTATTGAAAGGTTCCTAGGGGACGACTATTTCCCAGTAAAATGGGGCGAAGATTGGGACAAAGAACTAAATGTAGAATGGGTAACTGTTTTGAAGGAACATGAAAAGGATTTACACTGGTGGAGGAGTGATCTACACAACCCGCATCCAGCCTTGCCCATAATGGAGCTCTTTACTTGGTGGGATGCAAAACTCATAAAGAGTTGTGAATATATGTACAGGAGATTTTGGTCTCCTACTGGAAGAGCGTGGACCGGAAAAATAGTTAATGGGTATGCCTATACTACTGTAATTCCACGTACTGACCCTGACGAGCTAAGAATTTCTGGAAAATACTTTATGAAAATATTACCAGTATATAGCGACATCTTCTTAGATCAATGGAAGAAGAGATATCTTCCCGAAATCAAAAAGAACCTAGAATTCATATTTAACTATCCTTATGAAGAGGCCTCATTAGGAGAGATGATGTGGCTCTTAGAAGAAATGGTGGATATCTATGACAGACATTGGAAGCTTCACTGGATTCTAAACTTCGCTCAATTTGCATCGTTCCTGTTCTTCAAAGAAACAGTTCGCCAAATTCTTGGAGATGAAAAGTATAACACTCCTGAGGTTCAGGACTTAATTGCTAGGGTATTGGTCTCTACAGATGACGTTAACTGGGATTCTTTGAAGGTATTATATGATATTAAAGAAATGATTAAAGCCAACGCAACTGTAAGAGAACTATTTGAATCCGCAAAAACTGATGAAGAAGTTTGGGAAGAACTACAAAAGCTAGAAGAAGGTAAAGAGATATACGAGAAGATAGTTCAATTCTTAAAAGAGTACGGAAGAAAATCACTGTATGTGTATGAGTATGACCTCCCAACCTGGGAAGAGTACCCAGCAACTGTTATTGCCCAACTAAGAACCTACCTTTCAATGGACTACGACTTCTACGCAGACAAAGAATGGATTGCCACAGACCAACAAGAGGCCATTGAAAAATTAATGGAAATGATACCAGAAGATAAGAAAGAAGTAGTAAAAGAGCAAATGGAGAGAGCTATAAAAATGGCACCGTTAACACCCAACCACCACTTCTATATCGACCAACAAACAAATGCTGCTGCTAAATACGTACTTAGAGAACTAGGAAGGAAGTTCGTAAAAGAAGGATTGCTAGAAGAGCCCTATGATATACTCTATCTAAAGTATGATGAGATAAGAACCCTATTCGCAGATCCTGCAGAAATTGATGCCAAAGCCCTAGTAGAACAAAGAAAAGCCGAAAGAGAAAAAGCCAACAAGCTTGTCCCTGCTCCCTATGTGGGAACAATTACAGAATGGTCAATCAAAGACGAGCCATACAAGCAGGGCCTCTGGGGATGGAGCTTTGAGAAATTACAAGAAGAGAAAGAGGCATATGAAGCTGCAAAGACCGGTAAAGTCAAACTCATAAAAGGCCTTGCGGCTGGAGCACCAAAAGTCGTAGAGGGAGTTGTTAAGGTAGTAGAAGGACCGCATGAATTTGACAAAGTCGAAGAAGGAGATATTCTCGTCTGTGACATAACAAGCCCAGCATGGATTTCAGTATATCCAAAGGTAAAAGGAGTCATCACAAACAGTGGAGGACTTTCATCACACCCAGCAATAGTTTCAAGAGAATTCGGTATCCCATGTATAGTAGGCACCAGAATTGCCACCAAGATGCTCAAAGACGGCATGAAAGTGCGCTTGGATGGAGTAAAAGGTATAGCGACTATTCTGGAAGATGAATGATTTTTTAAATTTTAATTTTTATTTACTTTTACAGTTTTAGGAGGTTTCTAAAATGTATGTCAAAAGAGACAAAGAGCATATAGTAGTAAAACTAGAAAAAAATGAAGATCTTGTAGAAAAACTGACCCAATTGGCACAAGAAGAAAACATAAAAGCGGGCATGATAGTTTCAGGCATTGGAATGTTAAGAGATCCTGAGATAGGTTATTACACTGGCACAGGTTATGAACAAAAGAAACTTGAAGGGGTCTATGAACTCGTCTCAATAACCGGGTACCTCCAAGAGACTACCCCAAGAGTCCATATCCACATAAGCATTGCTGATAAAAACAATAAAGTATATGGAGGACACTTACTTAGTGGAAAATGCGACCCTTATGCAATAATAGCAGTCATTTCCTATGAAAAATTAAGCTTCAAAAGAGTTTATGTAGAAAAAGCAAAGCGAATGGAAACTGAGGTATATGAGATCTAGTTGAGACCTCATGTTGCAGTTATCAAAATTTTCCCTAAACCTACTGGTTCCTTCTTCTTAATTCTGTTTTTCTTTCAATGGAAAACTTAACAGTAATTTCCTCCAACTTTTTGTTCTTGCTCACTTAAATATCTCATCTCCGCTTTTTCCCTCAAGCCCTGGATGGATGTCAAACCTAACTACACCAACCGGAACTTTTCCTTCCACTGCTTCCACAATTTTTGCAACACCTTTATGACCAAAGCCACCACATAGTTCAATTGCTCCTATACCATCGTTTACAAGTTCCTTTGCGATTTTGCATGCCTCTTCATAGTCTTTAACTCCAACCACGTGAAGCTCCACAATTGGCGTTGAAATGATTGTCTTATGCTTTTCAGGCTCCGCTTCGGGAGCCACGAAAATAAAAGCGGCTTTAAGTTTCCCCATTATCTCAACCCCTTATATAAATATTAAAAAGAAGATCAAAGGACTTCTCTGATAGCCGTTTCAATTTTCTCAGTACTCGGCACCCACTCCTTCTCCAAGGCAGGACTGAACGGGACAGGAGTTGATGGGGCCGTTACAAGTTTAACTGGAGCTTTTAGACTATCAAATGCCTTGCTAACAGCCAGAGCCGCTATGTCGGTTGCAAAGCTGCACCTTGGGTATGCTTCATCAACAATAACAAGCCGTCCAGTTTTCTTTATGGAGTTTAGAATTGTCTCTTCATCTAGGGGAACAAGACTTCTTGGATCAATGACCTCAACGCTTATTCCTTCCTCTTCAAGTTTTTCCGCAACTTCTAGAGCTCTATAAACCATTAATGCTGTTGCTACAACTGTTACATCTTTTCCTTCTTTTTTGATGTCAGCCTCTCCGAGGGGAATTGAATAAGGCTCTTCTGGAACCGGACCTTTAACGCCGTAGAGCATCTTATGTTCAATAAAGACAACAGGATCGTCATCTTCAATTGAGGAGATTAAAAGCCCCTTTGCATCGTAAGGCGTGGAGGGATAGACCACCTTCAATCCCGGAACGTGAACAAAGAGAGCGTGGAGAGATTGTGAGTGCTGAGCAGCAGCAGAAGCCCCTGCTCCAGAAACGGTTCTAATAACTATCGGGATCTTGGCTTTCCCTCCAAACATGTACCTTATCTTTGCCGCTTGGTTATAAATCTGGTCATAAGCAACTCCAAGGAAGTCTATGAACATCAGTTCTACAACTGGCCTCAACAATCCCGAAGCAGCAGCTCCTACTCCGGTCCCTATAAATCCGCTCTCAGCAATAGGTGTGTCTTTTACCCTCTCCTCGCCGTATTTTTCTAAAAGACCCTTTGTAACACCAAATATTCCGCCATACTGTCCTACATCCTCACCCATGACAACAACTTTGGGGTCTTTGGACATCTCGTAATCCAATGCTTCATTAAGGGCCTGTGCAAAGGTTATCTCTCTCACCACTGCCATACTAACACCCCCTTGGTTGGGGTTGAGAATACATCTTCAAGAAGTTCCTCCGGCTTGGGCCATGGACTTTCCTCGGCAAACTTAATTGCCTCTTCGATTTCTTTCTTTACTTTTTCCCTGACAGCATCAAGTTCTTCTTTAGTTAAGAGGCCTTTCTCAAGGACTGTTTTCTCAAAAATGGTTATTGGGTCTTTGTTATTCTTCCACCATTCTATCTCCTCTTTTGACCTATATATCTGCGGGTCACCCTCAAAATGTCCTCTGTACCTATAAGTTTTTGCTTCTATTATTGTTGGCCCTTCTCCGTTTCTAGCTCTCTCTATTGCTTCTTTAGCCACTTCGTAAACCGCAAAGACATCCTGACCGTCTACACTAACTCCTGGAATTCCATATGCAACAGCCCTCTCAGCAACGCTTTTTATGGCCTGCTGCTTTGAATACGGAAGAGAGATCTGGTAGAGGTTGTTCTCACATACAAAAACTACTGGAAGTTTCCATATTGCGGCAAGGTTTATTGCCTCGTGGAAGTTCTGCTGATTAGATGCACCATCTCCAAAGAATGCCACGGCAACGTTGTCCAAACCATTTAACTTTATCCCCAATGCTGCCCCAACTGCGTGGGGAATGCCTCCACCAACTATACCATTTGCTCCTAACTCACCCACATCCAAATCCGCTATGTGCATTGAGCCGCCTTTTCCCTTACATATTCCAGTGGCCTTTCCAAAGAGTTCAGCCATTGATGCCTTAATGTTACCTCCTTTGGCAATAAAGTGACCATGTCCCCTGTGTGTACTCGTTATGAAGTCTTCCTTTCTTAGGTGGGCCATTACTCCCGTTGCAACAGCTTCCTCTCCAATGTATAGGTGAACAAAGCCCGGTATTTTACCCTGAGCAAAGAGTTCTGCAACCCTTTCTTCATGTTCTCTAATCTTCACCATCGTTTCGTAAATCCACAACAGCTTTTCTTTTGGTATTTCCAACATATTCATCCCTCAGCTTCAGTTTATATTCGAAAGAACTTATTTGAAAAGTGACGGAGTAATGATTTCACTAACAAAAAAGCCTAAATTAGACATTGTGTTTTTTGTGTCTAAAGTATATATAATTTTCTATTTATGTTCCCAAAACTTTATTAAGGTCGAGTAAAAAGATAATATGGTGATATTTATGTCAAGAATAAATGTTATTATGCCAAAATTGGGTATGACCATGAAAAAAGGCACTATTGTAGAGTGGAAGAAAAAGAGGGGAGAGAGAGTGGAGAAAGAGGAAGTTGTTGCTATAGTTGAATCTGAGAAATTAACTGGAGAGGTCAAAGCCCCAACCTCAGGAATTCTAGTGGAGATACTTCATGATGTAGGAGACGAAGTTCCCGTGGGAGAAGTGATAGGAGTAATAGAAAGCGAGGAGAGCTGAAATGGTAAGTGAAGAAATCAGAATGATAGCCGAGCAGTATGATATTAACCTTTCAAAGATAAAAGGCTCAGGAGTTAATGGGGAAGTTACACTTGAAGACCTTGAAAAATACATACGAGAGCATTTCTTCCCAAAAGTAAGAGAAGAGAGGAAAGTTTTTGGAATTAGAAAAGTTATAGCAGATAGGCTTTCAAAGAGCTACAGGGAAGCTGTCCATGTAACCCTCAATATGGAAACAGAGATTGACAACCTCATTCAAATGAGAAAAAAGCTCACTGAAAAACTTGGAGAAAAGCCCTCATACACAGTTCTGATGTTGAAGTGCATTGCAAAGGCTATTAGAGAGTTCATAGAGATCAATGCAACAATGGAAAAGGAAAAGATAGTAATCTACGATAATGTAAATATAAACGTGGCCGTAGACAGCCCAATAGGCTTGATAACCCCCGTAATTAGGAATGTTGATAAAAAGAACCTTAAGGAGCTTTTAAAAGACTATGCAGATATAGTTGAGAGGGCAAAGAAGGGTTCACTTAAAGAAAAGGATTTTGTAGGAGGCACTTTCACGATTACAAATCTCGGAATGTTCGGTGTGGATTCCTTCACCCCAATAATAAATCCTCCCCAAATCGCGATTTTAGGTTTGAATAGAATAACACAAAAGCCGGTCATAAAGAATGGGGAGACAAAAGTTGCCAGTGTAATGGTGCTCTCCCTAACCTTTGACCACAGGGCAATAGATGGGGCTCCGGCTGCAAGGTTCTTGGAGAGGGTTAAATACTACCTAGAACATCCAGAGAAGGTGTTTGAAGTTGAGTGAATGGGGAAGATATGTTATCGAGATAGGAATGGGTGTAGACCAGCATGGACAAGACCCTACTAAAGCAGCAATAAAAGCCGTAAAAGATGCAATAACAAGGATCTGTGCAGTTGGACTTCTTGAGCTTTTTGAGCTTGAATTTGAGAAAGACATGAAGGTAGAAGTCATCATAGGAGTACCTTATCCCCAAAAGGTTGACGTAGAGAAAGTTAAGGAAGCTATTCCTTTGCCGTGTAAGAAGGTTATTAAAGTTGTTGAAGGAGGATTAAAAGGTCCTGGAATAGCTCTTAAAGAGTTTGGAGATAAAACAAACGAAATATTAATAGCCATAGCATTCATTACCATCTATGTGAGGAGATGAGGATAATGGGAAAAATCACCGTGGGAATAATAGCAAACCCTGAATCAGGGAGGGATATAAGGCGTTTAATCGCTCATGCAAGTGTCTTTGATAACATGGAGAAGGTCAACATAGTTAAGAGACTCCTACTCATAATGCAGGAATTAGGAGTAGAAAAAGTTCTAGCAATGCCCGAAACATTTGGAATAGTGCCCGCTGCACTTCATGCAATCGGAGAGCATGTAGTTATGGAGGTTGAGATGCTCCCAATCAAAGTCTTTGGAGATTGGAGAGATACACTAAAGGCAACTGAACTAATGAAAGACAAAGTAAACGTAATAATCGTCATTGGAGGGGACGGTACTAATAGAGTTGTAGCAAAGGCCTCTGGAGATATTCCCATAATGCCTATCTCTACAGGCACTAACAATGTCTTTCCCTACATGATAGAGGCCACTATAGCCGGAGCTACTGTCTCGGCAATAGCCACCGGTATGGTTAAGCCTGAGGAAGGAACCTATAAAACAAAAAGAATTGAACTTTATGAGGATGGTAGACTTAAGGACATTGCCCTTATAGACGCAGCTGCAACACTCCACTCTTTCAAAGGATCCAAAGCCGTGTGGAAGCCAGAATATTTGAGAGAGATAGTAGCAAGTGTTTCCTCACCTTATAATATCGGTCTGAGCTCAATCCCTGGAATCTTGAAAGAGATAACCGAACAGGATGATTTAGGAATATATGTAGAGCTTGGAGGAGAAAGAGGGATAAAAGCTCCCATAGCTCCCGGAGTATTCCGGGCAATAAAAGTCAAAGAAACAAAAATCCTAGAGCTGAACGAGGAAGTGGAGCTAAAAACCTCACCTTCTCTTCTGGCCCTTGATGGAGAAAGAGAAACCGAAATGAAAGGGAGAATTACAGCAAAGATAACAAGAAATGGCCCAAGAGTTATAGACTATAAAAAGACTTTAAAACTAGCGGCTGAGAGAGGTTTCTTCGATGGTTAGCTAAGTATTTCCTTTATTTTTTTGTTTATTTCGGTCTCATTTTTTATTGAACCCTCAAAGTTCCACTCGTCTTTAGAGTACTTCTCCTTGTACAAAATTTCCGTTATTTTACTCTCTTCTTCCGCAGGTTCTTCAAAAGTCAGAGGGGCTGAGAAAACCCTCGAATATCCCCATATCAATGCTTCAACAATGTGATCCATGGAAACATTTTTTATAAAGCTAGTAAGATTTGCCACTCTGTATTTAACCGGATCAAATCTATGGGCCTTTGGAATCTTCAAAAGGGAATAAAGCATTTGCAAGTCGGAATCTACCAAAATGGAACCATGTAAAAAAAGAACCTCCCACCTCAACCCTGCTGCAGTGCCAGAAACTTTTCTTTCATTAACAACAATATCATTAGTGTTTTTTAAATATGGCCTCAGGCCAAGTTTCTTTAGAGCAAGTAAGGTCCCTTTTAGAAGATGAGCATAAAGATAGTCTAGTGGATACCTTACGTCCCTTTTAATGATAAGAGAATAATTTACACATCCCTCATCATGATAAACTGTCCCTCCTCCAGTAAATCGTCTTATTATGGGAAATCGAAACTTATTAGCATTTTCTAGGTTAATATCTTCTTCGACTTTCACAAATCGCCCCAAAATCAAGGAGTTTTTATTTTTCCATATCCTCAGTGTGTCACTAATAGCATCAACACCCCTAACTCTTGCAAGAGCTTCTTCAAAAGCTATGTTCAAATAAGGGTCAGGATACTCAGTAAACAAAACCCTCAAACTCATGATAAAAATTAAGAAAAAGAATAATTAAAAGTTTCGAAAACTAGGCTGTTTCTACAACAGCTATTACATCTCCCTGAGACACTTCACCATTTTCAGGCACTAATATCTTGAGCTTGCCACTTGCTTGAGCTTTTATAATCACTGTAACTTTTTCTATCATAACCTCGGCTATTTCTTCGCCTTCTTTTACGACATCTCCATCCTTCTTATACCACTGGTTTACTACACCTTTTTTATCCTCTTGACTAATTGTTGGAACCTTGACTTCAATTTCCATTCTCTCTCCTCCATGTTAAGTCAAATCACTCTCTTTACAGCGTTGATGATTTTCTCTTTATCAGGAAGGACATATTTCTCTAAAACCCTGCTGTAAGGAACGGGAACATCTGGATAGGCAACTCTAACTGGCGGTGCCTCTAATGAAATTCCATTCTCAACAACTGTAGCAATGATCTCTCCACTCATACCATAGCTCCTGTAGTCCTCATCCGCTATTACCAAGCGACCGGTCTTCTTTACAGAGTCTAAGAGAGTTTTCTTGTCCAAAGGTACCAGACTTCTCAAATCAATAACCTCTGCACTTATACCTTCCTTTTCGAGCTCTTCTGCAGCCCATATTCCCTCATGTACAGTCTTAGCAACACCAACAATCGTCACATCACTTCCCTCTCTAACTACTTTTGCCTCTCCAATTGGCACAGTATAAGGCTCTTCTGGAACTTCAACGGTAGCCTCTGGTGGAGAAGGCATCCATCCAAGTCCCATAAGGCCCTTGTGGAAGAAGTACATCACCGGGTTGTCATCTCTAATTGCCGAAATCATGAGTCCTTTTGCATCATATGAGTTCGAGGGAATCACTATTTTCAGGCCTGGGACATGTGCAAAGAGCCCATATAAGCATTGAGAGTGTTGAGCAGCGTCACTGTATCCTCCACCTATTGCAGTTGTTATAACTATTGGCATCTTTAACTGTCCACCCGACATGTAGTAGGCCTTTGCTATGTGGTTGTAAATCTGATCCATAGCGACTCCAAAGAAATCAACAAACATAAGTTCCACTATTGGCCTCATTCCCTTTGATGCTGCCCCTAAAGCAGCTCCTATAAATGCTGATTCGCTTATTGGAGTGTCTCTAACTCTCTCGGGTCCAAACTTCTCTAAAAGTCCACTTGTTGCACCAAAAATTCCTCCATATGCTCCGATGTCTTCACCCATAACAAATACATTTTCATCTCTCTCCATTTCCTGAGCTATTGCCTCTGAGATTGCCTTATACATAGGAAGTTTTCTTGCCATTTCATTCACCCCCTGCAAAAACGCCCTTTAATGCTTCTTCAGGCTCAGGATACGGGCTGTTTACTGCAAAGTCAATGGCCTCTTGCACTTCCTTGACGTTCTCTTCTTTGATCTTATTAAGTTCCTCTTCTGTAGCAATACCTTTTTCTAGAAGAAGCTTTTCAAAGTTCAAAAGTGGGTCTTTTTGTTTAGCCAGCTCAAAATCCTCCTTAGGCCTATAGTGCTGAGGATCACCTTCAAAGTGTCCTCTAAGCCTGTAAACTTTTATTTCAATTAAGCTTGGCCCTTCTCCCCTTCTTGCTCTCTCAACGGCTTCTTTGGCCACTTCATAAACTGCTATGACATCAGTTCCATCCACACTCACCCCTGGAATTCCATAAGCGGCGGCTCTCTCGCTGTTCTTTGAAACTGCCGTAGATTTATCTTTCGGAACGGATATAGCCCAGCTATTATCTTCTATTACAAAAATCACGGGTAGTTTCCAGATTGCAGCTAAATTAAGGGCCTCATGAAAAGTCCCCTGGTTAGCAGCGCCATCTCCACCAACAGCAACAGCAACATAGTCTTCTCCCTTTAGTTTTGCAGCTATCCCTACGCCAACGGCTTGTGGAAAGCTTGCACCAACAATTCCACTACAACTGAAGTTTTGGTATGCATCAAATAAGTGCATATGGCCACCTTTTCCTCCTGATAATCCCGTAGCTTTTCCAAAAATTTCAGCAGTCATTTTCTTTAGATCAACACCCTTTGCTATTGCAAAGTGATGGGCCCTATGGGTTCCTACTACAGCATCTTCAGGTTTCAAATGCAGGCAAACACCAACTGCTGCTGATTCCTGACCAGAGGATAGGTGAAGTTCTCCTGGGATTGGGCCTGCAGATATATCGAATCTAGGAGTCTTTCCTTCGTAATACCACTTTGCTAGTGTTTCTTCATAGGTTCTAATCTTATGCATGACTTTGTATATCTCAAGCAGGGTTTCCTTCGGGATTTCTTCTACTTTTTCCATGTCAGACACCTCTATATACACCAAATCAAATAAAAAACAAAATCATAAGATATATTGATTAAAATATTATATAGTTTATGGATATCCTTACAGATATCAATCAAAGTTAAACAATCCGCAACTCCACAGTATCCCCAATCTCAAAGTCCTCACTAATCAGCTTGACCTTCTCTTCATTGCAGAAGACTCCAACCCCTTTAACCTTAATTCCATTGACAAAAACCTCAAAATCTGCCTTGAAGATGCCAACTCCATTGGGTAGAACTTCACTAGCTTCCACGATTTTCCCAAAGAGTCTGGCTTTTCCTTCGTTGAATATCGCACCATAGCGATAGTGGGGCAATCCTCCTTCAATGTTGCCAAAGGGTGTCATTCCCTTACCACTTTTTCGAAGTGATTTTAACCAAATGTAGCGCTCTTCCTTCTCGATAACTTCAAATGTCTCTCCTTTAGCAATGGGAACAAGACCTCTAACTTCTGGGAAAAGTGTAATCCCACCTCTAGCTCTATATCTGTCATTACAGGGCCTTACTTCAAAGTGTGCATGCTTATCGCTCCAAGGAGAGAAAAATCCAGAATAGATTAAACTTCCGATTTCATCACCAAGAAAGACTTTTTCACCGATTTTAATTTTCGGCTCTACATGAAGGACCTTCAAACAAAAATCCTCAACTTCAAAAATTAAAAGGTAGTCTTCGATGACTGGAATGTATCGAGGAGTCTTTATCTTCCTTACCTCAACCAATTTTCCCTCCTCAAATGGAAATAGAGCTTTTTCGTCAAAGTAGACATCTACAGCGGTAGCGAGCTTGTGGGGAATATACGGAGTGTCAAAAAAAGAATACCTCACATCCGGAATTTCGAGACAAAGGCCGTTTACTGTGGCTATCTTCATTCATTTCACCTCTATAACTTCCCAGCCCTCTCTGTGAACTTCTATCCCTTCAGCTTTAATATCTAAGTGTTTTATAAGTGCTATCAACTCCTTAACAAATTCCCAGAATTTATCCTCATTTATCATGATCTCATAACTTTCTGGGAAGTTTTCTTTTAAAATTTCCACGAACTTTCTTCCAGCACCCTTTAGATTGAGAACCTCAAAGGAGTGATAATCTACAATCCCCTTTGTTTCTTTAATTATGGCCTCAATATCAGTAATTCCAGGAATTATAGGGCTTATAAACCCATAGTTTTTAATTCCTTCATCTTTCAGGGTTTTTAATGCTTCTATCCTTAACTTTTGGGAGGGTGTAAATGGTTCTATGATCTGTTTTTCCTTCCCTTCAAAACTGTTTATTGTTAGGCCTACCTCAATATCATCAAAGAGTTTGAAAAGATCAATATCTCTCACCACGAGCGGAGATTTAGTCAAAATACTCAATTTATTTCTCTTATCCATCATCTGGAGGGTTTTTCTCGTTAGTTTGAGCTCTCTCTCAATTGGTTGATAGGGATCAGAGAGGCTCGACATGAAGACCTCTCCATGAACTCTCTTTCTTGCCAGCTCAGGAGCGTTAGTCTTTACTTCCACCCATGTGCCCCAGTCACCGTAGGGCTTCCATTTGCATATAAACTTAGCATAGCAGTATTTGCACGCAAATTGACAGCCAACATATTGGTTTAGGGCGTAATCTACCCCAGGGATTCCGCTTTTTGTGTAGATGGTCTTTGCTGTAGTTTTGATAATTCTCATTTAAACACCTCAGCAGCTTTTAAAGGATCGGAAATCATGTAAACACCAAACTTAAATATTAGCTTGAAGTTTATATTCCTTGATGTTCGACAGTGAGATATACTCAAAGCGATTTTGGGAAATTGACTTTGCTAGAGGGATAGCATTAATTATGATGTTAATTTCAAATTTTGTTACTGATTTGCAATTTTTCCTGGACTATTCTGAGCATAAACTTTTCTGGAGGATTTTTGCCTATGCAACCGCCTCCCTCTTTGTTTCAATCTCCGGACTCTCACTTTGGATAAGCCATGCAAGGGGTAAAAAGAATATAAGAAAATATCTTCAAAGATTCACAAAACTTTTCGGCCTTGGTTTGCTGATAACCCTAAGCACATATATTCTTCTGAAAAGAGGGACGATTTACTTTGGGGTTCTACATTTCTTAGGAGTTGCAAGTTTGCTCGTCATCCCCTTCTACCAATTAGGATGGAAAAACATTTTTATAGCACCTCTATTCCTTTTGGGCCATGAGATAGTAAGAGAAATTCACGCTGAGAGCTTGTTTCTCTTACCATTAGGTATAACTCCTCACCAGTTCTTCACTTTAGACTATTTTCCCATATTCCCATGGTTCGGGGTTTTCTTGCTAGGTACAGCTGTTGGCGGGATATTGTATCCACACGGCCAGAGAAAATTCAACCTCAACAATCTAGACAACCCAGTCATAGATGTTATATGCTTCATTGGAAGAAATACCCTAAAGATTTATTTAATCCACCAACCAGTATTCGTGGGACTGCTCATGCTTATATATGGCGGATTACCTAATTTAGGAGTGTGAAAAGTAAAATGAAGACTTATATTAAAAACATCCTCAAAATTCTCAGCATACTTGCCGATGAAATAGTCGTGGGAATATTTTTGTTCTTTATTTTGCCAAGGGCTGGAATAGAGGTTCCCTTAAAGCCAGCTCTTGCTGTAATAGGATTTCTTATTTTTAAGGACGTTATTGCTGTTAAATTCCTCTGGGAGGTCTTTGATAAAAGAGTAGAAGTTGGGCCTGAGGCATTGATTGGAAATGATGCAATAGTCGTTGAAGAGCTAAATCCAAAAGGAGTTGTAAAAGTTGGAAACGAGCTCTGGATTGCAGAATGTCTGAGTGGAACTGCCAAAAAAGGGGAAAAAGTCGAAATAATCGAGATTAGGGGCACTAAGCTGCTCGTGAAATGCCAAGAGTAGTTAAAACCATTGCAATTTCCTCTGGGTTATTTGGTGTGACTACCAATATAATTTCGAACCTTCTTCCCCTCAACATAAGTAGTCTGACGTCTAGTTGAAACTCATATGAACCTTAGAAGGACCATCAAAAGTGTGAACTTACTGAATCTCTTTTCTTCGTACATTATAACCATCGAAAAGAAAAAAAGTTAAAATTTAATAAAACTCTCCCATGTTTTAGTATCCTTAAGACCATGTCCCGTGGCTATCACAACGATTCTTTCGTCTTTATCGATTATTCCTTCTTCCCGCATCTGCCTTGCTAAGGCAAGGGCAGTTGAAGATGATGGTTCAACAAAAAGACCTTCCTTTCCGAGCAATAAACCAGCATTCATAGCTTCTTCATTTGTTACAACACCCAAGTGTCCTTTACTCTCCTCTATAGCTCTTAAAACATTTTCCCCATCTACAGGTGCTTTAACGGCTATTGCTGATGCCACTGTAGGCTTCTTTTCCTTTCTTGGCTTAATAGGCATTCCTTCTTTCCAGGCCTTTACTATGGCATCATAACCCTCTACTTGAACTCCTGCAATCTTTGGCAACCTTTCAATAAGACCCACTTTGTAGAACTCCTTTGCAGCCTTCCAGATAGCCCTCAAATGAGTTCCCGCCCCAATAGGAACAACAATCCAATCAGGGGAATCAAAACGGAGCTGATCAAAGATCTCAAATCCTGTGCTCTTTTGGCCTTCAACCCTATAGTGATAGTTGCCCGTTAAGTAATAATCTTCCTCCTTTGCCATCCTTTCACTCTCTGCCAGAGCCTCATCATAGGTAGTTCCATGGATCTTTATCTTTGCCCCATAAACCACAGCCTGAACTAGTTTACCTATTGGAGTTCCTTCTGGAACTACTATTGTCACTTCAAGTCCTGCTTTAGAACCATAAGCGGAGATACTAGCGGCCATGTTTCCAGTTGAAGCCACGACAACTTTTCTTGCATGAAATTCCAGAGCCTTTGTTATTTCCACACTTGAGCCCCTATCCTTGAATGCTCCCGTTGGATTCTCCCCTTCATTTTTGATGTAAAGCTTCCCAAAGCCAAGTTTTTTCTCCAGATTTTTCATTCTATAAAGCCTTGTACCCCCTTCATTTAAGCTCACAATCTTTCTTAGATTTGAAATTGGATAAAACATCCAATATTTCCATAATCTCGGAGCCTCCCTAAACCATGCATCGTTATCTTCTACAAGCTCCCTTATTCCTTCGTAATCATATTGAACATCAAGTGGAGCTCCACATTCTCTACATTTATAAACCCCGCTTGCCAAGGAATATTCTATACCACATTTTGTGCATTTTAACGTAGTTTCAAACATTTTAACCACCCCATATTTTACCGGATGAACTTTACATACTTAGATGTAAGCATTCTACCTTAAGAGAAACTTTTCTGAGAGATTATAAAGATTGAGAGCTAACAAACGTACGAACATGCATTTTTATGTGCTTTCAGCTACAAAAATAGAAATTTGTTTACCTGTACCCCAGCACATGAATATCCCTAACTATTCGATGTCTTTCTTCAAAGTCTGTATATCTCGCCATAACCTCAAAACCCAACTTTTCGAGCCATTTTCTTTCTTTTCTATAAATCCTACCATCATTGAGCCTGTAAGCTGGAAAGACAAACACAACCCTTCCATGTCTCTTTAGAACATCGCCAAAACTATCAAAGACACTAAAGTAAAACCTGTCAAGTTCATTTGCAAGTTTTATTGCTTCTCCCGTAGTGGGGTGATACTTTAAGGGCTTACCCATATAAGGCTCGGTAACTATTGCATCAAATTTGACTCTAAAGCAGCGTTTGAGTTTTCTTACATCACAAATTTCGAGATGCGCACTCCCTTTAGTTCGAAATTCTTTTTTCAACCATTTCAAGTTCTCTTTGGCCCCATGAATTGCTCTGGGATTGGAATCACTCCCATAAGCATTAAGCCCTTGAAGCACAAATTCCTGGACTATAGTACCTATTCCACAGAAGGGATCAAGAAAGTTGCCTTGCCTGATTTCGGTTAGATTTATCATTATTCTAGCCAAACGTGGAGGTATTGAAAGAATTGCCCTCTGCACGGGCCTTTCCACATCAAGCTTCTTAAGCTCAAATGGATCTGTAAGAGTTATGGTTTCACCCACATAAACACTCTTACCAAAGAAAACGACAAAATCCTTTACTTCAGGAAAGCCCTTTAGGATAAGTTCAGAGGGCATTGCATATACTTTAGCGGGTTTGAAAAACTTTGCTGGGCCATGGGATTTAAAAGTTTTCTTTATCTCACTCCCTAGTTTCCTCCAGAGTTTCCAGTCATCTCTTCCATAAATGCTCACGGTAAAAAGCTTTGCATAATCTAGTTCTTTTATCGCTTCTTCTCCCTCACCAAGGATTCTCACCAACTTTAAAGAACCACCAAGCCTGTGAAAAAGCCTTTCTATGCTTTTATCACCCTCAAAAACTATCCAATACGTGGAACCTTCAACAACTTTAACCTTTAACCCGAATCTTCTCACGAAAGCCCAGAATTCCGCCTCACTCAGCCTTGGGTTCTTTCCATAGATGATCGCATACATGGTTTGAAGTTCAGGAGGGGATTTAAAAAGGTTTGGAGAAAAGCCTTAAATATTCTCTAGCACTTTTTAGATTTGAAAGAGATAATATGTAAGAACATAGCTCTTGGACTTTCAATTAGTATTTTGGAGGCGTAATCCATGCTCTTTGAGGTTGAAATCTCGACGAGAAGGGAGTTTGAAGTGATTGACATCGCCCACCTAATAGAGCAAAAGATAAGGGAGAGTAAGATAAAGGAAGGATTAGCTGTAATTTTTACGCAACATACAACCACAGCCCTTTTCATTAACGAAAACGAAAATGGACTTCTTGAAGACGTTAAGGGATTCCTTCAAACTCTTGTCCCCAAAGGAAAAGGCTACAAGCACGACAGAATTGACAGAAATGCACATTCCCATTTGAGGAGCATCCTCCTAAATCCAAGCCTTGCAATCCCAATAAAAGATGGAACGCTTCTACTTGGAACTTGGCAGAGCGTTATCTTTGTAGAACTCGATGGGCCGAGAAGAAGGAGAGTTTTCATAAAGCTTTGCGAATGTTGACGTTTTTTAAAATCCTCATTTAAGCAAAACGACTTGTACAGAAAAAAACCTTAAATAATTTTTAATGTATATAGTTCCTTAAATAATTTTTAATGTATATAGTTACTGGTGATATAATGTTAGAATTTTTTGATAAGTTGAAACCAGGAGAGATTGTGTTAGTAGAGTATTCATCCAGGGATGATCCAACACTATTCGTTGCTGAAATAGCAAGGTGGGCTGATGCCAAGAAATACCAATTACTAGTAACTGATTTATTTAATACCGTAGAGTTATACCTAAAACGAGCAAATTTCAGAGGCTCTCATTGTGAGCTGAAAAAAGCAAAATTTATCGAGATTGGATTTCGTAAAATACCTGAAGTAAATATGATTGGATTCTTAAGAGGAGACAGGGAATTACCTGCGTTAGTCAGTGAATACCGCCAGATTTTTGATAAGATGTTAAGTGAAAAGTTTACTGTTGTACTTCTCTTTGGAATAGAGAGATGGTTCATTAAAAGAAATGAAAAAATACCATTTGTCAATGTGCTTACAAGCTTTTTGGGAGACACGCCCAGAATCGCATTTTACATTGTGAACAGGGATATTTTAAATATAGCTAGCCCAGGAGCCTTCGCATTACTAGAAGACTTGGCCACCACTATTATAGAATTCAAAAAAGGCGTAAGAAGAAAGATTGTAATCACTAAAGCCCTTAACAGGGAATTAGAAGACTATGAAATGGAATTGTAAAACCAACCCATTTCCTCATCTCTTCTGATCAATTTTAACCACCATTTCCTTGTAGTTTGAGCGTTCTATTAATTATTGGTGATGTATGATGTTTGAGTTTGAGAGTTTGAGAAGGTTTTGGAAGAATGAGAGAAAGCCTGAAGCTCAGAGAGAGTACGCGAGATACGACGCAACAAACCTCCAGAGAAAAATTATGTGAAATACTGACACTAAAAGCCAGAAACGGCATTTTGCTCTTTTTCAATTTTTTCTTATTTCAAAAATCCCTCTACAAGGAAATATTTAAATACCTAAGAAGCATTACCAATATTAATTGGAAACTAATTTGTACAAATAAGGTGTAAAGCTTTCTAAGATGTGAACTGATCAATTCTAATCGGAAAGCCTATATGAATTGACCAGGCATATATAAGATGGGATAAAGATGCCAGAAGAGCAAGATGTCGAAAAACTTTCAGAGGAAGTTAAAATTTTAAGAAAGACCCTTAATGAGCTTATGACCAGTTTTGAGTTAGTCTCAAGGTTAGCAGAGAATTATCTGAAGCTAATGAACATATATGCCCAATACGGCGGTCTGGGAATAGACGTTGTTGTCCCCCAGATAAGACATGATCCTATAGCAAGAGAGATTGTGCGGATTCTCTTTGATCTAAAAAGTGCTAATATAAGTCAAATAACTCAAGAATTGAAAAAAAGAAGGGGTAAGGCTTCACGAAATACTGTTAGAGAAAAGATTCAGTACTTAAGCTCCCTTAATGTTGTTGAAGAAGTCGATGGGGAAAAGGGAAAAGGATATGCACTAAAAAAAGAAGTGCTCAATAAGTGGTTTGATTTGATCGGAATCCCAATTAAGTTTGACCAAACAAAATAATTATCGAGGTGATTGAAATGGAATTTGATGAAAAATTTGGTGAAGAGATGAAGAAAAAAATTGAAAAAGCTATAGAAAGCGAAGCTGGAGCAAAAAAATTTATCGAAGAAACAATTAAAGAGCTCACAAAAGAACTCAGAGAAGCAAAGAGTGAAGAGGAGATAGAGCTCATCGAGAAAAAGATAGAAATGCTCGAAGACATGCTTTATGCTACCTCAAAGAAAAAAGAAAGCAAAGAGGACGTAGAAGAACTTGGAGAAGTCCTCAGTACAGTCTCAGAGCACTTACCAAAGATAATGGACTCAATTTTCGGCCCCATAAAAGAACTCCTAAACGATGTATACGATCCAGAAAAAGCCGAAAAGTTCGGAAAAAATGTAGCAAGCTTTTATAAAGAGCTCGTTGGAGCTGGAATGGACCCAGATAAAGCTTTTGAACTTACAAAGGAGTACATGGAAAGCATGAACATCATAAAGACCCTTGTGGGAGCTTTTATGAAAGATAAAATGGGCAAACTTGAAGGGTTTAAAGAGCTCCAAAACCTTGGAAAGAAAAAGAAAAGAGAGATAGAGATTGAGGAGGAAGAATTTGAGGAGGAGCTCTGATGGTTCTTTCCCTCTTTCTATCTTTTCTGCGATTAATGTGGATTCTGCCCAAAATGTTATGGCAATTTGCAGGAATGAAAAGAGCTATCAAGAGAGGAAAAAGAAAGTTCAAAAAAGCACTAGTCAAAAATGGCTTTCCCAAAGAACTTGCAGAAGAACTTGCAAATGATTATGCTATTCTGGATGAAATGCTGAGTTTTGAAGGAATTCTAAAATTGGTTAAGACTTCTTGGCGTACTGAGCGTAATATACCAGCTTTTCTAAAAGTTCGTTAAATCCTTCATAGGTAACCAGTGACAGCATTATCGGTTCCTGTTCAAGCCTCTTCTTGATGATCTCCCTAAGTTCTTCAACTTTTTCTTTCGGTATGAGATCTATCTTGTTGACAACTACTATTATCGGTTTTTCGTATCTGAATTTAAGGATATGATGAAGTTTTTCCATTCCTCTGTGAAGGCCATACTGGGCATCTATCATATTGATAATCACATCTGCTGAAGCAATTTCATTCAAAAGCTCTTTGAACTTCTCCTCACTCAAAACCTTTCCTCTAAGTTCATATTGGGGATCATAGAGGCCTGCAGTGTCAATTAAAACTAACTCATCTGCTCCTCCAAAGGGATTCTTCATTGTTTTAGGTATCTTCACAGTTCCAAAGGCCCTTTTTATAATTCCTTTTGTGGTACCTGGAATGGGTTGGGTTTCGGATACTTTCTTTCCCAAGAGAGCATTCATTAAGGTAGACTTCCCAACATTCTCAGCACCTATAATCGCAACCTTTATCATATCTCACCACCAAATTATCTTCACAATTATTATATTAAAGGGTGATGGGGAGATGCCTAAACGGGTCAAGTTCGGTCACAACTATTATTATAACCTTAGCATTGATGAATTAAAAAGAGGAGAATTTCGAGGGAGGAATGTTATGATAGAAGGTATTGTAGAAGACAAAGTTACTGTAGAGTTCCTCCCCATGGAACTACCAAGTTACAGAACGACTTTTCATATAAATGGACTTAAGATCGAATTTTCTGGAATCCCCCATATCGGCCAAGGTGACATTGTCAAAGTATATGGAAGATTCATTGGGGATGGGATCATCGCAAAGGCCATTGAGACAAATAGATCCTTATACGTAACGGAGGAATAAGAATGTTAAAAATCTTTCTAGAGGGAGGAAAACTTAAAAAACTCCCTCGAATGGGTTGGTTGCTTAGAGGGATTCCTAAACCAGAAAGTGTCGCCGACCATGCTTTTTGTGTGACATTGATAACCTTATTCTTAGCAGATGAGCTTAGAAAGAAAGGAATAAACATTAATGTGGAAAGAGCCCTTAAGATAGCAATTCTTCACGATCTCGCAGAAGCAAGGATAACCGATCTCCCCCTCGATGCCCAAATATACATTGATAAGAAAAAAGCAGAGAAGAAGTCAATGATAGATATCTTGGGAGCTGAGAAGGTAGAATATTTTGAGCTTTTTCAAGATTACGAAGAAGAAAGAAGTATTGAAGGGAAGTTGGTGAAGTTTGCAGACAAACTGGAGATGGTTCTCCAAGCTTGGGAATACGAAAAGGCCGGATTTAAAGGATTAGAAGAATTTTGGAACGCCGTAGACTACCTTAAACAAAGCGAGTTTTATGAATATTTTAAAACGCTGATTGAAGAAATCGAAGAACTGAAAACTTATTAACAAAAAAGCCTATTTCTTTTTGGTGGTTAATGTGGCTCTCGAAAAGTTAGGTAAGAACTTATATTTATATCCTGGAAGTCCATCTACCATGATAAAAACCGGAGAAAAAACCGTAATAATTGATCCTGGAAACGGAAGTAAGAGACCTAAAGAACTTAGAAGGGAGCTTAGAAAGATTGGGGTAGAAATTAACTATATTATTGCCACTCACGCCCACGCAGATCATGTGGCCATTGTTCCCAAACTAGATAAACCCCTCTTCATCCATCGATACGAATTCTCAATAGCCGAAACCCCACTTAATAGAGAACTACTAACTTTTGGATCAAAGGCTCCTAAGGGGTTTTTAGTATACCAGTTCCCTAGTGAAGTTAGAGTCCATGCTATTTTTGACTGGAGTGATGAGCTTTTTGGACTTAGGGCCCTTGAATTACCTGGTCACTCTCCGGGAATGACTGGTTTTCTAGATGAAGAAAATGCTGTGCTCTATGCTGGAGACAGCTTCTTTGGTGAAAGAGTTATAGAGGGTGTGGGCCTTCCATATTTAATAGAGCCAAACCTCTTCAAAGAATCTATAAAAAGATTGGTGAATTATGCAGAAGAAGGTGTCCTTCTCATACCTTCCCATGGCAAGAGCGTGAAGGGAGAGGAAGCCCTTAATTTGCTGGAATTCAATCTCAAACGTGTTGAAGCTGGAGAATCAAAGATACTTGAACTTCTAAAAACACCAAGAAGTGTTAGCGAACTCAGTTACTTCTTAGCAAAAAGTTTTGATGCCAAAATAACTCCTCAGGCACTAGCTCTAAACCAAGTTCCTATAAGGGCAATAATAGCCGACTTGTACAATAAGGATCTCATAGAACCTGTGATAGAGGAAGACCTCAAATGGAAAGCTAAACCTTAGACCCATTTCCAGAACATATGTAATAATAGGGACAAAACCTACAGGTGTAGTCATTCCATCCTTTCGGAGGTATTCCCCTTTCATAGTGTTTCTTTATTACATAGAATTGCTTAACAGTCTCTCTAAAAAGCTTCTCATCATATGGAATCTCAAAGGCCTTGAAGTTTTTCCCTTTTACTACGGGAAATTTAGAGAAGTCTATGCCATCCAAAACTTTCTTTGGCCTCTCCTGAAGTTTGACATAATACAAATAACCATATTCACTTTCCGCCCAACGCAGGTAAATGTTTAACTGGGCCAGATGATAATCATATGGAATCCTAGGAAGAGACGTCTTCCCTTTAATTTCAATTGGATAGTTTTTATAGGCATCTATCCTACCGTGTATTTCAAAGCCAAGACGGGAAGATTTGAGAATAATATGTTTCTCAAGCTCAAAGCCAAATCTGCGTTTGAGAATATCACCAAGAACATTATGGGTGTTAATTCCCTGTTCAAGTCTAACTCTAACAAAATCGGGCCATTTCTCTTTATAACCCTTAAGACGGAAGTATATCCTTCTAGGGCATGTCATCGCTTCACTTGCATAAAACTCCAGCATTTCATCCATTCAAGCTCCCCCTAAATTTTAAAGGGCCTTGTTTAACGCGTCAGCTAATACCGACGTCATCATCAACTCAGACTGGGCAAGGCCCATCATCCGCTAATCAAAATAGCACTTTAAGGTTTAAAATGTTTTAGGAAAAAGAAAAATCAACTTCTTGTCTTCAAAAGAGAGTCTTTCTTTATCGAGTAGCTCAACCCATAAGCAGGCCATAAGCCTGGCGGCATTGAATAGTGGTGAAGGTTTCTAAGAATCTTTTCTGCATCTTCCTTACTGCTTGCAACAACTTTAAGTCTACCCCTACTTAGTTCAACTGTACCGTTGGGGAGCTTAAGAATAACCCTATCTCCAATTACATCCGGTTTAGCCCTCATTAAAAGAGCCCTTAAATCCCTATAGGCATCATCCGTTATTTTTTGTTCAACGACGCTTTCTCTCTTCTTTGATTTCAAAATTTTGCTCAACCAAAAACTACTCGACGATTCGTCATCCATTGTTAAACTCTACCTCCAGTGAGGTTCTCAGATAATTATGAGAAATACTTGTTTTTAAGCTTTTTCTATCGATTTTCGCCGAAATGACAGAGTTATGTCTGAATTCAGAAGGTTAAGCAATGCCACTAATTAAGACAAAGAAAACAATATAAACCTTTCAGCAAATTTCCTTCGATGATAAGGAGAACTCAGTTAATAAAACCACGCATAAGAGAGATACTAAGCAATATTCTTCCCCCCGAGTTAGTTGACCTTCTCCCCAAACACTGGGTCCAATTAGGGGATGTTCTAATACTTCCTCTCAGGGAAGAACTTTTGCCGTATAAGGAGGAAATTGCAAAGGTTTATGCAGAGATTTTAGGCGTGAAAACTGTCTTAAGAAAGGGAAAAATCGGGGGTGAATTCAGAGAGACCAACTACGAGATAATTTATGGGAATGATCCAATAACGATCCACAAAGAGAACGGCATCCTCTACAAATTTGATGCCTCCAAAGTGATGTTCTCTCCAGCAAACGTCAAGGAAAGGGTCAGAATGGCGAGGGTTGCAAAACCAAATGAGCTTGTAGTTGATATGTTTGCCGGAATAGGACATTTAAGCATACCCATAGCAAAACATTGTGGAGCAAGGGTTATAGCTATCGAAAAGAGCCCCTACACATTTAAATTTCTTGTAGAAAACATTGAACTTAACAAGGTGCAGGAGAGGATGACAGCATATAACATTGACAACCGCGAGTTTAAGGGAGAGAACATGGCAAATAGAATTCTAATGGGCTATGTAGTGAAGACTCATGAATTCATTCCCAAAGCCCTTGAGATAGCCAAGGATGAAGCAATAATTCACTACCACAACACAGTCCCCGAGAAACTGATGCCAGAAGAACCTTTCAAGACTTTTCAAGAAACTGCGAGAGAATATAACTACGAGGCAGAGCTGTTGGAGAGCAGAATAATCAAACGTTACGCTCCGGGAGTATGGCACATTGTTCTAGATGTAAGAGTCTTCAAAAAGTAGAGCTTTCATAGGTCGCCCAAACAGTATAACATCCTTTTTCATCTTCTTCAATTTGTATGGTTTTTAATGAGCTACCATATTCACTGATAAGTTTCTCAACTACTCCTGGTATCTCCTCAAGAAAAGCTTTTCTTTTCACTGTTATCTTCATCTGATCACCAAGAGTTCAACAACGTCAAGTTTTTTAATGATTTCTCAAAGCATTTCTAGGTGAGAAAATGAAATACAACTGGGAAGAATTTGCGAGAAAAATGGGTGTGGAGCCAAAAATCCTAGAAAATAAAGAGGCTAGATTGTTAAAGAAGTTTATTGATGATCTAATGCCTCCGACTCACTGCCAAGGATGCCAAGGCCTAGATTTAAGCATAGAGAATCCCGTACACCATCCTTCTTATGAGCTCACACCATCATGTAACCACGACTGTATATTCTGCTACTCAAAAGTTGCTTTAAAACTCAAAAAGGCCCCACAGCCGGGCTACTACGGATGGGAAAACCCTTATGCGATTACCGTCTCTCAATACGGCGAGCCCCTCATAAGTCCAAAAATAGTGGAGGCCAATAAAATGCTCCGCGAGAGATTTCCGGATGCGAGGCTAGACTTACAAACAAACGGCTCCCTTTTAACGAAAGAGTTATGGCAGAAGCTTGATTTTGATCTCGTGATGATAAGTCTCGACGCAGCGAGCAGAGAGAAGCACAAGATGATAACCAACGCCAACACTTTTGATAATGTTGTAAATGCCCTCAAAATAGTTGGGATAGACAAATCGGTGCGCTCTGTAGTGAGAACTATCTTCATGCCCGGCATAAATGACGATGACATACCAAAGATAGCAGAGTTAGCCGCTTCTCTTGAGGTGGATGAGATGATGCTTCAACCATTAACAATTCATAAGCTTAATGAAGAACGACTGAAGAAAGCAGGTTTGGATTTTGAGAGGGCTGAGAGCATAAGAGAATACCTAAAAGCGGCGATGGAAGCTAAAAAGTACATAGACGTTAGGATAAGCGGCTGCCAGCTAGCAATATATAGAAACTTAGACGCATTAACACTTTTCAGTGCAAAGCGCATAGGGAGAGACGTGGCACCAATAGTGAAGAGAAAGAAAATTGAGCTCGAAGAGAATTCACCACAAGATCAAAAATAGTGAGTGAAGATGCTTAAATGTTCTCTCTGCATAAACGATGAAAAGACTGCAAAAATCAAAATCGTTGATGGGCGTCCATTGTGCAAAGAGTGTATGAATTACCTAGCCCATAAACCCAACAAAGAAAAAATAAAAGCCGAGCTTGAAGAGTTAATGAGCAAAGTGGATAAAGCCATAGCAGCTTTTTCAGGAGGAAAGGACAGTACAGTGGCGCTTTATCTCGCGAAGGAGAAGTATAAAGTAGATGTAGAGGCTGTAATGATCGACCACGGCTTCATGGCTAAAGAGGCTATAGAGAACGCAAAGAGAATAACCGAACATCTGGATGTTCCCTTAACGGTTCTTCGCTACGACTACTCCAATATCTTCAGGGGAGCTCTCCTTAAGGTAAAATCTCCCTGTAAAAAGTGCTCTTCTAGAACCATGGGGGGACTCAAAGAGTATGCATTGAAAAAAGGAGTAAAATTCATAATAACGGGCCACGAGTTACCTTTTGGCCATCGCCCATACAAGATTATTAGAGGTGGGATAATCCAGATAAGACTTTTAAGCCTTATGAGTGAGAAGGAACGCTTTAAAATTCTTGAAAAGCTTCCCTTTAAATTCCCAGATCTCCCTGGCTACACTACAAACTGCCTCATCATAGGGCCTGCACTTAGACAGTATTATGAAAAGCACGGCTACAGCTTTGAGATTAGAAGAATAGCAGCTCTGGTGAGATACAGACTGATCAACACAGAAAAGGCCCTAAAAAAGGTTAGCAAACCAGAAATCTCAGAAGAAATTGAAAGGGAAGTTTATAAAAGACTTGGAATTGAAAAAAAAGATTAATATATCACCAAAGTTATCACAAATAATGGGGAACTCATGAAAGCGGAAGAAATCGTATGGGGAACTGTCACCCTTATAATCGCTTATCTTGCATGGAAAACAATAGCCCCTCTCTTGTCAGCGATATTCTTCGCCGCTATTCTAGCCTATGCAGTTTTACCGCTTCATAAACGCCTGACAACGAGAATAGACAACAAAAAATCCGCATTGATTCTCACCCTCTTATTAATCGGACTCTCAAGTATTTTCACGGTAGAACTTGTACTGATCATAAAGAACCTAATAGCTTCATTTTACGAAGATATAATGAATTTCATCTATTGGAGCTTAACAATTGAGCTGCCCTTTGGAATTCATGATGTCCTTCAAAAGTTGTACTCCCAGTCAACTCCAAAATTAGCTGAATACGTGCAGAGTTATGCATTTTCAATCCCAAAATATCTTCTTCAGTTGGTCATCTTTCTTGCAATGTTCTATACATTCCTTGTAAACTCTGATAGAATAAAGAAGCAGATATATCTCCTAATACCTAGAGGGCATGAGGATTTAGGTGAAAAGCTCTTAAAGAGGGCCGATGTGACATTGCAGGCATTAATTAGAGCATGGCTTCTCCTCAACATTGCTAAAGGGGCCTTAATGACGCTCGGATTCTGGGGATTTGGCATCACAGACATCCCCACTGCCCTATTAGCTGGCCTTTTAACGATGCTCTTCAGCTTTATTCCACTCTTTGAGGGCTGGATGATATGGGTCGTTGCAGCAATATTTCTCCTAAAACAGGGAGATGTGCTAAAAGCCATTGCAATCTCTATTTACGGGGCAGTGTTAGTATCCCCACTACCGGATTTTACAATTAGGCCTAAGCTTGTTGCAAAAGAAGCCAAGCTGGATGAGATAATGGTTCTCATTGGTATGATAGGTGGAGTATGGGCATTTGGAGTTAAAGGCCTTATAATCGGCCCAATAATACTTAATCTTGTATCCGCTTTATTAAAAGAGTGGAAAAGAATTAAAGCTCAGTAGAGCTGACAATCTCTACTCCTTTCTCCTTTAGTTCTCTTAGGACCTTTTCTTCATCTTCTGGTCTTATTCCTTTAACTGCATTTTTGACGAGGTAAACCTCAAAATCATGCTTGAGGGCATCTAGGGCTGTGGCCCTAACACAGTACTCTGTTGCAACCCCGCAGATATAAACTTTCTTAACTCCTTTTTCTTTTAGTATCTCTGCTAAGTTTGTTCCTTCAAATCCAGAGTATGCTTCCTTATCTGGTTCATCAGCTTTTGAGATTATTATTACATCATCAGGCAGTTTTACAACAATTTCCGCTCCATTAGTGTTTTGAACACAGTGTTTTGGCCATGGACCTCCTCTTTCTCTGAAGCTTATATGGTTATGAGGATGCCAGTCCCTAGTAGCAACTATCAATGCATCCTTTCTTTTGAACTGTTTAATTAGCTCCTCAATCGTTGGGATTATTTTGTCTCCTTCAGGTACCGGAAGAGCTCCCCCCGGCATGAAATCTCTCTGCATATCAACTATTACCAAAGCCTCCATCATTTACACCTCCAGCTTGTCCTTAAACTTTGACATATCAATTCCTTTATCAAGACCGTACAAATACGCAATAACTTTCTTATCCAGCTCTCCATATCTTTCAGAGAACTTATTTAGCTCTTCCAAGACCTCAAAGTGACTCCATCCAAGTTGTTTAGCGATATAATTTATCATCTCACCAAAAAGATCCTCTTGCTGTTCCTCTTTCTTGAGCATTTCCTCCCTAATAATAAGTCTATCTCCTTTTTGTTCAATTATACCCCTTTTTATTGCCTCCTCTATCAAGTTTTTGGCTTCCATATAATTCATAAGACCTAATCTAAGAACAATAGTCCCGATTAATTCTGGTTTAGAAAATTCATTTGACCCTTTGTAAAGAATAGCATGCCTTAAGGCCTCCACGAATTCCACCAAGAATAAATAGGAACTCAAAAAATAAAAAGTTTTGCCAGATTAACCTCCTACTCCTCCTCCACCCCAGAAGAACATCTCAAATGGAAAGTCAAAGAGGTCTGAGAGCCTTCCTCCAGGGGATTGGGGATATACAAGATAGGCTGTTCTAAGGGCTTTTACCGATTTTTCATCTACCTCATATATGTACAGCTTCACAACTGGTAAAAACGGATATCCTTGAGCTATTACCACCTGATCAACCCTTCTAACTATGGGACCCTCTCTTTTTGAATCTAGAAGCTTATAACCCTTCAAGAATCCTATTGAAGGTGTTCCAAGTTTTTTAATACCTTCAACGTCAAACCTGTAGAATTCATCACTCTTCATATCCTCCAAAACACCATCAATATTTAAATGACTCCCACTCATTGTAAAAGAGTAAAGGGATAGGTAATAATCCGTTGCCTTGAATACGGAAATTGACCAAACTAAAAGGCCTATCAAAAGCCATGGAAGAAATTTTTTAAAAAACGGCCAAATACCGCCTTTTATTTCAGCAATCTTGAATTCTTTTTTTAATAGATAGTTCCTATTAAGATATGCTCCGTAAAGTATTATCGCAAGCCCGCCAACATAATAAAAAGCCATTATGAGAAGATAAGCACCATATTCCGGTCCATGCTCAAGATACACCATTATTTTCCACCCCAGTAATAGGAGTATTCAAAATTTAAAAAGTTTTTCAACAGTGTAAAGGTTTATAATTCAAGGAAACCAAATGTCCATTGGTGATTAGTATGAAGCAGAGAACCCACTTGTTAACTTCCAAGGAGCTTGTAGGGGAACCTATAAAAATTGAAGATGGCTATGCAGAAGTGAAACTTAAAACCAGGGAAGAGATGAAGGTTGATGAATATGGCTTAGTTCACGGTGGCTTTACTTTTGGTTTAGCCGATTATGCGGCAATGCTCGCAGTTAATGAACCCACCGTAGTGCTGGGAAAAGCAGAAGTTAAATTCACAAAACCTGTAAAAGTCAGAGACGAACTCTTAGCTAAAGCAGAAATTGTTGAAGATCAAGGAAGAAAAAAAGTTGTCTTCGTTGAGATTTTCAATCAAAAAGACGAAAAAGTCCTTGAGGGCAATTTCTACTGTTATGTATTAGAGAAGCATGTTTTAGAGTGATTTTTTCTTTATTTAATCCAAAAAGCTTTTATACTTTAGTTTCGAAATCTGATATCGGGATTTGATATGATGCGCCGGATCATCCTTGGATTTATGGGGCTACACATACTTCATCATGCGAGTAAAGAAGCGATTACAGGAACTTTCATGATGAAAGAGCTAGAAAATCATGGTTACAAAGTGAGCCCCGGAACAATATACCCTCTTCTTCAGAATATGGAAAAATTAGGCCTCTTAAAAAGCACATGGAAGATTAAGGACGGAAGAAGAATACGAACCTATCAAATAACCCAAGAAGGCATCAAAGTGCTTGAAGAGAGTAAGAAAAAGGTCAAAGAGCTTTGTATGGAAATCTTAGGTGATACAAAATGAGTAAAGAAGAGAAAAGGATCTTAGGGATAAGTTGGAACGTTTTCCTTCTCGGCCTTGTCAGCTTTCTCAATGATATGAGCAGTGAAATGATAGCACCGATAGTGCCCACCTACCTAACGGACGTCCTTGGAATTGGAAAAGTCATAAGCGGGTCAATAATGGGCCTTATAGAAAGTTTGAGTTCTCTTTTCAAGGTTTTATTTGGCTATGTAAGCGACGTCTTTAGAAAAAGAAAAGTATTTGTGACCCTTGGATATCTGCTCTCAACAATTTCAAAGGGAGCCTTAGCATTCACGCACTCATGGTGGGATTTTCTTACCTTAAGAGTTTTAGACAGAATTGGAAAAGGAGTAAGAACGGCCCCTCGAGATGCTCTAATAGCAGAATCGAGTGAAAAAGGAAAAAGTGGCAAATCATTTGGATTTCATAGAATGATGGACACTCTCGGAGCTGTGGCCGGGCCATTAGTCGCAATAGGTCTGCTTGCCCTCCTAAAGAACTATCCCATAAAAGTAGCATATAGGTACATATTTCTGCTTTCAGCTATTCCCGGTACTTTAGGTATTTTGGTGGTTGTATTCCTAGTTAGGGATAAAGGTGAAGAAGTCAAAAAGAAGATAAAAGGAATCTCTGCACTAAAAAGTAGAAATCTAAGGTTATTCCTGGTTATAGTTGCTCTAGCTGCTCTTGGAAGATATAGTTATGCATTCACACTCTGGAAGGCCAAAGAGCTTGGTTATTCTGTTGTTCAGGGCCTTGGCTTTTATGCAATTTTTAATGCAATTTATGCTTTCTCAGCATATCCTATAGGATACTACTCAGATAAGGTCAGTAAAAAAGGCATCATAACTATTGGTTTTGGTATAGCAGCTTTAGCCTCCCTCCTATTCGCATACTCAAAAACTTTACCAATGCTCTTAATGGCATTTGTTTTCTATGGAATCTACATAGCTATTGAGGACACAATCCCTAGGGCCTATATGGCAGACCTCGCAAAAGAATTCGAAAAGGGCACAATCATTGGTGCATATCATACAGTTTTTGGCATATTTGTGTTCCCCGCATCAATAATAGTAGGCTACCTCTGGCAGGAATACTCCCTTAAGATTGGATTCCTCTATGCAGCGGTTATCAATCTCATTACGATGTTTTTGATGGCACTTCTGGTGAAAGATTAATTTCGTCATTTTTTCATTATTTTCGTGGGTTTTATAAAACAGACTACAAAAACTTAGTCGGGTCTAATGAAAATATTGTCAGAAAGACTAAAAAGGAAATACGTCAACAAAGAGAGGAGGTCAAACAATGAAAAAACTCTTAATCATCGGTACCGGTGGAACGATTGCAAGCGCTAAAACAGAACAAGGATACAAAAGTGTCCTCAAAATAGATGAAATACTTAAACTAGCCAAAATAAAACTAGAAAATGGATATAAAATCGATAGCACCAATATTATGAACATAGACAGCACTCTGATACACCCTGAAGACTGGGAAATTATAGCTAAAGAGGTTTTCAAGGCTCTTGATGATTATGATGGCATTATAATAACCCATGGAACAGACACTTTGGCCTACACCGCTTCAATGTTAAGTTTCATGATAAAAAACCCCAACAAACCAATTGTACTCACTGGCTCTATGTTGCCAATAACAGAAAATGGAAGTGATGCCCCCAGAAACATCAGAACTGCAATAAAATTTGCAATGGAAGATGTCGCAGGTGTTTTTGTAGCTTTCATGGATAAAATAATGCTGGGTTGTAGGACATCTAAGGTTAGAACCCTCGGCCTAAATGCATTTATGAGCATAAATTACCCTGATGTGGCTTATGTAAAAGGAGAAAAGATCTTATACAATATCCCCAAAGAAAAATTCCAACCAAATGGTAGCCCTGAGCTAGATACAAAGTATGAACCAAGGGTTGTTGTTTTAAGAGTTACCCCTGGCTTAGGGGGAGAGATCATAGATGCAGTCCTAGATGCTGGATATAAAGGCATAGTGCTAGAAGGCTATGGTGCGGGTGGTCTCCCATATAGAAAGAGTAATCTTCTAAGCAAAATTAAGGAAATTACACCAAAAATCCCGGTAATTATGACAACTCAAGCACTCTATGATGGGGTTGACATGAGAAAATATGAAGTAGGACGAAAGGCATTAGAAACAGGAATTATCCCCGCAAAAGACATGACAAAGGAAGCAACGATCACAAAGTTAATGTGGGCCCTTGGACACACAAAAGACGTTGAAAAGATAAGAGAAATAATGCATACGAACTACGTAAATGAAATAAAAAGCTAAAATCAAGCTTTTTCAAGTTTTTCCACAAGTTCTTCTGTTATCGTTAGTGGTTTATTTACTTCGAATATGTCACTAAGTTCCCATATAACTTCCCCTTTGTTTATGGCCTTAACGTAGTGCTCTGCAAGTTCTTTGGCCTTCTCAAAAGAATCAGCCTCAACTATTCTCCTTACATACCATTTCATTTCCCCATATCTGAGTTTGAATTCCGCCATGTACATGGTTACCACCCATAAAAAGTTAACTTTAGAATATAAAAGGTTTAAGCTCAAGATCTCTTCAGTTTAACTATTTGTTTCGCAAATTCCTCAAGAACTTCCTTTCTTTTGCCCTCAAAGAACTTTATTGAACCTGCAAAGCTGTGCCCACCACCTTCTACTCCAGCATCAGGGAGCTTTTCCTGAAGTACTTTTATTATGAGATTTAAATCAAAATTATAAACCTGCATCCCATCACTTGCTCTAACTACTGCAAAGTCTGGCCCATATGCAAGGGTTAAAATCGGGTTATCCTCACCATGCTGCTCTTTGAAATAGTCATGGATTAGCCCACTGAGTTTTCCCGGAGCAGGATACTCAAACTTTGGTGCATAGAGTTCAATATCTATTGTGTTGAACCGTATCCCGTTCGGAAGAACAACACTCTTAACGTGAGGCAATGATGCTTTTAGGACCTTTTCTTGCTTATCTTTTACCTCCGGATAGACAGAATCTATGATCTTTCTGTGTCTCTGAAGGTTTCCAGTAAGGAGAAGGATTTCGTCTATAATGCCATGACCATCCATAAATTTCCAGTAATAGGCCTCATGGTCAATAACCTCTGCTATCTTTTTGAGATCCTCTTCTTTCAGACCTTTTACTTCTTTCGCAATTTTCAAATATTGCTCAAACTCTGGAGCATTGCTCCTATCTCCAGTTCCAGCTATTGCTGGAAGATGACGGATTTTCTCCTCAACTGGTGGGTGAATAAACCGAGCTAATTCAGTGGCAAGCATTCCCGCTGTTAGTTCATAATAACCCCTCTTCACTAAGTGAGGGTTCACATGAACATCAACATATTCATCAACAGCTGCCCTGTCCTCGCTTATGAATTCCCTAGGGTCGTGATGATCAACTACAACTATTGGAACCCCATAAGCTCTTATACGCTTGTAGGCCGGGATATCTTCAACTGTACCTCCATTGTCCACTATAACAAGCAGTGGAAGTGGATCTCCAAACCTTTCATGATCTTCTAACATAAAAATAATGTCCTTAAGAACATCTTCAAGTTCATAGAATGGAGCTCTACTTGGTCTTCTCTTGAAGAACTTCCACTTTGCCTGCGGATCAGGTGATAGCTCTTCAAGAAGGGGCACTATGGCATATTCTAGGGCTAAACCAGCAGTATAACCATCGGTGTCTGCATGATGCCTTACAATTATTGGCCTACCCTCAAAAATGGCTTTTCTAATTATAAATGCAGCCTGCATGATCTTGGGTTTGAGCTTCTCCAGAACCTCACTTTGGACAAGGAACCCCACATCCTCTGGTTGGGCCCTTTTGTTAAGCTCTTCATCTATCTTTTTCTTCACTTCTGCAGCGTCTGGGCCCCAGAGGCGCGACATGTCACTTGTCTCTATTTGGATCTCACCGGCATGGAAGGAAACTTTGCCGATAATCTCAACTATATCCCCAACCTCAATATTTGGATACGCTCTAACTCCCGGGGCCTCAAACGCTGCGGCCCATGTTACACCAGTGCCATCTGTAACCGTAAAGACAGTTGGGCCCCCGGTAACTTGGATTTGCGTGATCTTGCCTCGAATTCTAATTGTTCTCCCTGCCATTTCCTTGGTCAATACACCAATCTCTGTAACTGGAAGCTCTTTTTTCACAAATACTTCCTTATAATGCCTCAAAGCAGACTCTATTAGGTCTACTTCCTTCTTTTCTGGTCTCACATCTAAGACCTGGACAAGAATTTCTTCTCCAGGCTTATATTCCCTCCGACCCAGGAGATCCTTTTTCTTTATTAAACCCGTTACATGAGGATTAAGACTAACAAAAACTCCAAAGCGTTCTACTCTATCAATAGCACCCTTGTAAACCTTCCCAACTTCTACATCCTCATAGTCACAGGTTTTATCGAGAATATAAACAACCTTATACTTCTTCTCACACTCCGAACACACCCAAGAAGTTTCCATACCTGGCTCCCAAGACTCCTTAATCCTTCCACAGATATCGCAGGCTAAGACCCTGCCGCTTCCACCACATGTTGGGCATGTATCATAGACTGGAACAACACCCCTCCCATGACACTCAGGACACGGGATCTCATCTACTTCCTCTTCTACTCCAAAGTAATCAAGATTACGATAACCCTTAAGCTTATCCCCTAGCTTAAAATCTGCTGGCACGTACCCCCATCCATTGCAAACCTCACACTCTTTCTCGCCGCTTTTTATTTTCCCGGTACCATAACACTCAGGACACTCTTTAACTACCATCTCGCACACCTCTTACAAAATTAGCATTTCTAATGAGACCACCTTCTCTAGGCTTATAACTCTTTCTTTCATTCCTCTTTGGCAAAAAGTACCCAGAAGCTAAACATAGAGAGAGCATAGAGCGCCCCGGTTATGAGGAAAGGCCAAGTTAAAGAAATATCAAATATCCTGCCACCCATAAACTGTCCAAGAGCATAGGTAGTCGTCCAAGCAAAGCTCCTTAAGGCTATAGCGGTCGATCTTTCTTCCGTGATAAAAAAGCGCATCATAAAGGCATCCCATATTGGGTTTACTATATTCATTAAGATTGTTCTAATGGTGTACACTACCGCTGCAAAAAGAGTGCAAGCATTAGGAAAGATGCCCTCTCCACTTAAACTCGCCATTATTTTATTTTGCTGAAAAGATAAAAAGCTTTATATCACTCCCAATAATCCACATAATGCGATGATGAATGAATCCAATGCTGACTGGATGATTGGCCCCAATTGGCTGAGCGTGAAAATGAACCGAGAGTGAAAAAATGGAAAGTGAACTCAAAAAGCTAAATGAAAATGTGGCAAAGCTCTCCAAACAGATGGGTGAGATACAGGAGGAGCTGGATAGGAAAAATAAGCCCGATAAACTTGGATGGGATGACGTGGTCCAGGAAATTATTGGTTCAATAACGTTTTCTCTACCATTCCTCTTTACCGAAGAGATATGGGACATAGCAAAAACGTTAAACATGTGGCGAACACTTGTCATCTTTTTAATGACCCTTTTCATGGCTTACCTATTTATTTCAAAGGCCAAACTCTCAAACATAGAAAAGGAAGAGTGGCACCGCATACCTAAAAGACTACTTACCGTCACGGTCGTTTCCTATATGACCTCAACCCTTTTGATCTATCTTTATGGCATAAATAACATCGCAAACTTCTCATTAGGGCAGTACATCAGTGCCACCATCATTGTAAGTACTTTTGCTGTTATTGGAGCAATAGCAGTTGATCTGGTGAAGTGAATGATAATAATTACCGGAGATAAATACGACGAAATATTAAAAGAGAAAAATTCTGAAAAAATCTTGTTTCCGGAATACGGAAAAAACAAAGAAAAGCTGAAAAAATTTGTTAACAAGCTGAATGGCAATGAAATGATAGTAACTGCAAGCTTAGAGCTTATTGATCTCATATTAGAGGAATTTCAAGGGGAGGAACATTTCTTAATTTATTCAAACACAGGCAAAGAACTAACGTTTAAAGAGACCTACGAGTTAAGAAAATATCTCGATTTTGATCTGAGAGGAACAGAAACAAAAGAAACAGAAAAAGTTAGTGTACTCTTCTGTGAAGGAAAAACCGATTCAAAATTCTTCAAAGCAAGCTACAAAAAAGTTTTTGGATTCAAAGAAACTAAAGATCTTCCTCCCAATCTCAAGTTAATTGAAACCCTGTTTGAAAGAGACAACTATGAGCTGATAAAAAACGAAGATGGATATATAGCAATAATCCCAAGTGAAGGGAACGCTGGAGTAATAAGGAATCTTGAAAACTTTCTCAGAGCTATGGAGGTTTTTAATTTCTATGTTCAGAAAATAGGAGTTGCAATAGACATAGATGAAAGCGAAGAGGCCGTGATGCAGTCAATAAAGGGCAAACTTTCATCCTTTAGATATAAAGTTTCCAAAAAAGGTTTTAAAGTTGGAAGTACCGAAATCATTCCCCTTTTAATCGGGACAAAAATAGATCTTGGGCCCTGTGTAGAGTGGCAAAAACCGACTGTTGAAGATTTTATGTTAGCGATTCTTGAAGGAGATAGAACCTTCAAGAAACTTGACAGAACCATCAACATACTATGTTTAGATTTGAAGAGAAAGTTAAAACCGAAAGAGGTCATTTACCTAGCAATGGCAGCAAAAAAGTTCTGGGGGAACCTTGAGGGATTCTATGAAATGAGTATAATGAGAACTCCAAAATGGAAGGTAGAAAAGATACTAAAAGAAAGCAGGCTATATGAAAAAATGGAAAGCCTATTACCATCTCTCTAGGAGATAATCCTTCTCTTCTAAGAATATCTCTGCTCTTTTTAACACCAGCTTTTCTGCTTCTGCTGTCGTCATGTCCTTAGTTTTCTTAACAAAATCCGCAGTTTTGGCAAAGTAAAGTGGTATTAATGGCTCAGCATTCTTAAGGATCCCATTTTTATAAGCAATAGCTCCATCAAAGAGAATGTGACTCCACAGAACATCATCAAGGTCAAAACTCTTCAATGCTGTTTTGACTTTTTCAAGGGTTTCTTTCGAAAGGGCCTTTTCTAGGAGTTTTTTATTTTGTGCAAACAATTCTTCAGACTTTTTCTCAAGCAATTCAAGAGTCACTCTAACATGTTCTGGCTCCCTAATTTCCATTTCACCAAAAACTGGGACTTCTTTCAATGTTTTGGTATTTTTCCATTTTTCTTCATACTTCTGCATTAACATAAAAAGCGTTCCAACGACTTGGTTAAACATGGCCCCTAAAGAGGCGGCCGGATCCTTAGGGTCATGTATCTTTACTCCCAAGGCTGTTTGAATCACTTTGAAACCTTCCGCTATTGCTGTTGTTGTTAAAAAGATATCCACTCCAAATCTAGCCACATCAGTTTTCCAGACCTCTTCATTACATAGATACGTATCAATCAAATCCGCACTTATCCCAAAGTCTCCTCCTATTGGTTGTCTAACGTTATATCCATAGAGGGAAGCGGTCATCGGATAAGCAATGTTGTTTGTTATTGTTCCATCATATTTATGCCTCAAATAGAGAGGAGCAACAAAATGATAGCCCTCTTCAATAGGTTTGGCAAATTTATATACCCACTCTGGAGTAATACTCCTTAAATCACTATCCACAAACACCACAGCATCTGCTCCTTCATCTCTTGCTATCTCGAGGACTTCTTTCATCGCACTTCCTTTTCCGGGGATTGGCCACTTGTAAACCGTGCTTCTTACCTCCACGCCATCTGGAACTGGAGTCTTCATAACAATATCTCGAGTCCCATCATTACTGCCGCCATCAGAATTAATAATTAAACCTCCGTTAAAATACTTTTTTAAACCTTCTGCGGCCTGTTTAACCACATATTCTATGGTCTCAGCGTTGTTATAGCTTGGAATTCCCACAATGACTTTCATAGTTATCACCAAAATACAACCATCTATAGTGGTTTAAAATTAAAAATGTTTAAATATCTTTTGGTAGGTATCTAAATGGGGGGACCCATATGGGAAAACTAAAAGTTGGAATAATAGGATGCGGGAACATTTTTAACTTGGCCCATAAAAATGCTCTGAAGAACATAAAAGAAGTAAAAGTAGTCTCCTGCATGGATATAAAAGCGAAAAGAGCTAAAGAAGCCGCAAAAGAATTCAACGCAAAACCCTACACAAACTTAGACAAATTTTTGGATTTGGATTTGGACGTTATTGAAATTCTAACACCCACGTACACTCACGCTGAATTGGCTATAAAGGCCTTAAAAAGCGGTAAACATGTGATTGTAGAAAAACCTATAGCTCTTACGAGTGAAGAGGCTCAGAAGATGATCAAAACTGCAGAAAAAGAAGGATTATGGCTTTTGGTTGGTCATACAAGAAGATTTGACAAACGATGGATCCAAATAAAGGAAGTTATCAAAAAGAGAAACATAGTGCCAATGCAAATAAGAAAAGCTGAGGTTCAGAGATTGCCATTTTCAGAAAGTGCATGGTATTGGAAGCCCAATAAAGGAGGCGGGGTAGCAATAGATTTAGGCGTTCATGTTACAGATTTTCTCCGTTGGTATTTTAAAAGTGAACCCATCAAGATTCTTGGAATTGGAAAAGCCATAAGGAAAGAAGCTAAAATAAACAATACGCATGATCACTTCCTGATGATGATACAATTCGAAGAGAATAAAACTGGACTGGCAGAAGTAAGCTGGGCGTACTCCTATCCCGCCCGCTATGGGGTCTTTTACCATCACTTAGATATTTTAGGAAAGAATGGAAGGATCAGGTACACTCCCTTGGATACTCCGGTAGTAGGAGTTGTAAAGCACCATTTCGAAATGCCAAGGTTTTCTCCATTACTCTCAGCGTTTCCCGAAGCATTTGAAGCAGAACTAAGGCATTTCTTCAGAGTGATCATGAATAAAGAAGAACCAAGAATGACGGCAAAAGACGCATTAATAGCACTCCAAATGGCAGAGGTGGCAATAGAGTCCACAAAGAGAGGAGAACCTCTCGAGTTTAAGGGGGTGAAAGAATGATAAACGTTGGAATAATCAGCTATGCTCATCCTCATGCGTTAAGATACGGAAAAACTTTTGCATCAAACCCCAAAGCAAAGCTATATGCAATCTCAGGGGACGGAGCAAACACTGATGTTGCAATAGCCGAAGCCCAAAAAATGAAAGCAAAATTCTACTCAAACTACGAGTCCCTCCTGAAAGATGAAAAAGTGGATGCAGTTTACATAGCTATTGAAACTTATAGGCATAAAGAAATCGCCATAAGAGCCGCTGAGGAAGGAAAACACATCCTCCTTGAAAAACCCATAGCACTAACACTTGAAGATGCTGATGAAATTATTAGAGCAGTAAAAAAGGCCGGTGTAAAGCTTATGGTACCATTTAACCTAAGGTTCACAGTACCCCTTAAAAAAGCAAAAGCAATGATAGATTCCGGTGAGATAGGAAATCTTGAGTACATATATGCAATTTCAGAGTATGTAAAGCCACCAATATTCCTTGAAGGCTTGGATATGAGTTGGTTTTTAGATAAAAACAAATCTGGCGGCGGTGGATTCATGGATACTGCACCTCATGGCATAGACTCCCTTCTTTGGCTTATAAACGACGAACCGAAGAGTATCTATGCGAACATAGGCCCGAAAATATTTGGATTTCCCGTAGATGATATAGGCACTGCAGTGCTAGAGTTCAAAAACGGCGTTGTAGCCGTTCTTAACGCTGGGTGGGCGAACCCCAAAGGATATTCCTATGGCTTAGAGATAAAATATTATCTCTTAGGAAAAGAAGGCTTTCTTGACATCAGAACAGCTTACCCTGACTTTACGGTTTACCAAGACAAAGCTGAAAAAATATACTGGGAAAGAGCAGATGTTAGTGGAATTGTAAACTCTTTCCTGAACTCCATAATAGAAGACAAAGACCCTCCGATAACTGGAGAAATGGCCAAGAAAAACTTAAAAATAATCCTAGCTGCTTATGAATCTTCAAAAACTGGAAAGATTATTAAGCTTTAGGTACTCATAATCGACTTGAATAACATTCACGTATTTGATAAGAACAGTGAAAAAGCCATGATGTGAGGGAAATAAAATGGAGGAAAGCGAGCTTAAGGCACTCTTGAAAGAACTGGGTCTGAATAAGTATGAGGTTAATGCATATTTTACTTTGATTAAGCAAGGCCCATTAACAGCAGGCGAGCTCGCCTCCCTCTCCAAAGTTCCTCAACCCAGAATATACGACGTTGTTCGCAGTTTAATGAGCAAAGGATTTGTTGCAGTTACAAGCGAGAGACCAAAGAAAATAGTTCCGCTTGATCCAAAAGAAGTCCTTGAAGCAATAGAGAAAAACTACATAAAGAAAATGGAATTGGCTAAAAGAGAACTAAAAGCCATGTACACTCCACATGAAAGCAATAGGGAAGTGATAGTTGTAAAAAGCAAAACAACACTGGAAAACTACATAAAGGAGGCAATAAAGAACGTCAAATACCATCTTTCTCTTGCTATCCCTTCAAACTTTTTAGAGAAAGTAGTATCCCTCCTAAAAGAAAAAAACAAAGAAATTACGGTTGATCTTTTTGTGTATGGAAATGAGGATGTACCAAAAGTCGCCGATAAAATCAGAGTGCGGGAAGTTGAGGACCCAATAATACTCATACAAGACAAGGCCTTAGGTATCTACGCTCCCCCAGAAGCTTTCAAAACAAGAGGACAAACAATCAGGGGGTACGCACTAATAATAAGGGACAAAAACCTCCTCTTCATGCTTGACAGATACTTCTACCATGCACTATGGCCAACCGGGAAACTAATCTACGAGAAAAAAGGAAAATTAAAGCTCCCAAAGAGCTACATACACATTAGATCGCTTGTTGAGGATATAAGGAATTATAACTTGATAGGTAATGAAATAGAAGTGTATGGGAAATTCGTAAAGACAGGCGGACCCGTCCACTTAACTGGAAAAATAGTAGCTTTCTTCGAAAGCGAAGGAAAAGTAGTATCAAACATAACAGTTGAAACAGAAAAAGGAGAAAAATACGTAATAGGAGGGTGGAACGCCTCCCTTGAGGACATTGAAGCCGAATTAATTATTCTTGAAGGCTAAATTATCAAAGACACCAAATCTCTTATTGCTTTTTCTGGGTCTTTAGCCTTTGTAACACCACTAGCCAATAAGACTCCAACTGTCCCAAGTTCTAATGCTTTTTTAACGTCTTCTCCTGTTGAAATTCCTGCCCCAGTTAGAACCCCTACTTTCGGGTTGATTTTTTTCACAAGATTCACTGTATTAGTAATCACCTCAGGCTTTGCCTTGCTAACCGGAATTCCCGTTCCTATAAGCTCTGGAGGTTCAACAGCAACATAATCAGGGCTTAACGCAGCAACAGCTGCTGAAACCTTTGGATTGTTTGAACAGATCATTGTCATTAAGCCAACTTCTTCAGCTCTTCTGATTGCAGCCTCCAAATCAGCTAGAATCATTCTGTTTTCTGAGTGGTTTAACAGAGTTCCAACAGCTCCAGCCTCTTTAACTGCTTCTGGCAAGACGTGTCCAGTATGACTGCCGGGCTTTATTGGGTCAATGTGCTGGGCAAAGACCGGAATCTCAACCTCTTGAGCAATCCTATAAAGGTCAGCCAGCTGGGGGGCAACCACAATAGTCACACCAGTCTCTTTGTAGACTTCTTCCGCTGCTTTAGCTATCTTTAAAGCCCTTTTTCCAGTCGCTTCTATGTAAGTTTTAAAATTTATGGCAATAACTGGTTCCTCTAACATTTTTAACCACCTCTAGATTCTTTAAATCCAAATAATGAAAAATTATAACGTCCATTCAACACCCAAGATTCTACTGTATTCTGCTAAAACCCTTCTAAGGTACTCCTTTGCAATCACAACTTTATCTTTCTTAAACTGCTCTGCCCATCTTTCGTTGCCAAACTCCTCTGCACCCTTTGCAACCAGATCTATAATTCTCATTGAATCCCAGAACACTGGCTCATAGCCGGCTTTCTTGAGATAATTAACGAGCTTTCTCATTGTTTTTCTGGCCTGCCCTTCCATGTCTACGTTCTCTCCGTAGGCTTCCATAAAGAGTGCTTTCAACACGGGCTTTGCCCATCCACGGTGGAACCTACACCAGCCAACGTTGTCATACCAGTATTCATAGAGGGCACTGGCAATTATCCTATTGGCCAACTCTTCCGGCTCAAGAAACACTCCAAACTGATAGAATGTCCAGTAACGGCCTTGAATTGGCAGAGGTATGTAGTTTCCTATAGCCCAGTACATTGTGGGTACCATCTCTCCGCTTATTCCTATGGGTGTATAAACTCCATAATCTTTGAAGCTCTCTCCATAGCTTAGCCTATCCTTGAACTTCTCATCAAGTATTTCAGCGGCTCTCCTTATGCCCTCTCCAATTATCTTGGCGATTTCGTTTTCAGCAAAGGCAACCCTATGGGCTAATTCAGCAACGAGTTTGGCGTTCTTTTCACTGGTTTCAACAGGTTTCATAATTAAGCTATCCTTATCAAACTCGGGTTTATCGCTTAGGCCAACTTCGTCTGGCTTGAGCAATCCTCTATAAACAAGTTCCAAAACCCATGCCACAGTGCCTCCAAAGCTAATTGCATCAAATCCCATGGCATCAACCGCGTGAACACTTACATCACTCGCTCTAAGAGTTATCACCCCGCTGAGCGGACCGTTTGCTTCCCTTGGCTCGTACTCTATGTGGTGACCGTTAGCGTATTTCTTACACACCACTGGACAGGGCTCTCCACAGTTAGTCCAATTTTTGGTCTCTATCGCCTCCTTATTGAAGGGCTCCCAGTAGTATTTCATTATGTTCTCGTGGATCTTAACACGCTCTTCCTTTGGAATGTATGGCATCTGCCAGTTTAGTATTGGCACAAAGTCACCTTCAGCCGGATAGTTTCCTCCAAAAGTTCCTCCAGTCTTGAGCTTAGGATTGTACTTGTATTTCACTGTGTTTTCGGATATTACTTCATTCATTGGCTTTTTGTGGACTCCCTCTACTATGGATTTTGCAATCTTTACATTGCTTATATCTTCCTTCGGGAACTTCTTTCTGACTTTTCCCCCAAATATTATGGCAATCACATTATGGGCTCTCAATAAAACGCTTCCAGTTCCACCTCTGGCGGCCCAATCCTCACTTCCAACAATCCTTTTGCCGTTTCTTAGGGTTTGGGAAAATATCGCACCCATATTAGTATTCAGAGAAGCCGGTCCAACACAAGCAATCCTGTACTCCATTCCCTCAAACTTATCATTAAAGTTATCAATGAGGTATTGAGTGAGTGCATAAACGCCCTCCTCCCCCTTATAGCCTCTCCAAATTTCAATCACTTTTTCAAAGTCAATTTCATGAAGTTCAACGTTTAACTTTTCTCCATCGTTGGTGAGAATAAGCACTGTTGGTTTCTCCCGCTTTCCTTCGAGAACCACAAAATCAATACCTACCCTTTGAAATTGATAGGCGGCCCCTCCCATTGTTGAAGGGAAAACCCCACCATATTGAGGCGATCTGTACACAAAAGTCATTCTATGAGCTCCAGGGAGGATAGAACCAGCAAATGGGCCTTTCCCAAAAACCATCACATTTTTTGGGTCATAATGATCCTCAGCTTCATAGGTTTTGTAAACCTCGTCATGAAGGTATAAGGCATAGTCAATGATTCCATAAATTCCCTCTCGCTCAAAATCCTCCAGATTTATACTCTTTTCATTCAAGTTAACTTTAAGTACTGAAAACCTCATAGCGCTCCCTCCGATACCACTCCGAGTGTTATGTAAAAGGGCAAATTATTTAAGATTTTTGGATACAGAAATAGGATTCTATATGAGCTCAAAATAATAAGAAAAATCCAGAAAAAAGAAGCCATTAAACGGGTTCAAATCTCTCTTCAAGCTTCTTTAATACACTTGGTAAAGTAGTGTACTCCATATCCTCCAGTGGAAGACGGTGTGGTTCAAACGGACCGTGTCTTCTCATATAGTCTGCAATCTCTAGTGCCTTCTTTCTTGCCTCATCGAATGCCACATCCTCAAAGAGATCAACGGGTCCTACCAGCTTTCCATCTTTGTTGATCTGCCATCCTAGAGCCACTACCCTCGGAGGTCCATCAAATCTCGAAGGAGTTGCATATTTGAGGGGAACGGGCATTATTGGGCCGTTGTGACTTCCTCTCATCCAACCACTTACGATATGCGGAAATGCGAATGGCTCAAGAACTTCTCCAAGGGCTGGAAGTCCACTTTGGGCTCTTACTATGGCCACTGGATCATCTTTTCCTACGTATTCTCCCGCAATTTCGTAAAGCTTCTCAGTGCTTACAACGGCAACAGGCTCGTCTTCTGGAAGTTTGTGACCCTTCTTCGGATAAACACGCTTTATAACATATCTTGATTTTGCACCAATTAATGCTAAGATATCATACAGCTCCTCGGGTGAATTGAGTATAACTTTTTTATGTTCTTTGATATCCCAAACCTCAAACCTAAAGCCCATGTGCATGTTGGGATCAATAACAAGGCCTGCTGTGTTGAAAGGATCTCCAAACATCCTGAAGATTGGTAAATTGAATGCCCCAGGTTCAGTTTTGTCCATATGGAATGTGACTATCGGTTCGCTCTTTCTTAGAGTGATTTCCATTTCAGCTATTCCAGGACCCATTCCTCTGATGTTCCCACTAAAAGCATCCTTAAGTAAGTCCTGACCTGCTCCATAAAGGCCGAGTTCTTTTGCGATCTCAGTAGCCTCTTTAAATATATCCCATGCCAATCCGTGGATTTTCTCGCTGTCGACGCCGTGTTTGTGTGTCATAATAAGCTGAAGATCGTCCCCACAGTAGGTTGCGTGGAAGTCAATTATTATGCCCTCTTCTTTTGCTTTGTTTAGGAGTTCGTTAGCTTTTTCTATTAAAGCTGGATGAACCTTGCAGTGGCCCGGCCATCCTCCAATATCCGCCTTTATCACGCTTATAGTTATTTTTTCACCAATCGCCATATCATATCACCCATAATACGTTTACTTTCGGTTTTATAAAATTTTACCAGCATAAAATATATCACTCCTAATGATACCAAAGAAGGAAAGATTAAAAGAGCTCAGCAGATGTCAGTCCAACCAAACTCTTCTCTTGCTACTTTTATAAGCTCTTTGAGCTCTTCTTTCTTAATGTTAATGGTGCTAACTGCACCAACAAGAGCTATAATCCCATGAATTTCCTCTTGTACTTGAATCACATCATCATTTATCTTTGTCACCTTAAGCTCTCTTCTGGCCACTTCTTCCTCTGTAATCCTAAACTTATCTTCCCCAATTTTTATGTGCTTTATCTCGGTCATGAGAATCCCTCATTATATTATTATGATTTTGAATTTGATAAAGTTTTCTTAACCCTTATCAGGCAATTAATTTAATAAAGACTCCTTGAATCTAGATTAAAAATTCGAAAAATTTCTTGCTCTAATAGCCACCTTCTAATATCATAACGCTAAATTTGGCATCAAACTTTTCAGTAAGGAACTTCCCAGGGGATTTCGGCCATACCAGATAAAACTTATCCTTAGTTACAAGCCGCTTATTCTCTGAAACCTCATACACGTGAAGCTCAGTCACAGGGAGAAATAACAAAGGTCTAGCTATAACAACATAGTTCAACTTCTTGGGAGTCAACAGACTCGCACTTAGTTCAGTATCGTAAATTCTGTAAATTCTCATAAAACCTAACGATGGGACGCCAAACTCTTCAAAATCTTCCCTTACAAAACCATACTCTGTCACCAGCGGTGAAGAAAGAACACATGAAGATGAATAGCAGGTCATTTTCTCAACTGGTGAGTAGAGATACAGATACTGCTCGAGAACCTTAAAACCCGAAAACGACGTCAATATAAAGGCCAACAGTATCAGAACACCAAGCTGTTTTAGTTTATATTGCCTCTTTTTTATGTAAACATAGTACTTCCAGAACCACGTCAACAGCACGGCAGGTATTATTACATAGTATAGAACAAAAAACGTACCAAATGTAACCGGATCAGTAGCATGAGCATAGTATACCATTTCAATCCCCCCATATTGTTAAAGATTAACTATTAAGTTCTTAAAAACATTCCCATCATGACACGTTATCGCAACAGTAGTGCACTTTTTCTTACATTTCTCAACCTCTTGTCAGGGCAATTATGTTGGCTATTACCTTACATTTTTCTTTTGAAAGCCTCGCCCTTTAGGATGGACGCACGAGAATTCTGGAACAAGCTCTTGAGCAAGGAGAAGAAGAAAATGGAATCTGTTCCACTATTTATACGGGTTTACCATATTTAACCGATCTTAATTTCTCAGTACTTCCTTATTTTCTCACTTTCTCCTCTTTCATGGCATTCCCATTCTTTTTGAACTATCTTTTGGAAGACTTATGAAAAGCTTGTTCCACGTTTCAACCCTTTGAATATGTGCATATGCACAAACTTTATATGTACCAAACTTCATCTATTTCTTGGTGATGCGGATGAAGATTGCAATACCTGCAGAGGACAAGAGAGGTTTAGAAAGCAACGTAAGTGGACATTTTGGAAGGGCCAAGTACTTTGTTTTTGTGGATGTTGAAGATAACAAAATCAAAAATGCAGAGGTTGTTGAAGTACCCTTCGAGGAACACGGCCCAGGTGATTTGCCAAATTTCATCAAAGAACACGGGGGTGAGGTTGTTCTTGCATATGGAATGGGAAGAAGAGCAATAGACTACTTCAACCAGCTTGGCATCGAAGTTGTTACAGGGGCTTATGGGAAAATTGAGGATGTCGTTGATGCATTTATCCATCAGGTTCTCGAAGTCGATCCCCACTGGAAAGAGAAGATAGAAAGGGAGAAAGAAAAAGAGGAGCACTGCGGAGATCGTGAATGCCACTAGGGAGTGGGCGATATGCCCGCAAACCTCTCCGTCAGTGGTGAGGGGATTAAGCTGAACTCTCGCCCTTCAGGACGGGGAGGATGTCAGGTTCCAAAATACTATAGAGCTCCTGAAGTATCTGTGGAAAACTTATAGAGACGGAAAAGAGAGGCTTCGAAAAGGGATTCATGCCTGATTTTTTAATTCTTTGATCATTAATCCCTCAGAAGCCCCTTAATTATCAGCTCTGCCGCTTCTTCTTCGGTCAATCCCTTGGCCATGAGCTGCATCAGCTGGGCCTCATTTATTCTTCCTATCGAAGCCTCATGAGTGAGCTCGGCTTTGTCGTTCTTCACCCTTAGAAGAGGCACAGTCTGAACGTCGGCTTCGCCCTTGACTATCTCATGACACTCAATGTGACCTTTTGAATACTCTCCAAGGCCATAAGCTTCATTTACAACGTTTGCCTTTGCATTATCAAAAGCTATTACAGTGGTCTTTAAGTTTGCTCGTGAATGAGCTCCGGTTAAATATGCAACTTCCTTAATCTCAACAGAATCATCTTTAACAGCTTTTACCTTGGAAGAAAGCTCTGTTACAGCATAGTCATCAATATCAGCCTTCATTTCAAGTTTAAGCTCTTTAGCACGGTGTTTTATTAGGGAAAATTTCCCTGTATACCTTCCTTTCCTCCTTACTTCAACCTCGGTTATGCTGATCATCCTTACACCTTCTCCGTGCACGTGTTCGTCTTCATATATTACAGATGCCCCCTCGTCGATCCTAATCTTTGCATATGCATCATGGGTAAAATCTTTGGCATACGGGAAGATGCAGTGAGAGAGAAATTTAACTTTTGACCCTTTCCCCACAGTTATATCGAAAATAACCCTCTGATAACCCTCACTTTTCAAAAACCCCGTACAGAGATGAATAGGAAAAGAAAGTTCGATGTTATCCTTGATTTTTATCTCCGCTCTCACACCATTTTCTATTTCCTCACCAACTATCTCAACGCCCTCAACGTTGTTTAATCCTATTATCCTCTCTCCACTTATGATTATAGCCGCTACTCTATCACCAAATAGAGATGTATCCAAGCCCTCCTTTTCATAGATATCTACTAAGGCTTCATATTCCTTTACTCGATCCATCTTGATGGCCATATCTCATCACTTCCAAAAGCGGGCATTTTCCACAAGCCCTCTTGTAGTATTCAACTACCTCATCAGAGAACCCTTTTCTTACGATTTTTCCACTGCACACAAAGTAACTAAACTCTGTTTTCTTTGCAATGTCCTCATGGTGAGTGATTAGAATTATTGTTGTTCCAATCCTTTTCAAATAATCTAAGATTCTGTCTATTAACTCAGTTACAGTTATGTCTAGGCCAGAATCGGGTTCATCAAGAATTGCATATTTTGGTTTTAAGAGAAGAATAGATGCAAGCTCAACTCTTTTTCTTTCCCCGCCACTGAGACTCTTGTCAACAAACCTGGAATGATAGAGTTCATATGGCAGACCCACAATCTCAAGGACTTCTTTCAATTCCTCTTTATCCACATTTAGTTTTCCTCCAAGTGTGAGATACTCCTCGACGGTAATCCCATCATAGCGGGCCGGTTCTTGCCATAGTAAGCTAATACCTAATCTGGCTCTCTCGGTTATATTTAACTCCGTTATATCCTTATCTCCCATAAAGATTCTACCTTCACTTGGCTTTATAACCCCCATTAAAATATAAGCTATGGTGGACTTTCCAGCACCATTGGGGCCGAGAATAGAGTAGCTCATGCCCTCTTTGAAGCGCATATTGATTTTTTCTAATATTTTTCTGCCATTTGCGGAGTAGGTAATGTTTCTCAGTAACAACATGGACATCGAAAGATGATCATGTGAACGAAATTTAAAGTTTTTGGAACGTTTTTGTCCTCAAACCATAAGTTGAAAACCTTCACATTTGAAAATATTTTTAAGTGAATTAAAACTCATATATTATGGTGATGCCAATGAAAGGTCTAATCTTATGTGTCTGCCAAGGGACCTGCCCTTCTTTCCAAAAAATGAATGTTTTTGAAATCTTGAATCACTTTAGAAGGGAGAAAAAAGTCGACTTTGTAGCACTACATCCACAGCTCTGTGCCACTGATGGCGACAACTTCTGGAGAGCTTTATTGAAAAACGGAAACGACATAGAGAAGCTCTTCGTGGCCGGGTGCGACCCGGTGATGCAGAAGAAGATGTTCGGCTGGACGTTTAAAGAGCTTGGATTCGATGAACAAAAGTTCATTGGGATTGAAATCAGGAACATGACCACTGAAGAGGTCATCAAAGTCATAGACGAGGCCATGAGTGTGGATACCCAGGAGGGATGAAAATGGCAAAGAACTGGTACCCCATGATAGATTACGAAAAGTGCACCGGATGTTTAACATGCGTTAACTTCTGCCCCCATGAAGTCTATGAAGTTGATCCCAACCCCGGAAAGCCCAGAGTTGTCAACCCAGAGAACTGTGTGGAGTTCTGCAGAGGCTGCCAGAGGATATGTCCTGCTGGAGCTATAAACTACTTCGGAGACTCCTGAGAGCTTCTTCCACTCTTTTTCCTGCCTTTACTTTCACTATTCTAACCCCCCCCGCTTCTAGTATGGGCTTTCCCTTCGGACATTCCATCGGCGTTAGAAGAACATCGACGCCGAGGTTAACGAGGAAGAGCGCCACTTTCGGGCCGGCCCCGTGTGGTTCCCCTCGGTAAGGGTTTTCAATAACCTGAACTTCCTTTATGTTGCCACCATCAAGTTCAACGACTGTGAAGGTCTCAGCCCTCACGAGGCTCTCGTGAACCCTGTCATCCAGCCCACCCTTTGAAGTCGGAACTGCGACCTTAGGCATCTCCATCACCGCACAGCAGGTTCTTGCCATCACACCTGTCCACTTCGAGTTGGACAGTAACATGCGTTATCCCAAACTTTCTCAACCTTTCCTCGATCTCGTCAATAATCCTCTGCGCCTCGCCCAGCGGCATGTCATCAACCTCGACGTGACACTCGAAGTGGACTTCATCCTCACCTATCCGCCAGGCATGGAAGTGGTGCGCGTTCTTAACGCCCGGAATTGCCTCAATTTCGCGCTTTACTGCTTCAAGGTCGAGTTCTGGAGAGGCCTCCATGAGAACCTCAATACTCTCCCTGAGGATTTCGTAGGCCTCGCGGAGGATGTAGAGCGAGATAAAGACCGTCACGAGCGGGTCAATCCAAAGAATGTTCCATTTCATTATAGCGATTCCACCGGCGACAACAGCAACCGACGAGAGGGTATCCGTTAGAAGGTGCAGGTAAGCTGAGCGGACGTTAAGGCCATGAGCATGCTCGTGAAGAAGCAAGACTGAGAACAGGTTAGCAAAAAGACCAATCAACGCCACACCTAACATCAGCGGGCCATCTATCGGCTCGGGGTTCTTAAAACGCCGATACGCTTCGACAAGGAGGAGTAGTGAAACACCCACGAGCACAGCCGAGTTCATAAACGCCACGAGGATTTCGACCCGCCTGTAACCGAAGGTGTACTTCTCGTTGGCCTTCCGCTCGCCAATTCTTATGGCAAAGTAGCTCGCGAGCAGACTCATGCTGTCGCCGAAGTTGTGGAGAGAATCACTAAGGAGCGCTAAACTTCCCGAGAGAAGCCCCCCAACTACCTCGGCGATTGTTATGATGATGTTAAGAGCAAAGGAGAAAAGTATTCTCCCCTTTACCCCGTGAGCGTGATGGTCGCCCATTTCAATCCCTATGAGATCTTTCTGCCCAACGTATAAAAGGTTTTCGAACGCTAAGATTTCTGTGGAAAAGATTTATTTGAAGGGAAATCCATACACAAACCGGGGATGGGTATGAAGCGTCTTGAGTACAAAGCCGAACTTAAATGGGATGGCAACGTGGGGAGCGAGGTGAAGGTTAGGGGCTTCTCTTTTAAGATAGACACGAGCACAGACGGCCGAAACGCTGGGCCGAATCCGACAGAGTACCTGCTCGCTGCTATAGGCGGCTGTCTGACCGTGAACTGGGGCAGGCTCATAAAGAAGATGCGGCTAAAAGTTGATGAAATGCACGTAATCGTCTCGGGATGGAGGGATCAAGAAGAGCCCCGGCTGAAGGAGATTACCTACAAAGTCCGCATCGTGACGGAAGAGCCCGAGAAAAAGGTACTCCGCGTCAAGGAGCTTGCTGAGAAATACGGGACGGTGTTTAACACGGTGGGAGCTGAGAAGATAAAGGGTGAAGTGGAGATAGTTAGAAAGGGCCGGCTTGATGCCGTCAAAGACTGAAAAGACTTTTTCTCCCGATTATCTCCTCCTTGCTCTTGCCCGCTTTCAAGTCTTCAATAAGCTTAATCACCCTCCGCTTTATCTCGTCCCTCACCTCTCGGTACTTCTCTATCGGTTTCCCGTAGGGGTCTTCGAGCCCCCAGTCCCACGTCTTCTCCGGGGGAGCGTAGGGGCACCTGTCGAGGCAGCCCATCGTTATGACGATGTATGCCTTCTCAGCCATCTCCTCGGTGTAGAGCTTCGGGTACTGCCCCTCGAGAGAAATTCCAATCTCCTCCATCACCTTCCTTGCCAAAGGATCTATCTCCTCAGCCGGCTCCGTCCCGGCGCTCATGACCTTAAACCTCGGGTCGTCGTTGAAGTGGTTGAAAAAAGCCTCCGCCATCTGACTCCGGGCCGAGTTCTTCACGCAGACGAAGAGTATGAGCTTCTCGTCCATTTTACTCACCGATTAAGACTCAAAAATGGACTTTAAATATCTTTTCGCTATAGTCTATATAGATCAACACATATGAATTAAATTTCATTTTAAGTTCCACCTTTGGTTTTGAAAAGACTTTTATATGAAATTCGACTCATCTCAAAAAGGGTGGAAAAATGGAAAAGAAGGGACTAGGATTTTTTGAAAAGTACCTCTCAATCTGGGTTGCCCTCTGTATAATCGCGGGGATAGCGCTTGGAAAATTTATGCCTTCAGTGTCACAGGCTCTTTCAAAGTTCACGGTTGCTAACGTTAACATCCCGATAGCCGTCCTGATATGGGCCATGATATACCCGATGATGGTTAAAGTGGACTTTTCAGCCATAAAGAACGTCCATAAGGGGCAGATGCTCAAGGGACTTATCGTAACCTGGGTCACAAACTGGCTGATCAAACCTTTCAGCATGTTTCTGATAAGCTCTTTCTTCATAGGGATCCTGTTTTCTGCAAAGCTCGGCCTCATAGATGTTTCACTCGCCAAAGAGTACATAGCCGGTGCAATACTCCTCGGAGCAGCACCATGCACCGCAATGGTCTTCGTGTGGAGCTACCTCGCGGACGGCGACCCTCTCTACACGCTCGTCCAGGTTGCGACCAACGACATCATAATCCTCTTCGCCTTCGCCCCGATAGTCGGCTTCCTCATGGGATTAAACAAGATCCCTGTCCCCTATGAGACACTCCTCATCTCCGTGGTTCTCTTCGTGGTCATTCCCCTAACGGCCGGCTACATCTCAAGGAGACATATTCTCAGGACAAAGGGGCCCGAGTGGTTTGAAAAGAATTTCCTTCCAAAGTTGAGCACGGTTTCCATAGTGGGACTCCTCCTAACACTGATACTGATCTTCTCCTTCCAAGGCAACATAATCCTTGAGAACCCGCTTCACATAGTCCTCATCGCCATTCCACTCACGATACAGACATACTTCATCTTCGCCATCGCCTACGGCTGGGCGTGGCTCTGGAAGCTCCCGCACAAGGTGGCAGCTCCAGCCTCGTTCATAGGAGCGAGCAACTTCTTCGAGCTCGCTGTGGCAGTGGCTATAGCGCTCTTCGGCCTGGAGAGCGGGGCAGCGCTGGCGACAGTGGTCGGCGTCCTCGAAGAGGTCCCCATAATGCTCAGCCTTGTGTGGATTGCAAACAGGACGAGGCACCTCTTTACGGCGAAGTTCGAAGCCGGGAGCGCCGTGCCGACGCTTTCTGAGGAGTGATTGTCTCTCCACTTTTTCTTTTGAGGCAAAAACTTAATCAATGAAAATGCATTCATTAATTCTGGGATGTGCCATGAGGATTGAACTGCCTTCTCCAAGGCGTAAGGGTGAAATGAGTGTAGAAGAAGCAATAAACCTTAGGAAAAGCATCAGGCGGTACAAGGCCGAACCTCTAACACTCGAACAGGTTTCTCAGATACTTTGGGCTGCCTACGGGATAAACGCCCATGGAAAGAGGACTTCTCCGAGCGCAGGCGCGTGCTATCCTTTTGAAGTCTACGTGGCGGTTTCGAACGTCGAAGGCCTTGAGCCCGGATTCTACCACTACGACGGCAAAAACCATGCTCTCGAACTAATACGGGAAGGAAACTTAAACGGCCCATTAGCAAAAGCATGTCTCAATCAAAGGCACGTTGAAATCGCACCGATAAACATCATAATCGTTGCTCACTACGAGAGGACGACGAGGAGATATGGAGAGAGAGGATACAGATACGTGCACATAGATGCCGGCCACATGGGGCAGAATATCTATCTGCAGGTTACCGCTTTAGGCCTAGGAACCGTTGCTGTGGGAGCCTTTAGAGACAAAGAAGTCAAAAAAGTAATAGATGTACCTGGAGATCCATTGTACATCTTCCCGGTTGGAGTTCCAGAAAGTTAGAGCTCACTAACCTCGTAAATGAGTCTATCTTCTTCCTCTTTCACCAATTTTGCCTCGTAGCGTTTTATCTGCCCGTTGGTGTTTACCTCCATGATTACCTTCTTAGGGGCAAACTTTTCATCCGTGCTGAACTCCTTTGTCTCTATCGCCTGGGTGAAGAAGTCGCCATTCCTCTCGAACTTGAAGACGAGAGTATCTCCTTCAAGCTGATACTCTTTGTAAACTGCTCCACCCATTCTAAAAGTGGCTTTAAGGGCCACGTAACTACCGGTTTCCTTTAAGCCCAGCACATAAATCCCTCCAGCTACTCCAAGCAAAACCACTACTAAAGCTGCAAAAACTTTTCTCATAATGTTTCACCTCAGTTTATTTTCCCCTAAAAACATAAAAAGGTTCTGAAAGCTTCAAATGGATTTGAAGCTAACACTCATGGAGCTCTTCAATTTTCGCCAAGACTTCTTCTTTGCTCCTTATTAGGTTCTGTCTTGCAACTTCTTTACCGTCCTTGAGATAGACAAGCGTGGGGACGTTCAAAACCTCAAAACGCTTCACAATATTACTCCATTTTTCAGCGCCCACATGAATAAACCTTATTTCAGAAAACTCTTCGCTTACCTCTTCCATAAAGCTCTCTACTAATCTGCACGGCGGACAGCCCTGAATTGAAAACCAGAGCACAACCTTTCCCCTATTGAAATCAATCTTTCCATCATATTCGTGAATCATGTTCGCACCACCATAATTTTGTCTTCAAAAAATAAAAAGGTTGTCAAATCTTGACCCGCTTGAGCATGAGGGAGTTAGCAACTACGCTTACACTACTCAGACTCATCGCCCCAGCCGCCCACTCCGGCTGGAACGTTATTTCAAAGAGCAAGAAGGCGAGCCCGGCCGCGAAGGGTATCAGTATGGTGTTGTAGAACATAGCCCAGAATATATTCTGCTTTATCTTTCCAATGGTCTTCTGGCTAAGTTTTATCGCCTTGACCACGTCCTTTGGATCGTTTTTGACCAGCACTATGTCACCGCTCTCCATCGCTATGTCCGTAGCATTTCCAACGGCTATACCAACATCTGCCTGCGCTAGGGCGGGGGCATCGTTTATGCCGTCTCCGACGAAGATTACTATCTCCCCCTTCTCCTGGAGCTTCTTAACCTCACCCGCCTTATCCTGAGGCAGGACCTCGGCCAAAACGTAGTCAACCCCCAGCTGCTTTGCTATCGCATTCGCAGTCCTCTTATTGTCGCCGGTGATCATGCCAACCTTCTTGTCCATTCTGTGGAGCTCCTCTATGACCTCCTTCGCACCCTCTTTTATCGTGTCCGCGATGCCTATTATTCCAACTATCTTGCCATCTATGGCAACTATTATAGCCGTCTTTGCCTCATCTTCGAGCTTTTGGAGCTCTTCTTCCACATCTTCCACTGAGTAGCCTTGTTCGGTCATGAGCTTCCTGTTGCCAGCCAGTACTTCCCCTCCTCCAACGACCGCTCTAACTCCTTTACCGGTTATTGCCTCAAATTCCTCCGGCTCTTCAAGCCCAAGGCTCATCTCCTGGACCTTTTTCACGAGTGCTTCTCCAAGGGGGTGCTCGGAGCGCTTCTCAGCGGATGCAACCAGTCTCAAAAGCTCCTTCTCGTCCATTCCAAAGGTTATCACATCAGTAACCTCTGGCCTACCCTTTGTGAGCGTGCCTGTCTTGTCGAAGAGCACAACCGTTGCCTTTCTCGCTATTTCAAGCGCTTCGCCGTTTTTGATGAGTATTCCCATCTCCGCCCCCTTACCGATACCGACGGTTAAAGCCGTTGGAGTCGCCAGACCGAAGGCGCACGGGCAGGCAATAACGAGGACGCTAAGCAGTGTCGTGAACCCGAACACCAGAGGCTTGCCCGCTATGAAGTACCAGTAGGCAAAGGAGAGCAAAGCGATCACTAGTACCGCAGGTATGAAATATGTCACCACGGTATCCGCGAGTCTCTGCACAGGGGGTCTTGTGTTTTGGGCCTCCTCGACAAGCTTTATTATCTGGGCAAGGAGTGTATCCCTCCCGACTTTTTCCGCTTTAATTTTTAGGACCGAATTCTTGTTTATGGTCCCGCCGATGACCTTGTCTCCGAACTTCTTGAGGCTGGGAATCGGCTCACCGGTTATCATGGACTCGTCAACGTAGCTCTCGCCCTCAATGACAACGCCATCCACTGGAATCTTCCCGCCGGGCTTCACTATGACGATGTCCCCAACTTTAACTTCGCTTATCGGGACCTCAATTTCCTTTCCGTCCCTTACAACGGTGGCCTTCTTTGCCTGAAGCCCTATAAGCTTCTTTATCGCCTCGCTCGTTTTTCCCTTCGCTCTCGCCTCAAGGAAACGACCGAGGAGCAAAAATGCCATGAGAAGAACGCTGGCCTCGTAAAAGTTGAACTCCCTGGGAACCAGGCCGAACGTTGCCAGGACGCTCGTCAGGTAGGCCGAGCCTATGCCGAGGGCGTACATGACCTCCATATTGAGGGTTTTGTGCTTGAGCGAAGAGTAGGCTTTCTTGAAAATGCCCCTGCCGGCGTAGGCTATCGCCATGGTCGCAAGGATAAACTGGACGTAGATCAGGTTCTCAATGTGGATCCCGAACCTCTTAAGCTGCATGGAGAGAAAGAGTGGTATTCCGACACCCCAGGCAATAAGAAGGTTGCGCTTCATCTCTTTGAGATGCCTCTCCCGCACCTCCTTCTCTATATCACGCGTTTCCTCACCCTCTACGCCCAAAAAATCATATCCAACACCCTCAATGGCTCTTCTAATGTCTTCAACATCGACAGACGAAGGATTGTAGGATATCCTCGCTGTTTCTGTCGCGAGGTTGACGCTCACATCGAGAACGCCGGGCAGTTCGTCAATTGCTTTTTCAACAGTTTTGGCGCACATGGCGCACGTCATCCCGCCGACTTTGACCACTACATTCTTACGCTCCCTTATCACCTCGTAGCCAACATCTTCTATGGCCTGAATTATCTTATTCAGACTGACCTTTGACTCGTCAAAGTCAACGAAGACGGTCTCGCTGTTTAGGTTTGCCTTTGCCGTCTTTACTCCCTCCAGTTGGGACAGGGCTATCTCTATGGTTTTAACGCACATAGCACAGGTCATGCCATTGACTTTAAGAGTGATCTTCATTATTGCCACCAATATTTACTCTTCAGCAGAACTTATGTGTATTATCCATGTCAAAATGCAAATTTTAACCGAATATTTTTTATATTTTGATAAACAACATCCAGATGAAGGTGTGTTAACATGACCAAGCTGGATGATCTGGACCTGAAGCTCATATACCTCTTGCTGGACAACGCGAGGCTCAGCATATCGGAGCTTGCTGAAAGGCTCGGCATCAGCAGGCCAACCGTCAAATCCCGACTGGAGAAGCTCGAAAAGGAAGGCGTTATCCGGGGATACACAATAAAGCTTAACCCCGAGCTCCTGAGGGCACACAATGTTGTGGCACTGATAGTTAAGACAGAAAAACCGGAAAAAATGGACGAGCTTGAGGAAATAATTGAAATAAACCGCTTCACGAGCACTAAGTACCTCATAAAGGTCGCCGTGAATAGTATGGAAGACCTCAAACGAGTTATTGAAGAAACCAGTGTTGAGGTCATTGAGGTAATGCCGATCCTTGAGGGCAGGGAAAAGAGACTCAAGCCCAAAATAAAGGTGCCCTTCAAGTGTGATTACTGTGGAAAAGAGATAATTGGAGAGCCGATAGTCCACAAATATCACAACAAAGTCTACTTCTTCTGCTGTCCAACGTGCCTGAGAGAGTTCAAGAGGACAAGGGAGAACATAGAAAAGTTCAAGCTAAAAGAAGAAGACAAAGTAGAGCACGCTCACGAGCACTAAGACAAGACCCATCGCCAGATCTCCCCGTCCACTCATTTTTGAAAGCTTATTAACTGCTCCACTAAGCTTACCGTATTTATTCCCATAGTGAAAGCCTAAGGTCACTAAAGCCAGAGGAAGGACGGATATCCCAACAAACATGCCTAAAAGGGCAGCTCTAATACTAAAGGAGAACCCATCAGATAACAGAGACGTTACTAAAAGATATGAAGGTAGAACACATGAGAGGGATAGAAATGACATTACACCTCCAACTAAGAAGGCACTTGCTGGTGAAGTAGCCTTTTCGAGAATCCTGTTGCTTTTTTCTCTTAATGGATTGCTTGTAGATATCTTTACGTATCCGAGGGAAGAGAGTATCTTATATAGTCCTACTGCAATTCCAAAAGCCACAACAAAATGTCTCAAGAACAAAAATTTTCCGTGGAGACTCATCAAAGCAGAGGCTATAACACTGTATCCAAGAAAAGCACCCGCTGTAAATGAAAATCCAACTTTGAGGACTCTATTTTCATCAACTAAGGCTATCATTGAGAGAAGGAACACTATCATCAGGAAGATAGATGGTCTCAATGCATTTAAGATTCCAAGAGCTATCACTGAAAGTGTCGTCAACCCTGTAAACTCCGTGAACTCAGAGATAGGCTCAGCGAGAGCATTTTTAGCCATCAGAGCAAACAAGAATAGAGTAAAGACCTTTTTCATTGTTATCACCTAATCATGAGCAATCAATGCTCCATTGAAGGCCTGCTTGTACGGATGATTTTCACTGTTGAATTGTTTTTCATAGATATATTAACGTTATCCCCCTTGGAAAGGCATGGTACCTCTATGGGATGTGTGTAGCGTACCTTCAAAATCTCCCCGTTAGCATTGATTATTGCAGTGCAGGTGAGCTTTGTATAATCATTATTTGGTATGCAGTCTGTATCTGCCAAAACCAGCGCTTTTTGGACATTAAGGACTTTACCTTCTACTAAATAACCAGTAAAAACATCTCCTTCCTTAGGAGTTAAAGAAAAATAGTATGATAAAAATAGCAAAAACAAAAGTAAAACTCCAAAAAAGAGGGATTTCCTCATAATATCAGCCCCTTAAAAACATAAATGAAAAGAATTATGGAATTCATTCATTTTCTTCCTCCTCTTCAATCCCCATATACCTCTCGCAGGTCTCGTGCATCTCTTTCCAGCCTTCGCCCATATACTTCTCCATTATTGGCTCCATACCTTTTTTCATCTCCTCGTGCATTTCGGCGAAGTCGCCGCTGGCCATGTGCTCTTCCGTTTCCTGATACATCTCGTCATCCATCATGCCGTGAACCATCATTCCACCCTGTATATGACCCGTCATTGGCCCAAATCCGTTCCAAAGACTATCCCTTTCACTCTGGTCAGGTGCCCCCGAATGAGCCAGACTGTAGGGGATCGCGATGATTACTCCAATTATGAATCCAATTAGCAGTGATTTCCACTCCATCTTAAATCACCTCCTGTTATCCAAATATTATATAAAGGGGGATGTTAATTAGGGTTATTATTTTCAATATGGCAACTAAAAAACTGATTCTTTGTTGGAATGGAAGAGTAAGTTTAATTGAATTTCATAAATATAATAAATAGGTGAAAATCATGAACCCAGCAAAAAGATATGATAAATTTTC